>PLHP01000287.1 GCA_003138955.1 Acidobacteriaceae bacterium | reverse complement strand
TACTGGATGAGCCGCTATTTCGAGAGGGCGGACAATGCCTCGCGAGTGGTGAAGGCGACTTACGGCCTGATTCTGAATCCGGCAAAGTTTTCCACGGAAGAGCGCTGGTTTCGCGCCGTTTCCTCGCTCGCCCCCGGTGCGGCTGCTAGCAACGTCGACCCGCAGCGTGCTCTGTTTTTGTTGGTAGCGGATCCGGAAGGGGCTTTTTCGATTGTGAAATGCATCAGCGGGGCCCGCGAAAATGCCCGGCAAGTTCGCGAGGAGATCAGCTCGGAGATGTGGGAGCACCTGAATCGTCTCTTCCACGAGGTGACTGGCTTTGAGCTGCAACCCGATGATGACGCAGGTGCAATGCGAATGGTGAGCTTGGTTCGCGAAGGCTCGTACAGGTTTAATGGAATTACCGCCGACACTATGAATCACGACGAGGCCTGGCATTTTATCCAGCTCGGCAAATATATCGAGAGGGCCTGCAATCTCTGCGTCCTGCTGGACGCTTATTTTGTCATCGACAAGCATGCTGATGATTTGGATTGGGTGGGCCTGTTAAGCAGTTGCGCTGCGTTTGAAGCTTATTGCAAGGCATGCACCGCCGAACTCAAACCGGAACGGATAGCGAATTTCCTCCTGCTGAAGCCCGGGTTCCCTTATTCCGTCCGTTATTCGCTGGACCGCATGCACACCGCTTTGACTTCAATCGGCAATCTTTCCTTGAGCCGCAGGACCGAAAAGGTCGAAAGATTGATGGGGCGGTTGCGATCGATGGTCGCCTACGTGCAAGTTGACGAAATCATTGCCGGATTGCACAAATATCTTGCGGCCATCATCGAGCAATGCCGCGAACTGCATGCGGCGGTTCACGAACTCTATATCGAATATCCAATTGAGGTTGCTTTCCAAAACTAATGCTCTACGCCATTCGCCATTTCACGCGCTATCGCTACAGCCATCTCGTCTGGCAAAGCATGATGGAAGTTCGCATGCACCCCAGAAGCGAAGGCAACCAGCGCTGTTTCGTTTTTCAGCTGTCGGTCAATCCGCGAGCCCGCATTTTTGGCTATACCGATTCCTATGGCAATCTCGTGCACCACTTTGACTTGCCTTCCCGCCATGGCCAGCTCACTATCATCTCGGACGCTTTGGTAAATATTGATGTTCAACCCTCGGTTCTCGCGCCCATGGACTACGAAGGGTGGAGTCATCTGGAACAGCTCGTCGAGGAAGAAGATTACTGGGACATGCTGATGCCGAGTCATTTTGCGCGCCCCTCACCGGAGCTTGAAGAGTTGGCCAAGGAGATCGGCGCGACGGAAAGGGATGGACGAAGCCCTTTGGCATTTCTCCAGGATCTTGCCGCCGGTGTGCATCGCAGTCTTAGCTACGTCAAGAGAAGCACCGCGGTAAGATCGCCGATTGAGCATGCCCTTCGGTCGAGACAGGGTGTATGTCAGGATTTTGCTCATATCATGATCGCACTCGTGCGAAATGCCAAAATTCCCTGTCGCTATGTCAGTGGATACCTTTACCACAGCAGCGAAAATGCTCATCCCGCGGTGGACAGCGCTACACATGCCTGGGTGGAAGCCCTTCTCCCCGGCGTTGGCTGGGTAGGTTTCGATCCGACGATTAATTGCCTCGCGGGTGAAAAGCACATTCGCACCGCAATCGGTCGCGATTATGCGAGCGTTCCACCCACAATGGGCGTGATGAAGGGAGAAGCGGACACGCAGCTCCAGGTTCGAGTTCGGGTCACGCCGTCCCAAGCCGTGCTCCCTCCCGACGAGGAGTTTGGGGCGGACGAAGAGTGGTCCCAATTTCTTGACGAGACCCAATCGCAGTTGGCCGATGCTCAGCAACAGCAGCAGTGAAAGCGTGCAGAGTGCTTTGCAAGCGCTAATCTAGGTAGCCGGGTTTGCAGCGAAGTGAGAACGAACCAGAAACTCCAGGCGTGGGCCGCATGAGGGTGGATGAGCATACAGGTTGCTCTCAATCACTGGACACGGTACCGTTACGACAGGGCGGTCTCAGTCGGTCCACAGGTTATACGGTTGCGTCCCGCCCCTCATTGTCGAACGCCGATCCTCAGCTACTCGCTTAGCGTCACTCCCGCCGGGCACATTCTCCACTGGCAGCTCGACCCCCACAACAATCATCTGGCGCGCCTTCTTTTTCCTGACAAGACCAACGAGTTTGTGGTTGAGGTGGGCCTCNNACTACCCTTTCGAGTACGCTCCGGAGCTGGCTAAGGATCTCGAACCCTGTCTTTGGGTCGATCCGGCCGGCCCTCTACTCCAGGCTTTTCTGGGGAAGCTTTCCCGCGAGACACGAGGAACGATCAGCTTTTTGGTTGACTTGAATCGGCGGGTGAAAAACGAAATTGAATATGTGACGCGGATGGATCCGGGCATCCAGACATGCGAGCAGACCCTTGAGAAGTGCACGGGGTCCTGCCGTGACTCGGCATGGCTGCTCGTGCAGATTCTGCGGCATTTGGGAATCGCGGCACGCTTCGTCTCCGGGTATCTGATTCAGTTGGCGCCGGACGACAGTTCACAGCAAGGTTCGCCGGAAGGTCCGAGCGGTCCGCAAAGCGACTCTGCGGATTTCCATGCCTGGGCAGAAGCGTTTTTGCCGGGTGCGGGCTGGATGGGGATGGATCCGACCTCGGGCCTGTTCGCCGGCGAGGGTCACATCCCGCTCGTCTGCACCCCGAACGCTTCCAAGGCCGCGCCCATTGAGGGCACGGTCGAACTGGCCAACGTGGACTTCGGCTACTCCATTTCCATTCGCCGCTTGAATGACGCACCACGGCCGTCCAAGCCCTTCACCGAGGAGGCTTGGCTGCAGGTCGAACAGGTGGCGCATCGCATCGACGCGGACCTGGAAGCGCAGGATGTACGCCTGACCATGGGCGGCGAGCCGACGTTCGTTGGCATCGACGAGCCCGAGAGCCCGCAATGGAACATCGATGCTCTGGGAGCAATGAAGCGAACCCGCGGCTTGGCTCTCATCCAATGCCTCCGCGAGAAAGTGGCGCCCGGCGCGCTGCTTCACTACGGACAAGGCAAATGGTATCCAGGCGAGCCGTTGCCGCGTTGGGCGCTGAGCTGCTCCTGGCGCGTCGATGGCGTCCCCGTTTGGGAGAATATCGATCTCATCGCTGGCGCAATTGCTGGCACAATTGCTGGCGAAGTCCAGGCCTGCGGCCTTGGCGCGCCCGATGCTTTCAAGTTCATAGAAGCGCTCACGCGTCGCCTTCAGGTGAGCTCCGAAAACGCGCTGCCAGCCTACGACCGCGAAGATGAGTCGACGGAGCCGGCCGGGTACATTTTGCCCATTCGCCGCCGTCAACCGGCGGGCCGGTTGTGCTGGTCGAGCCAGTTGTGGTTCCGTCGCCCGGAACGGCTGTTACTGTCGCCAGGCGATTCCCCCATCGGCTACCGCATACCGACCGAGTCGATGCCCTGGGTGGCGCCTGATTTGCTGGAATACGAACTCGAATATGAGTACGAGCGGGCGCCGTTCGCTGCGCAATCCGAAGCCCGGATCAAGCTCCCATCACGCCCGAGCCGGCGGATGGATCTCTTCCAGAGAAATCCTCCGACCGATTCGCTACCCGCTCTCCCGAGCACGCCCGAAGCAGCGCCGGAGTTGATCCGTCCAGCGCTGTGCGTGCAGGCTCGGGAAGGCCGCCTGCACGTGTTTCTGCCGTATGAATCCAATCTCGCGGACTATCTCGACCTGCTCGCTGCCGTCGAGGATACATGCCAGCATCTGCACACGCCGGTGTGGCTGGAGGGCTACCCTCCGCCTTCCGATCCACGGTTGCGATCATTCAGCATCACTCCCGATCCCGGCGTTCTCGAGGTAAACCTGCCGCCCGCGAGCAACTGGGACGAACTCGAACAGATCCACACGCTGCTCTTCGAGGAAGCGCGCCGTAATCGGTTGACCGCTGAAAAATTCGCCTATGACGGCAGCCATCTTGCTACCGGCGGCGGCAGCCACATCGTGATCGGCGGAGCGACCGTGCTGGATAGTCCGTTCCTGCGCCGCCCGGATCTGCTGCGCAGCATGCTGGCATTCTGGCAGAACCATCCATCGCTCTCGTATCTGTTTTCCGGCATGTATGTGGGCCCGACAAGCCAGTCTCCGCGCGTAGACGAGGCGCGCACGGATGCCTTGTACGAACTGGAGATCGCTTTTAGCAATTTGCCTGCGAACGACTGCCCGCCGACCACGGTGGATGGATTGTTCCGCGACCTGCTCGTCGATGTTACTGGAAACTCGCATCGTGCGGAGTTCTGCATCGACAAGCTCTATCCCCCGGAGGGTCGCGGGTTGCGCCTGGGCTTGGTCGAATTGCGTGCCTTCGAAATGGCTCCGCATGTCAGAATGGGTCTTGTGGAGATGCTGCTCATCCGCGCGTTGGTATGCATGTTTTGGAAACGTCCATTCGAGGGCGGCCTGGTCCGTTGGGGCACCGCGCTCCATGACCGTTTTATGCTGCCGCATTTTGTCAGGCGCGACTTTTACGATGTGCTCACTCAGTTGTGCCGGTCTGACTACAATTTCGAGGAGAAGTGGTTTGCTGCACAGCTGGAGTTTCGCTTTCCGAAGATCGGGTCGATCGCTGTAGAGGGCGTCGAACTCGAGTTGCGTCAGGCCCTCGAGCCTTGGAATGTTCTCGCGGAAGAGACTACTTCCGGCCGAGCGGTTCGCGCCGTGGACTCATCGTTCGAGCGGATTCAGGTCAAGGTGTCCGGTTTCACCACGGAATCCCGCTACGTGGTTGCATGCAACGGTCGCAGGGTGCCACTCTATCCTATCGGCAAGCGTTCTCCTGGTGAAGCTGGAGAGACTGTGGCTGGCGTACGATATCGCGCCCGCCAGCTGTCGGCAGCGTTACATCCAACAATTCCCGTG
>PLHP01000033.1:2475-2927 GCA_003138955.1 Acidobacteriaceae bacterium | reverse complement strand
TATCTTGTCAATTGGCGAAAAATGTTAGTGCTCTATCGCAAGTGCGCCGGCGCCGTGCAGCCGCGTAAGCCCCGAGTGTGTCCCGCCGGGGCATTTGCGATAGGGGGATTTGAAGGAAGCCGCTAGCGGTGGCGGCGGATGCGGGACTCCCTATGGGATTTCAATCGATTTTCGCTTGGAAAGCCTTGCCAGAAGCGGCTTTTGTCAAAAAGGCAGTTATTGATGCTCATCGATCTAAAGAGGAATCCATCGCCTCAGGATGGCTTCATCGTAGCGCAAGACCGATCCTTCCTCAAGCCTCGCCGGTCTGGAAAGTCCGGAACCTCCCACACTGTTGCCTTCGAGCACGCGAAAGCGTCCGCCGCGCTAGCGGCTTCGTTCAAATCCCGATTTCACTCATCCTATAAAAGAGGATGTCAAGGAAAAAAGCTTCTCCCCGCCCCTCTGAGAGA
>PLHP01000033.1:0-2464 GCA_003138955.1 Acidobacteriaceae bacterium | reverse complement strand
TCGGTTCCGAAGCTACGCAAGCTTAAGCGTTGGCTTAAGTGCCAACCAAGATCCTATCTGAGGCTCGAGGCCTACAGCTTTTTTCGGTTATCCGAGGGGGCATAGGATTGACCCGGAGACTCGGTGCTGGACTACAGCACACAAGTGCCTGAATGAGCGAATGGATACTCTCCCTCGAACCGGAGCATCGCAAGAACCGATTGGCCACCACCGAGGCATGAAAACCTTGGGAGATCACCTGGGTTCTGTTCGATACTCAAGCTGCTTGCGTTTTCAGCGTCAGGCCGGCGCCCGATAGGAAGGTTTCGATACAGCCTAGCTTCCCGCAATAACAACCTAGGCCGGGTAGCTCGTCCGCACGGGCCCAGGCAAGCGGATTATGGCCCCATTCGCCGGCGATTCTGTTGCGTCCGTCATGGATCTGCCGGTTTATCACCACGCCTCCGCCTACGCCAGTCCCGAGAATAACGCCGAAAACGACGCGGGCGTTGGCGGCAGCGCCATCGACGGCCTCCGAAAGGGCGAGGCAATTCGCGTCGTTCTCCATGCGTATTCGCCGCCCCAACCGGGCCTCAAGGTCACGGTCGAGGGGTTTGCCGTTTAGGACGGTGCTGTTCGAGTTCTTCAGGAGGCTCGTGGAGGGCGAGATCGCACCGGGAGTGGCGATGCCCACCGTACCGGGTTGGCCTGTCTCGTTTTCCGTTAACGCGAGCAGCTCGGCAATGGCGTTCAAGATGCCGGCGTAGTCTCCGGTGGGCGTAGGTACGCGATGCCGAAAGAGCGTGGCGCCGGCCCCAGTAGCGGTGTCGTCAAGCGCAATAGCCTCAATTTTGGTTCCACCCAAATCAATCCCGATTCTCACTCACGGCTCCACGCGGTCCGACTGGTCTCCGCAGCGTAACCTGAAGTCCCCACATCTGCCCCAAGCAAGGAAGATTTGGAGAACTCCAATGATCGTGAAACGCTCAGGCGTTCTTGTCAACAAAGTGGCTGGTTTGAGCCCCCTCTCGGTTCCAGGTTACAGACAACACATTCGCACCGGGAGGCTGGTCGCGGTCGCCAGGTTCAGTATCGTTTTTTGAGTTTTGTAACGCTCGGCGATGGCTCAAGCAATTTGTGTTGCGGCCATATTCTGAGCGAATCGTCGGCAATCCAGAAATAATGGCGCGATCAGGATCTCCGGAAATCATCGACCTGTTATTGGACCCGAAATGGCCCAGATTGACCCTCGGAAAGTCTCCGAGAGATTGAAATATGCAGAAGACGCGAACCCGAGATGTGTACCGGGAGGCGGTAGCGCTCAAAACGGTGGACCGGATCTCACTTCTTAGCCCGGACCTTTGCCCAGCGTGCCCTCTGCGCGGCTGCAATTCTCTTGCGTCCTGCCGCCGAAATGGTTCTCTTCTTCCGGCTAGATTTTCTCCCGCGCAGGTAGGCTTTCCCGAACGCTGTGAGGGCAGCGGTTACGCGGTGCAGTTCATCCTCAAGTCGTGTGCGTTCCTTCTGGAGTTGACTAACTACAGACTGCATCAGTGTCTTTGGCATCCTGCGATCTTATCACCCAGAGTTTGACGCCGAGCCTAGAACCAAAACTAGGCTCCTCCGGATTACTTCCGATTTGTCCGTCACTCGCCCGCAATCAGCACAACCTGCTGTCGCTTATCGGCCCTCGGCTACTCCACCTTTCGATGTTGGCTTCCACCCGCCGCACGCCATCGCGGAGCATAAGGCCACCAGAGATGCCGTGGCGTTCCGTTCGTCGTCGGGCGGATAGGGAAAGGTTCGCCGTGACCTCGTGGCGCGGATAGTAGACCAAAACGAGTCCGGTACAATGTCTGAACGTTCAGGAGGGGTAAGCATGCGACATATCATTGCGTCTGTCCTCGCGGTGTTTTTCTTTTTGCTGCCGGCGACCGCGCAAACTGCCGAACTTTCCGAGAGTGTGAAACAGGTCGTGCGGGTGGATGCCGCCAAGGTTGTGCTGGCGCATGTGCGCGTGATTGATGGTACGGGCGCGGCCGCGGTGGAAGATCAGAATGTAGTCATCGAGGACGGAAAGATTTCAGCGATCCAGAAAGGCATCGACGTTGCGGCGGCCGCAGGCGCCACGGTTCTTGACCTCCGCGGATACACGGTGATGCCGGGCATCGTGGGCATGCACAATCATCTCTTCTACATCGCACGCCCGAACCTGAATAGCCAGTGGAAGTCCGATGCGCCGCTGCTGGTGCCGCAGATGACATTTTCCGCGTCGCGGTTGTATCTTGCTGGGGGCGTAACGACCATGCGGACCACCGGAAGCGTGGAGACTTATGCGGACCTGAATCTGAAGCACGACATTGATGCGGGCAAACTCCCCGGACCGCACCTCGACGTAACCGGCCCGTATCTGGAAGGGGCTGAGAGCTACTTCATCCAAATGCCCCATCTGACCAGTCCGAATGACGCGCGGCAACTGGTGGAA
>PLHP01000204.1 GCA_003138955.1 Acidobacteriaceae bacterium | reverse complement strand
ATGTCGTGCACATTGAAGTTGTATCGCGTAGCCACGGCGCGAATCCGGTCAAAAATATTTTCTGTCCGCCGGGCCCGCGGAACCGGGTGCACCATCACGTCAGCGCCGGGCAAAATCTCGCGCACCCGCGATTTCACCGTATCGGACACCTGCTCGGAGCGCTGGAAAGTGAAATTGCGTTCCAGTCCCACTGAAACGTCGGCGAAATAGCGGTTCCCGGCTTTCCGGAACCGGACTCGCTCCACTTCCAGCACGCCGTTGACAGTGCTGATCCGATCTAGGATCTGGCTGCGCACGCCAGCCGGCGCCGCATCGAGCAGCGCATCCACCGTTTTCCGCGCCAAGCGCCAGCTCACGGTAACCACGACGCCCGCCACGAACATCGCGGCAATCGGATCGGCCTGGCGCAACCAGCCCACCTGATAGCTATGGCCCACCGAAACCAGCGCCAGGCCCACGATCACGACTGCGCTCGACCAGATGTCCGTGGAAAAATGCAGCGCATCGGCTTCCAGCGCCTGACTGTCGTACTTCTTCGCAATGCGCCCGAGTGCGCGGGAGCGCCAGGCGTCGACCGCGATCGAAAGCAGCATGACCAGGAAGGCAGCCACGCTCGGCTCAATTTCCACGCTGTGAAAGAACAGGCGCCTGATCGATTCATAGACGATCCAGACGCAGGCTACCAGGAGCAGACCGGTTTCGATGAAGGCCGAAAAATTCTCGAACTTGCCGTGCCCGTACTGGTGATCGGCATCGGCCGGCTTGTCGGAAACCCGCACCGAAAAAAACGTCACCAGGGCTGCGATCAGATCCAATCCTGAGTGTGCGGCCTCCGATAAAATCCCCAGCGAGCCGGTCGCGATCCCCACCACAATTTTCAGGCTGGTGATTACGAGAGCCGCCAGCACCGAGTTTCCGGCAACGGCTCGCTTTTCCCGGCGCATCGACTGGGAGCTGAATGCCATGAAGGTCATTATCGCTTTGGATTCGCCCGCCGCCAACCCCTCGACCCTTTGCCCGGTCTCCAGCGGGACATGCTACGATGAATTCATCGTAATTTTCCCTGGAGGATATTGATTCATGCGTTCCCAGTACCTCGTCTGTCTGGTTCTTGCCGGCTTGGCCTACGGCCAAGCGGCGCAACCGCCTGCACCTGCCGCCGGAGCGAAGGCGGAACAAAGCACCTCCGCCGCGCCCAATAAGGCCCCTGAAGTCAAGGTTGGGCCCGACGATGCGGTGATTACGCTCAAGGGTTTCTGCGCCGATGCCAAGCTGCAGGGCGACGCCTGCAAAACCGCGATCACGCGCGCGCAATTTGAAAAGCTCGTCGAAGCGTTGCAGCCGGGCATGCCTCTGAACCTTCGTCGCCAACTCGCGACCCGGTATGGGTTGGTCCTGAAGATGACCGCCGATGCGGAAAAGCGCGGTCTCGACAAAGGGCCCGCGTTCGAAGAAAAGATGTACTTCGCGCGCCTGCAAATTCTTTCCCAAGAGCTTGGCCGCGCGCTGCAGGATGATTCCAATAAGGTTAGCGACGGCGATATCGAAGACTCTTACAAGAAGAACGAAATCTCCTACGAGCAAGCCACCTTTGCGCGGATTTACATTCCCCGCGCCAAACAAATCGCACCCTCACCCGCAAAGCCCAAGGCCGATACTGAGGCCGGTGCCAAAAGCGCTGCGACCACCAACGCCGAGCAGACTCCAACCGAGGAGCAAAAGAAAGCTGCTGCAGAGGCGATGAAAAAAGTCGCCACCGATCTCCGCGCCCGCGCCGCTGCGGGTGAAGACCCCGACAAGCTGGAAAAAGAGGCCTACGCTGCCGCTGGACTCCCGGGAACTGCTCCTACCACTAAGATGGAGAAAACGCGCCGCAGCGCGCTGCCTCCGAACCATCAAGCGATCATGGACCTGAAGCCTGGCGAAGTGTCGGAATTGATCTTCGATCCCAACAACGGTTACTACATTTACAAGATGGTCAGCAAGGAGACTTTACCTCTGGATGCCGTGAAACCGGATATTCTCAAGTCTCTTTCCAGCCAGCGATATCGCGATAGCATGCAAAGTTTTCAGGGCAACGTCGACTTGAACGATGCGTACTTCGGCCCCGTCCAAAATCCACCGATGCCGCCACATCGCGGACCAATGCCCCCTCCCCAAGAGCGACCCGACCGCGACTAAATGGATACAGCAAAATCAACCATTGTCGTTACCGGGGTTTCGGGGAATCTTGGCCAGCGGCTGTTGCCGCAGCTCTCGGATTTCAAGGTGGTGGGCATCGACGTCACGCCCCCCACGCATTCCCCGGTTGACCGCTTTGTGCCGCTCGACCTGGGAAAAGAAGAATCCACCCGCGAGTTGCTGCTGCTGCTGCGCGAGTTGCAGCCTGCGTCCCTGGTGCACCTGGCGTTCGTGATCGATCCCCACCGCTCAGGGGTTCTGGACGTCGACCGGATGTGGCGGATCAACGTGGCCGGCACAGCGCGGGTTATGGAAGCCATTGCCGAAGCCAACCGCAATCCCGGAACCGCCATTCGGCAGTTCATTTTTCCCAGCAGCGTGTCGGCGTATGGCTCCGATTTGCCCGCACCGGTCGCGGAAGACTCGCCGCTCAACGCTCACACGCTACCCTACGCGGTCCACAAGAAAGAAAGCGATCTGGTGGTGCAGCAGCGCGCGCCTGCCCTGCGCGGGTGCGGAGTGTTCATCCTCCGTCCCCACATTTTTGCCGGAGCCACCGTCGAAAATTACCTGATGGGAGCCTTCCGCGGAACGCCCAACGGGAAGGGGCCGCGCGCCGCCCGCATGCGCCAGTCGGGGAAACGCCTGCCCGCCATGCTGCCCTTCGGCCAGAAGTATCTGGATAACAAAATCCAGTTCCTCCACGTCGACGACATGGCCCGGCTGATNNGCCGGGCGCGGCGATCCTTTGACCTTCGCGCAGTGTTTCGAGATGGCGCACTCGAAGTTGCTGCGCGTTCCCGGACAGTGGGCCATGCGCCGCACTCTGCAGTTCTTGTGGGACTGGAACATTTCGACGATTCCGCCGGACGCCGTCCCTTACATGACCGGCCAGTACATCATGAACACCGATCGCCTGAAGAAATTTCTCGGCGACGACTACGAACGGGTAATTGAGAAAACCAATGCGGAGGCGTTCGCAGATTCGTTCCAGAGAAACTAGAACTATTTGCTCGCGTAGTGGTCAGCCCCGAGAAAATGCAGCGAGACGTACGGCGCATCGCCTACCACCCAACTATCGTGGCCGGGAGGTCCGGGTGGAATGTAAAAGAGCATGCCGGCGCGGAGTTCGTGGATCGTGCCGTCCTCCATCGCAGCTGTGGCACAGCCGGATAGCACCAGCCCCACATGCTCGACGTTGCAGCGCGACGCCCCCAGACTGGGCCCGACGTGAACGGACCACTTCCATCCCGGCTCGTACGTGGCGCGGCCGATGGTCTTGCCCCCGATGCGAACGAGTTCGAATCTTCCTTTTTCGAACACTCGTATTTCGTCGGGCTCTTCAAAACGCTTCAGAACTGTCTCAAGCATCGCCATAACTCCCTCGCGAGTCGAATATGCGGAGCGCCGTGCATCATACCAGTTCAGGTCAGCTGTTTTTTCAGACTTCCTCGGTGACCTCGGCGTCTCGGCGGTTAAACGCTCTTTACTCCCCGGTACAGCCCCGCAATGCCAAACGTGTACGGAGTCCACGAAGCCTCGCGAAACCCGGCCTGGCGCATGCGCCCGAGCATTTCATCCGGCGGCGGAAAGCGCTCGACCGACGCGGGCAAGTAGGCGTACGGGCCGCGCACTCCCGAAATCATCGTCCCGATCGCGGGAAGAACTTTTTTGAAGTAGACGCGATAGCACTGTCCGATCAGGCCCCCCGGCTCTCCGAAATCGAGGATGCCGCATTCTCCGCCGGGACCGAGCACCCGCGCAATTTCACGCAAGCCCGCGTCGTAGTCGGCCAGATTTCGAAAGCCGAATGCCGATGTCACCAGATTAAAATGCCCATCCGGAAACGGCAGGCGAAGCGCGTCGGCTTCGATCCAGCGCAGGGTCGTGCGTCTTCCCTTGTCGGGCGCCTTCTCCGCCGCCTTCGCCGCTGCGCGCTTCAGCATGGCGTGAGAGAAATCCACGCCGAGAATCCGCGAAGCGCCCGAGCCGGCGCGCCGGCGTAAAGCGAAAGTCATGTCTCCGGTGCCGCAACAAATGTCCAGCACGCGCGCCTCGGGACGCTTCAGAATCGCATCGAACTTGCGCGCGGTGCGCCACCACCACCAGCGGTCAATGTTGAACGAAAGAACGTGATTCAGCAGGTCGTAGCGCGGCGCAATCGAAGTGAACATCTCCCGGACGGTCGCCGCCGCCGACTCGCGGTCTGGCGCACCGGGAGGGGCCGCGCCTACGATCCGCCGATTGATCTGTTGATTCATATTCTTGTTGCGCTGGAGAGCCGGGCGTCCCCGCCCGGCCTCCAAACTTCTGGACGGGCGAAACGCCCGTCGCTCCACCGTAGGTGACTGTACTAATTCCGCGCCAGCTTCCGAATCTCGCCTACCGCGGAGCGCACGATCGCTTCCGGCACGTCGCTCGTTATCTCGACCTTGCCGATCTCCCGCGGCAGAATAAAGTGCACTACTCCGTGCCGCGTCTTCTTGTCGGAGCGCAGCCGCTTCACGATGTTCGCGGTCTGCCACGTCATGCGCGGCAGCCTGCCAAAACCAATCACCGAGTTCGTAATGCGCCCTGCTGTCACACTATCGAGTTTGCCAGTGGAGAGCGCGATGCGCGTCGCTGCGATCATGCCCCAGGCGACGGCCTCTCCGTGGAGCAACTGCGTGTAGCGGGTCTCGGCCTCAAGCGCGTGGCCTATCGTGTGGCCGAAATTGAGCACTTGCCGCAAACCGCCTTCGCGTTCGTCGGCACTCACGATCGACGCCTTCAGGCGCACCGAATCGGCAATCACTTTCTCAACCACCACCGGGTCGCGATCCAGAATCTCGCGGCGCCGGTCTTCAAAAAGCTTGAACAAACCCGGATCTCCGATAATGCCGCACTTCAGCGACTCGTACAGACCGGCGCAGTATTCACGCGAAGGCAGCGTCTCCAGAACAGTGGGGTCGACCAGGACAACGCGCGGCTGGTGGAAAGTCCCGAGCAGATTCTTTCCCGACACGAGGTTGACGCCCGTTTTTCCGCCGATTGCCGCATCCACCTGCGCCAGCACGGTCGTCGGCACATGGATGACATCCACGCCTCGCATATAGATCGAGGCTAGAAACCCGGTCACGTCGCCGACCACGCCGCCGCCGAGCGCAATCAGCGTGACCCCGCGATCTGCGCCGTGCTTCACCAGTTTCTCCGCCAGCTTCTCCAGTGTGGTAAGACGTTTCGAGCGCTCGCCATCTGGCATTTCGAGCAGGTCAGTTTCAACTCCCGAGGCGGCCAGCGATTTCAGCAGGACTTTCGCCCAACGCCGCCGCACCGGCGGGACGGTGACCACAAAGGCGCGGCGATTTTCAAGAAACTTGCCGAGGCATTCTCCGGCACGGGCGAGCAGCCCGCTTCCGATGAGCACTTCATAGGAGCGCGACGGCGTGGCGACGGGAACGCTAATCATGAATATTCATCATAGCGTATGGGCGCTGTGTCCTCCGTGTTCCCTGTGGTTGAAGGCCTTGACTTTGAAGTCAGTCAGCGGATTACTCGGCCAGTTTCTTTTGCGGATTCGCCAGCGAGGCGAGGATGGAAGCTGCCAAAACAAAAAGCACGATCGTCAGTACCCATTCGGTTGGAATGTAGACGTACTGCGATCCCAGCATTTTAAGGCCGACGAAAATCAGCACCAGCGACAGTCCGTAATGAAGGTAGTGAAATAGATCCATCATGCCCGCCAGCGCAAAGTACATCGAGCGCAGGCCGAGAATGGCGAACACGTTCGAGGTATAGACAATAAAGGCGTTCAGCGTGATGGCTAGCACCGCCGGAATCGAATCCACCGCAAGAAGAATGTCGCTGGTCTCGACCACCAATAGCACCACGAGCAGCGGAGTGGCGTAGAGTCCGCTCTTTTGCCTGAACAATCGCCGCGTAAAGAACTGCCCGTCCACATATTCTTCCGTCACCGGGAAAGCTCGTCGAAACAGGCGGAGAACAGGGTTTTTCTCGGGATGAATTTCCGTTTCGCGCTGCTGCAGCAGCTTCAACCCCGAATAAACCAGCAGAGCGCCGAATGCGTAGGTGATCCAGCGGAAGCGGCCGATCAGGCCCACGCCCGCCACGATGAACACACCCCGCATGAGCAGCGCCCCGAGGATTCCCACGAACAGCACCTTGTGCTGGTGCTCGTCGGGGACATTGAAATAGCGGAAGATGACGAGAAATACGAAAAGGTTGTCGACACTGAGCGACAGTTCGATGACGTAGCCGGTCACGAACTGGAGCGCCTGCGCCCGCCCGTGCCAGAAAAACACCAGCACCGCAAACGCCGCCGCCAGTGCGATCCAGACTCCCGACCAGGCCAGCGCTGAGCGAAAGCCGACGCGGTGGGAGCGACGCTTCAGCGCACCCAGATCGAGCGCCAGCATCGCCACCACAAACAGGTTGAAAAGAATCCAGAAGAGGAGCACAGGAAATGTTACAGCACCTGAGAGCTACCGTTCTACGCTGGCGTCAGGCCATATTTCTCTTGCAGACGCCGCTCCATGATGCGAAAAATCAGGCCGTCCACCATGTAGCCGAGGATAATGATCAGGATCATCACCGCCATNNCCGAGACTGAGAAAAATCATTTCGGCTTGAATCAGCGAGCGCCACGCGAACGCCCACCCTTGCTTCATCCCGTTCACGATAAACGGCAAGCTGGCCGGCAACAGCACGAACCAGAAAAGGCGGAAACCGCTTGCTCCCAGGTTGCGGCCCGCCATGCCGTAGATTTTTGGCATCTGCTTGCGACCGTCCTCCATGGCGATGGTTACCGAGAGTAGCGAACCCATCAGCACTACAAACAGAATGGCTTTTTCCGTCAGTCCGAACCAGAGAACGGCCAGCGGAATCCAGCAGATGCTCGGCAGCGATTGCAAACTCACCAGCAAACCGCCCAGAGTTTCTTCCAAGAACTTGTTGCTCGACACAGCTAAACCAAGGACCATGCCGAGCACAATCGACAAGCTGTAGCCGATGAGCATGCGCTTCATGGTGACGGCGATGCCAATCCAGAAGCTGTGGTCGGCAAAGCCGTCCCACAAAGCGTGTCCAACTCCCCATGGCGGAGGAAAAAAATACGGCGGCCAGATATGTAGTTTCGCTAAAAGGGCCCAGATGCCAAGAAGCGCGGAATAAAAGATTAACTGCTTAGCGAGCTTTTTCATCGGCGTACTCCGCTTCCAGGGATTTGTTGATTTCGTCGCGCAGGCAATCCAGAATGTTCCCCGCCATGCGTGCGACACCGGGTTGCTCCATGTGGCGCGGCCGCGGCAGGTTCACCGAAAATTCCTCTTTTACTCGCCCCGGACGAAACGTCAGCAACGCCACACGATCTCCCAGCCTTACCGCTTCGCGCACATTATGGGTAACGAAAATGATGGTGCGTCCGGTTTCGGCCCAGATGCGCTCCAACTCGTCGTGCAGCAGGTCGCGAGTCTGGGCGTCCAGCGCCCCGAACGGCTCGTCCATCAGCAGGACGTCCGGCTCGGTGGCCAGTGCCCGGGCCAATGCGACTCGTTGCCGCATGCCGCCCGAGAGTTGATGAATGTAGCTGTCCGTGAACCTGGAAAGCTGCACCAGACGCAAATAGTACTGCACCTTCTCCTCGCGCTGGGCTCTCGGGACGTTCTTCATCTTCATGCCGAACTCGACGTTCCCGCCAACCGTCAGCCACGGGAACAGGCCGAGTTCCTGGAAGATCAGGATGCGATCGGTTCCCGGCCCACTGACCGGCGCGCCATCCACGAGAATCCTTCCCGAAGTCTGCGGCTGCAGACCCGCGATCAGATGCAACAGCGTGGACTTGCCGCATCCCGAGGGACCGACGATGCAGAGAAATTCTCCCGGCTTCACTTCAAGGCTGATATTGTCGAGCGCCAGTAACCGCTGGCCTGAGGTTGTCTTGTAGCTCAGCGAGATGGCATCGAGCGCAACTTTTGGTACCACCACCTCGGAGATTGGGCGCGCCGGAAATGTCGAGGAAACCGGTTTCCCGTGAAACACATTCGCGCGCACTGCCGTGCGCGGAACCGATGGGACTGCCGCAGGATATACATCACGAGGACTCGTGCTCATTGGACTGCCTTCTTCCCTTTTTCCGCTAAGACCTGGTTCAGGAGCGAAAGATCGTACAAACTCGACAAATCCGGCATCTGGCGCCCAAGAAAACCAGCGTCAAATGCGGACTTGGCGGCAGTCACCAGCGACGCGCGCAGCGGGTCATACGTCGCCGTCATGCGCCCGTAAGCTTCATCCAGCACCGCGTCAGGCAGCGCCTTCCCCGTCTCTTTCGCGATCTGCCGGTTGAGAAGTTCTTTGGCCTCGGGCAAATGCCCGTTGATCCAGTCGGTCAATTCCACGTGCGCGCGAATCCAGTTCTTCACCAGATCGGGATGTTCCCGCAGAAATTGCGTCCGCACGATCAGATGAGCAGCGATAAACTGACCGTTCGGCCAGAGCGTCCGCTCATCCAGGAACAGGCGGCCGTTCCCTTCCTTGATCAAGCGCGTTGCCCAAGGCTCGGGCGCCCACGCGCCATCCAACTCTTTCTTGAGGAACAGCGTCAACTGGTCGGGATTCGCCAGCGGAATTACCTGCACGTCCCCACCCTTGTCCGTCGTCTTCATGCCGTTCGCTTTCAACCACGCGCGCAGCGCCACGTCCTGCGTGTTGCCCATCTGCGGCGAAGCGATCTTCTTGCCGTGAAAATCTTCCGGCTTCTGAATGCCGGAATCGTTGCGCACCACCAGCGCAGCTCCGCCACTGGTCGCGCCCGCCACAATCCGCAATGCTTCTCCATTGGAGCGAACGTAGCCGGAGATGGCTGGATTCGGGCCGATATAGGTCATGTCAATCGCCCCGGCAAATAAGGCTTCAATCGCCGAAGGCCCGGCGTTGAAGCTCTTCCACTCAATCCTGACGTGAGGCCCCATCGCTTTCTCGAACCACCCGTTGTTCTTACCCACCATCGCTTGCGGGTGCGTGATATTCGGAAATGCCCCCACGCGAATGACGGTCTGGCCCCAGGCCAATGCACCGAGCAAAAACCCCAACCCGGCGCAAGCGAAGAAACTTCGCTTAATCATTGCCCCCGCCTCGGGCCAACATCGGCAGCACAATGAGCTCGGACTTCTTCTTTTTCTTTCTGCGGCTCTTCCGGTTGCTGATCTTCTTGTCGCTGATGCTTGGATGGGAATTCGCGGCCGGTCCACGGCTGATCAAGTCGGCCATGGTCGTATTCTCCAGAATCCCGGCGGCTGCATCCCGTACTTCCAGGAACACTTTGTACAGGGCGCTATGGTCGGCATCGCGATCGATCAGAACCCGCAGCTGCTCCGCGTCCCCAAACGGCGCGAGCGGCCCGTCAATCAAACGGATGATTTCGCTCAACCGGATCTCCGCCGGCGCCCTGCGCAACCGGTATCCGCCCTTGGCGCCGCGCACGCTCTCCACGATGCGCGCGTTCTTCAGTTCCAGAAGAATCAGCTCCAGAAAGTTTTCTGGCAGATTTTCTTCGTAGGCAATGTCGCGAATCCGGATCGCACCCTGGTTATAACGTCGGGCCAGCACCATCAGCGCCTGCAACGCATACAGCCCTTTTTGGGAAACCTTCATGTTGCCCGCCCCGACTATCTCTATGTGGCTGATAGGCATTATAGAAAATGCAAGCGCACTGCCAAAGCGTTAAATTTTCCGGCCTGGCCGGTCCTGTGATTTCATCAAGTTACCGCTGGAAGAGGGCTTAGCACGGGGGCCTTGTGCAAGGCTTTGCACTTATGGGAAGGGTAGAACTTTACTCGCCAGACGGCGCTTTCACGATCGCAACCGCCTCAGTGCAAACGCAGAATCTCGACCGTGATGTTATCCGGTCCCCCGCGTTCCCGAGCCAGTTCGATCAGTTCGCGGCCCGCTTGTTCCGCGCTTTTATCTTTCACGGCGTCAAGAATCTCCGGGTCGCGTACCAGCCCCCACAATCCGTCGCTGCAGATCAGGAGCACGTCCTCCGGGCGCAGCGGCTCCGGTCGTCCGGGTGAGTCCATAACCAGATCGGGGTTCGTGCCTAAAGCTGCGGTCAGAATGTTGCGCTGCGGATGGTCCAACGCCTGTTCCGGGCTGATCATTCCCGACTCCACCAACCGTCCCACATAGGAGTGGTCGCGCGTTACCCGCGTAATCTGGCCGTCGCGGATCAGGTACAGCCGGGTGTCGCCAACATGCAC
>PLHP01000006.1 GCA_003138955.1 Acidobacteriaceae bacterium | reverse complement strand
TTTTGACCGGTCATTAGCTGGCATATTGTCGACAATTCCGGAAGATGCTTCTTGATTATCCATTGTGGCTGCGGGCGACGCATTTCTTCAACTTTCTTCTTCTCTCGCTTCTGGTCCGGAGCGGGTTGGAGATCTTGAGCGCACATCCGAGACTTTACTGGAACGATCACTGCGCGCCGGGAAGCGAATGGCTCAAGCTCACGAAGAAGAAGAGGCCTGACGACCGGCTCTGGACGGCTAGCGACGAGGAAACCTCGTTCCCGTCTGGGATTGCCCTGCCCGGCCACGAGAACCTTGGTCTGGGGCGGCACTGGCACTTCCTTGCGGATTTTTCGTGGCTGCTGACAGGTTTGATATACGTCGCGATGCTCTTCATCACGCCAGAATGGCGACGGCTGATTCCGACCTCCTGGCAGATTGTCCCGAACGCATGGCACGCAATGCTTAGCTATCTAACCTTTCATGTTGTCGAAACGCCGGGAGGATATAACGCTTTACAACAATTAAGTTACGCAGCGATCATATTCCTGCTCGCGCCGTTCAGCATTGCGACGGGAATAGCGATGTCCCCAGCCGTTGCCGCTCGTTTCCCGTGGTATAGCAAGATCTTTCACGGACGGCAGGGCGCACGGAGCCTGCACTTTCTGGCGCTGTGCACGTTCATCATGTTCTTCATCGGCCACGTCACCATCGTTGCGGTTCACGGCTTCCGGAGGGAGTTGGCAATGATTGTTCTGGGGGAGACACACGATCCGAATTTGAGTCGGGCGCTGACGATCTGGCTCGGGGGTCTGGTCGGGGTAGTGGCCATCCATGTCGTAGTAACAATTTATTCGCGCCGGCGTCCGCGCTTGGTGCAGAGAGCGACTGAGGCGATCACCGATCCACTGCGCGGACTGCTGTTCGGCCATGAAGTCTCCGCTCAGCACTACTCATCTGAGGACATCTCGCCTTACTTCTGGGTGAACGGTCGGCCACCAACAGAGGAAAGTTATATGGCGATGGCCCACGACCAATTTGCAAACTACAACCTGACGGTCAGCGGATTGGTGCATAGGCCGCTATCTCTAACATTGGCTGACCTCCGCGCAATGCCGAAACAAATACAAATCACAAAGCATTGCTGCATCCAGGGCTGGTCAGGCATTGCGGAGTGGGGCGGCGTATCTCTGCATCACATCGTCGGACTTTGCCATCCGCTTTCAACCGTCCGCTACATCGTTTTCTACGCGTTCGACAACAAATCCACATCAGAGCCACACGCCCAAGGACCGGGGTACTTCTATGGCACGATTCGCTTGGAGTTGACGGAAGATCCGCAGACGATACTTGCCTACGAAATGAATGGCCGGCCACTGCCGATTTTGCACGGAGCACCGCTCCGACTGCGAGTCGAAACGCAGCTCGGGTTCACCATGGTGAAGTACATCCGCGCGATCGAGTTTATTGAGGACTACACAAGCATTGGCCAGGGCCAAGGCGGCTGGCGAGAGGATTATCAGTATTTCAGCCAGGAGGCGGGGATCTGACGAAAAACGTTTGCACCTCCACTGTCCTGACGATTGGGCATTCCACGCGCACGTGGAAAGTCTTTCTCGATCTTCTGCGAGCGCACCGAGTAGAGCGTGTCATAGATGTGCGTAGTGTCCCTCGTTCACGACACAATCCGCAGTTCACCCAGGAGACCTTGCGCAGAAAGCTGCGTGCCGTGAGGATCGGCTACGTGCACTTGCGAAAGCTCGGAGGCTTGCGCCATGCGCGACGCGACTCTTCGAACATGGGGTGGCGTAATAGCTCGTTTCGTGGATTTGCCGACTACATGCAGACCTCTGAATTCGACGCAGGGTTGCAGAGGCTGATCAAGTTAGCTGGGCAAAAACGGAGCGCATTGATGTGCGCAGAAGCGGTGCCTTGGCGTTGCCACCGTTCCCTCATCGCTGATGCGTTAACTGTGCTCGGAATCCGGGTTGAGGACATCATGAGCAAAAACCGTTCCCATGTGCATTCACTGACTTCTTTTGGGCGCGTGCGACACAGTCGCATCACATACCCTTGACCGGACCGAGTTTTTGTACCAAGCTGCATTGGGAAGGCCACAGCGCAGATGCGATCCTTAGGGGCGTCTTGCCCCCTGGTTTTGAAGATCGCACAGTGTGTTCTAAACCGTTATGAAAATTCTCTACTCCACATGATCTCCAGTTGAGCCGCGACCCAGCGTGCTTCTTGACGGTTATCGATCGCGTCGGCGAGCGTCAACTTCTTCCCACCCTGGGTATACAAGTAAAGATAGTAAGAAACGCGTGCGCCTCTTTGTTGCGCGATCGTCATCGTCAAAATCTGAGCAATGTCGGAGAAAGGAACTTCACGAGCGGTTCCGATCCCCAGCATGGCCCTGCGGAATCTAATCTTGCCGTCACCCACCTCAATGCGACACGAGCCCGTCGCCGCTTTAATCAACCCGTAGATCAGAAAGAGGTCAAAGAACCCGAACACCGGACCGAAGAACCATGGAGCGCGTTGGTCATGTTTGAGGAAATAAACGATTGCCGTCCAGACACTGGTGACAACGAGCAAAAGCAGGGGGAAAGTAGAATTCGGCGCCGCCGTTCGTCCCGGCAGAAACGACAACTTTTGGGTTGGGCGGAGCGGCGACGTCGGAGCCATCGGACTCAAAGGCAGGCGGTACGATTCCGTCTTGCGCCTGCGAAAAGGAAGCCGTCGATACTGAGGTTGAGGTCGGCGATGACGTCAGACGGAAAACTAGGACCTCAAAATCTTCTGAATAATTCACGCCGGGAACATCGGCCTGTGCATGCAAGAGCCATAGGACCTTATCGTCCGGCTGGTCGTCATACGACTCATAGCCGTCGCTCGGTATGCCGAACTCCACCGGGATCGTGGCATCACCCATCGGTCCGGGCATTAGCGATTGTTGGGGCACATTCTTGTCCGCCTGCCAAAGGACGCTCTCCTGGACGGAACGATCCTTGCCAACGTCGGTCGTGACCTGGCGGACGCAGGTGAGACTCAGGTCAATGCCATGCCTGGCGTCGGTATTGAAGCGCAAGTGGATCGCGCCCTTCAGTGATTGTCCGGGAGAAAAGGGCAGCGATGCGAATTCAAAATAGGTTTGGCCAAAACGTTTCCGCCGGATGCTGGCCCTTATCGCCGCGACCGCCAGAATGACTCCCACGGAATCGCGCACACTTGCACCGAAACTATGTTGGCGGGGTTGAACGCGGCGAACGGAACATCAGTCTCATCAATATCATCGAATTGGCGCACGCCCTATCGGTGAACCCAAGGGAGCTGCTCAAGCGCATCGTGTGAACGCCCTCAGTCCCATCAGTCTGTTCCGAAAACGTCTGCCAAATCGGTGCTCTGTTCCCCAGTATGGAAGGGCCGAGCCCGAAACTCGGCTAGACAATTTTGGACAAGGCTGCGAAGGCCCGCTGAGCTGTGCCTCTGCTCACACCTAGTTCGGCCTGGCATTAACTCTCTAGATTTCGCCTCTAGGAGTCCGTCCGAGAAT
>PLHP01000272.1 GCA_003138955.1 Acidobacteriaceae bacterium | reverse complement strand
TCGTAAAAACCGCGAAAGCCATACGCTCCGAGGGCCTGCATGATGCGGACGTATACGTAGGCATAGTAAAAGTGCATGAACTCGGAACGACCGACATCGAGGAAACCGGCGAGGCTCGCGAGATAATGATCGAGCAATTGCTGGCGCAATTCCGGGGGCAGGTCGGCCTTGGCATCGTACAAAAGAGAAGCGATATCGTATTGCAGCGCGCCTTTGCGGCCGCCTTGGTAGTCGAGGAAAAACGGCTGGTCTTCGTTCGGAACTTTGTTTGGAACTTCATTCAGAACTTTGCGCAACATGATGTTGCGGGATTGGAAATCGCGATAGAGAAAATAATCGCGGTTGGCGATCAGCAGGAATTTCGTCAGGCGGCTGAAATCGTCTTCCAGCGCTTGCTCGTTGAAGGGAATGCCGGCGAGCCGGAGAAAGTAATACTTGAAATAATTCAGATCCCAGGCGATGGACTGGCGATCGAAGCTGGCGCGCGGATAGCACACTTTATAGTTCAGATCGCGGCCGGCTTCGACCTGAAAGCGCGGCAACACGGCGACCACTTTACGATAGGCCGCGACGGCTTCGGGAGCGATGGCCGCGCCGTTGCGATGGTCCGAGAGAAACTCAAAAAGGGTTGTGCTGCCAAGGTCTTCTTCGAGATAAGCGCCGTGACTTAAATCTTCGGCATAAATTTCCGGCACCGGCAGACCGTGTTTGCGAAAGTGCCGGGAAAATTCGATGAAGGCGACATTCTCTTCGCGCACGTCATAGAGAATGCCAATCGCGCTGAGTTTTTCGCTGGAAAGCCGGATGATCTTGCGGCCCGAACCGCCGAGTTGGCCTTGCAGCGGCTGCACTCGCTCGACCGGTGAGTGGAAATGCTGCTCAAAAAGTCTTTTGAGAACTTCCATGAAGGTGATTGCCGGCGATTCGGTTGCGACCTGAAACCGTGGTCACAACCCCCATTAAGATAACATCGAGGCGCGCCGCCATTGCGCACAAGTTGCTGAACGCTTGACTTGCGAGAAAACGCGCGACCGCCTCACATGACTATGGCTGCGGCTCCGTCGATGGAATCTTCTTTTACCGCAATCAACGCTTCGTTGGCCTGGTCGAGTGGGAAGGCAGTTACTTTCGGCCTCAGACCAATCGCGCTCGCGACCTGGAGGAAATCTCGAGCGTCGGCACGAGTCATGTTCGCGACGCTTCGAATCTGGCGCTCGCCCCACAGCAGGCGATCATAGTCAAACTGGGGAATCCGGTCTAAATGAATGGCGTTGATGGCAACCACTCCTCCCTTGCGCAGGCTGGCTAGAGCGGCTATTACGACATCGCCACTCGGAGCGAAAGTCACTGCGCAGTCGAGTTCCGCGGGCGGTTTGTCAGTCTCACTTCCCACCCAAACCGCACCTAGAGAAGCTGCTAACCGGCGATGAGTTGGTCCTCGCGTGGAGACGTACACCTCGCAATTCCAGGAGCGCAAGACCGCGATTGCCAGATGGGCGGAAGCTCCGAAGCCGAACAGGCCGACACGGTCTCCAGGCTTGACGCCGGCCACACGAAGGCTGCGAAAACCGATGATGCCTGCGCACAACAGCGGCGCGGCGTGCAAATCGTCCAGTTGATCGGGAAGAGGGAAAGTGAAATCGGAGCGAACGGCTGCATATTCAGCATAGCCGCCATCCACGGTATAACCGGTAAACGTGGGTGAGTCGCAGAGATTCTCCAGACCAAGCTGACAATAGCGGCAGGTGCCGTCGGTGCCTCCCATCCAGGAAACGCCCACACGGGTGCCGACGGGCAGGTTCTCGGTAGTTCCGGCCGCATTTCCGGCTACGACTTCGCCGACAATCTGATGTCCGGGGATTACTCCGGGGCGGCGCGGTGGCAACTCGCCTTCGACGATATGCAAATCGGTGCGGCACACTCCACACACACGCACCCGCAGAAGAACTTGACCTGGCTTTGGTTCCGGCGTTGCAACCTGGCCAATCCGGAGAGGCCGATGCCGAACTTCTTGAGGTGAGGTTAGAGTCGCGGCTTTCATCAACTCAGCGAGAGGTGTTCTGCCGACGGAGCAAGCGTCGCGCAATTAATATACTCCTTCCGTTGGGCGGATTAAGACACTCCTTTATCCCGCCCTCAATCCCGAGCGCTCGGGTTTCGATTTGCGCGTTTCGATTTGAACTTCGATTTGGACTAGGATATCCCCATGAGCGTGCGCCGCATCGCCGAGCCCATCATCATGGACGCAGAAGAGCGTTTTGAGCGCTTCGAAAACCTGATGCCGTTCAAGGTGCACAACATTCTTCTGGTCTCAAGCCTCTACGATTCCTTCATTCTCCGCGAAGATGGCCGGCTCAACGAATTGCTCATCGACGAATCGCTCGAACTCAACCTGCGGCGAGTCCCGGGGATTACGCAGGTCTCAAGCTGCGCGGAAGCGGTTCATCTGGCCCGCTCTCAACAATACAACCTGATCGTGACCAACCTTACGGTCGGCGACATGAACGCGGCGCAGTTGGCGAGCGAGGTGAAGCGGGCCGGCCTGGATGTTCCGGTGGTGGTGCTGGGCTATGACTACCGCGAGATCAAGAATTTCGTGGCGCGGAATCCAGTGACCGAGATCGAACGCGTTTTTCTGTGGCAGGGCAATTCCCGCATCCTGATCACGATCGTCAAGTACATCGAGGATAAACGCAACGTGCTGCACGACACGCGGGCCATCGGCGTGCCGGTGCTGCTGGTGGTGGAAGACAACATCCGTTACTACTCGGC
>PLHP01000196.1:4825-11463 GCA_003138955.1 Acidobacteriaceae bacterium | reverse complement strand
TACATCCATCTCGATAGCGGAGACTTTCAGCGCGCCGAGGAAGAAGCCGCCTCGGCATACGACGTGGCCGAAGAGAAGCAGGACTACATTCTGATGGGCCGGGCGCGTATTCTGCAGTGCATGATTGAAAATGCGAAGGTGGAGGAAGAGATCGGTGGGGGCGCCGATCCGGGAAGCCATGCGCGCCGCGCACTCGAGTTCAGTCAGGAGGCGATTGATCTGGCCAAGCATACCCAGCATCATCTGCTGCTCGCCAACGCGCATCTGTGGCAAGGATTGACACGGTGCAATTCGTTTTTCGATAATCCGGAAGCGGCGCGCGAGTCTTATGACCTGGCGCGAGCGTCCTGCGGAGCGAATCAACCCGACAACAACATGTGGCAGGATCTACAGACCTTAGGCGCGAAAATTCTTCGCAAGGCAAGTGTCCATCCGGCGCTGAAGGCGTGGTCGCAGGGCGCGGTGGGCGAGAAGACGTTCCGGCAAATCAGCGAAGAATTTGCGGAGATTGTGATCGCACAAGTCTGGGAGCGCGAAGGCCGCAAAGTATCTCGAGTGGCGGCTCGGCTCTCGATTTCTCCCAAAAAAGTGCGCCGCATCCTGGCGCGGGTGGGACGGCGAAAGCCGCGCCAACGTTAGTGGGAATAGGGGAAACGTTAGCCGAGCCGGTACTTCGCGGTAACGATTTGCACGCCATCCGCAGCAGGCCGGCAAGGGCCGCGATTGCTCGCCAACCTGGGCGATTTGCGTCACTGTACTATAGACTATTAAAATAGTAGAGTTAATGGTGTTAAACGGCGGCGCTCATTCCCGATCTGCCGATTCCAGGATGGAGAAAGTGAAATAGGAAGTAAAATCGAAAATCTATGAAAATCGCAAAGGATGTGACGGAACTGATTGGCCACACGCCGCTGGTGCGTCTGAACCGGGTTACGAAGGGAGCGGTTGCCGACGTGGTGGCGAAACTGGAAAGCCAGAATCCCCTGGCCAGCGTAAAAGACCGCATCGGTGTCAGCATGATTGCCGATGCCGAGCGTGCCGGCCGAATTCAGCCCGGGAAAACCGTTCTGATCGAGCCGACCAGCGGCAACACCGGAATTGCGCTCGCCTTTGTAGCGGCTGTAAAAGGCTACAAGCTCATCCTCACCATGCCTGAGACCATGAGCCTGGAGCGGCGTGTGCTGCTACTGGCTTTGGGCGCGGAAATCGTCCTTACGCCGGGTCCGCGGGGAATGAAGGCAGCAATTCTGAAAGCCGAGGAGCTGATTGCCAGCACTCCAAATTCCTACATGCTCCAGCAATTCGACAACCCGGCAAATCCGAAGATTCACTTCGAAACTACCGGTCCCGAGATTTGGGAGGACACGGACGGGCGCGTCGATTTTCTGATCTCCGGCGTCGGCACGGGCGGGACGCTCACCGGCGTCTGCGAATACATAAAACCAAAGAAGCCGTCGTTCAAAGCGGTGGCCGTCGAGCCGGCAGATAGCGCAGTCCTCTCCGGCGGACCACCCGGGTCGCACAAAATTCAGGGAATCGGCGGCGGTTTTATTCCCAGCATTCTGCGCCGGGATTACATTGACGAGGTCATCACCGTAACCAACGACGAGTCCATTGACATGGCGCGGCGTCTTCCGCTCGAGGAAGGTCTGCTGGTCGGCATCTCTTCCGGAGCGGCGGTGGTCGCGGCTTTGAAGGTGGCGCGCCGTCCTGAAAATGCCGGAAAATTGATTGTTGTGGTTCTGCCGTCGTTCGGCGAGCGCTACTTGAGTAGTATTCTCTTCGAAGGACTCCGGAACCAGGCGTTGCAGATTCCGACGTCGCAGGTTCCGGCCTGATCTTTGGTCTTCAATCTCGAATCTGGGGCCCATGCCGCATCTGTTGTCGCTAATTCGCGAGGACGTTGCCACCGTGCTGGAGCGCGATCCCGCGGCGAAGTCACGCCTGGAAGTTTATCTCTGCTACTCCGGCCTGCATGCGGTGTGGTTCTATCGCATGAATCACTGGCTGTGGAACCACAATTTCTTGTTGCTGGCGCGCTGGTTGTCGCAGGTCGCGCGCCTGCTCACCGGCATTGAGATTCATCCCGGGGCGAAGATCGGCAGACGCTTGTTCATTGATCATGGTATGGGAGTAGTGATCGGTGAGACCGCCATTGTCGGTGAGGACGTGACACTATATCAGGGTGTGACGCTCGGTGGAACCGGCAAGGAACAGGGTAAGCGGCACCCCACGCTTCTCGACAACGTAGTCGTCGGCGGAGGCGCGAAGATTCTGGGCAACATCACGGTGGGGAGCAATTGCCGGATCGGCGCCGGATCGGTTGTGCTTCGCAACGTGCCCGACGATTCCACCGTGGTGGGCGTGCCCGGCCACATCATTTTGCGAGAAGGCAAGCGCGTCGTCATCACCGACCCCAAACTGATCAACGACCCTCTTTCCGAAGCCTTGTCCGCGGTCGCGTCTGAGGTGAACAGGTTAGCGGAACGAGTGCATCAACTAGAGGGCACAGGCGGATATGAGCCGCTTTCCGCATCCCTGCAACGGATCATCGAAGATGTCGATTACCAGATCTAGCAGAAGTGTCGCCAGCGGACCCCAGTGGTGAGTCCCCAGGAAAGCGGCGTTCTTTATCCCTATCCCTACGAAGAAAACCTGAGCCTCGGACGCGACGTTGTAAAATGGCAAGATGCCGTTACAACCAGGAAGTCCCGCGTTTAACAAGAAGCGCACGCCGCCTCCGGACGAGACGTTTGAAGAAGCGGCCTATCTGAAGGCACTCGGCGAAAAGCAGAGAGTCGTGAGCCTGAAGCTGGCCGACGGCGAGGTGGTCCGCGGCTGGATTGAATACTACGACAAGAATATGGTGCGCGTGACGCGCGAGGATGGTCCGAATCTGTTCATCTTCAAGCACGAGATCGTGTATATCGCAGAAGACGGGAAGAAGAAGTAGCTTTGGATCAGTTCCCGGTTCTCAGTTCTCAGCACTAAGTTTCAATCCTGAAACTGAAAGTCTAGATTTCGCATGACATCCAATCAATCCCATCAATCTCTCGAGCTGATTGCTCCGATGCAGTCTATGGCTCGCGAAGCGGGCGTCTTGCTGATGGACTATTTTCGGCAGCACGTGAAGATTGAATATAAGGGCGACGTGGATCTGGTCACGGTGGCCGATCGCAAGTCGGAAGCGCTGATTCTGGAAAGGATTCGCCGTCAGTTTCCCACTCATGACGTGATGGGTGAAGAGGGATCGCGCATCGAAACCGGCAGCGAGTACAAGTGGTACGTCGATCCGCTCGATGGCACAACGAACTTTGCGCACGGTTATCCGGTGTTTTGCGTTTCGCTCGCGGTGGAACGCCGGGGACAACGGATCGCGGGAGTGATTTACGATCCAACGCGCGACGAGATGTTCACCGCCGAACTGGGCAGTGGCGCGCGGTTGAACGACAAGGCGATCCACGTGTCGACGACGCCGAACTTGGGGGAGTGCCTGGTCGCCACCGGTTTCCCGAGCCATAAGCGGCATAAGAACCCTAATATTTATTTCTATCACCAGATTACTTTGCGCACCCACGGGGTGAGGCGGGCGGGGTCGGCCGCGCTTGATTTGTGCAACGTCGCGTCGGGCCGGTTTGACGGCTTCTGGGAATTTAATCTCAATCCATGGGATACGGCGGCGGGCGTGCTGATCGTCGAAGAGGCCGGCGGGAAGGTCACGGACTTTTCGGGCGGCGCCTTCCAGATCGCAAGCCGCGAGACGCTGGCGTCGAATCGTTTGGTGCACAACGCGCTCTTGCACGAGTTTCAGGAGATCCTCGCAGGCCGTGGCATGGAGCCGTTGCCCAGTCCGGTCAGCTACGCGAACGATCGAAAATTCTAGTGGATCGCCGGGCGTCCCCTGGCCGCTTGGCTGCCCAAGGACGGGCGAGACGCCCGTCGCTCCGCCGTCACGTTGCAAGCGGTACAATTACTCGCGTGATTCCCTCTCTTCTTGAGCGCCAGATCGAGAAGCGTCCCGGCAAAGTGCGGCTAAAGGGGCGCATTCTGTTTCTTACCGAAGACCCGGAGTTGATCAAGAAGCAGCTGGCGGGGTGGGATCTGCCGTGGGATACAAAGAACCCCGCCAACAATCCCAAACTCCGCGACGACATTTCGACTGACGAGATTACTCCCGCGCACTACTGCTTCTACTTTGATCGGACGCTCGGCGAGATCCCCTACGTTGGCTTGAGGTGCGGCGACACGCTGCCGATTGGGCGCGGCGATGTGAAGAAAGGCGGCTTCGTGTGCTCGGTGAGCGGCAAGCGGCGCGGCAAAGGATCGAGTCGCGAGCAGTCGCCTTATGCCGAGATGTGCGCTGGAATTCAAGTTGCGATTGGCGAGAATATTGAGCGCATCTACAAACAGAACTGCCAGAACCTCGGGTTGCTGACGTCGACCAGCTTTTCTCTGATCGACCGGATTCGCGCCGGAGAAGAGATCGCTCTCAGTGAATTCACTGCCGGGGAAGACGAGATCACGAGGCAGGTCATCGAGTATGGGGGCTTGTTCCCGTTCAATGTGGCACGCATGCAGGGCAAAGTTCTTCTGCCGCCGATAAAGACTGCGAAGCATGCGATGACGCTGGCGGAGAAGATATTGGCGGCACACATGAGCTCAGGTACAGGGACAACCGGTGGAGCGACGGGCGTCCCCGCCCGTCCCGCCGAGCAAAGCTCGGCAGTCTCCGATGCGCATTACGTTCGGCCGGGCGACACCGGCTTCACCCGCGTCGATCTGCGGTTCAGTCATGAGTACGTCACGCCGATGGCGTCCATTTTCTACGAGCAATACGTCGGCAAGGATGTTCCGGTGAACGACGCTTCGAGCATCCGCTTCTTCCGCGATCATCTCACCTTCCTCGACGAAGTGATCTCGGAAGAAAAGAAAAAAATGGGCCTGCTCGACTTGGCCACGCAGCTCAAGCTGAAGCAGGAGGAATTCGCGAAGCAACAGGGAATCAAACTGCACGGCGAACTCACCGACCGCAAGGGTTCGGAGGGCATCTGCCACTCGGTGATGCTGGAGACCTATGCGCTGCCGGGGCAGGTGAACGTTGGCTCCGATTCGCACACGCCGCACGTAGGCGCCATCGGATGCATCGCCTTCGGCATCGGCACGACCGACGTATTCAACTCCTGGATTACGAAAGACGTTCGCGTCAAGGTGCCGGAGTCGGTGAAGATCGTCATTCGGGGCAAACGGCAGGCGAACGTCACGGCGAAAGATTTCATCCTGAAGATTCTTTCGCTCGATTACGTGCGCAGCGGCAAGGCGTTGGCGAAGGTGATGGAGTATGCAGGCGAAGCGGTCGAGGCGCTCTCGGTGGACGAGCGCGCCACCATGACGAATATGGCGGCCGAAATCGGAGGCTTTACCGGCATCGTGGCTCCGGATGAAAAGGTGGTCGAGTTTCTGATGGAACGTCGGGGTCTGCAACGCGCCGAAATCGAGGAGATGATCGCAGGCCTGGAAAGCGATCCGAACGCCGAATACGCCGAAGTGATCGAACTCGACGCGGCCCAGATCGCGCCCATGGTCGCGACTCCGGGCGATCCGGGCAACGGCAAGTACATTCGCGAACTTAACACTCCCGTGCCGATTGAAATCGCATACGGCGGAACCTGTACGGCGGGCAAGAACGAAGATATGGATATGTACGCGTCCGTTCTCGCCGACGCTTTAAAGCAAGGAAAACGAGTTTCGAAGAATGTCGAGTTCTGGATCCAATTCGGCTCCCAGGAAACGCGCGAGTACTCGAAGCGCAAAGGTTATCTTGAAATCTTCGAGCAGGCGGGCGCGCACGTAATCGAGCCCAGCTGTGGCGCGTGCATCAATGCGGGGCCGGGCGTATCGACGCGTCCCGATCAGGTCGTCATCAGCGCGCAGAACCGAAATTTTCCCGGACGCAGCGGGCCGGGGCAGTTGTATCTGGCATCGCCGCTGACCGTCGCGGCGAGCGCGGTGGCTGGGTACATCGTCGAGTACGAACCCTCGAACGCGAAAATATCCCCGCTTCGCCTTGTGCCCTAATCTTCCTTCCTCCATCGAGGTTCCATCCTGAATGTCTCGATGCCCTCCCCTCCGGTTACATTTAGCAGGCCTCATTGCCGACGGAGGGGAAACGCGGGCGCGAAGATCAGCTGCGAAGATCAGCGGCAAAGATCAGCTTCCTTATAATGAAGGTCTGGGGAGAAGCATGATCCGTCCGGACTACAAAGAGTTCGCCCGATTGTCACGCGGCGCCACGCTGGTTCCGGTGGCGAAGTCGATCTCGGCCGACCTGCTGACGCCGGTTTCNNTGAGATCAGGATCGAACGTGACCGCATTAAGAAAGTCGAGCGGCGCACGGGAAATGTTTTCGCAGTCATCAAGGAATTGCTGCAACAGCATCGTCCAGCGGCAATGGAAGGCTTGCCGCCGTTCACCGCCGGCGCCGTCGGTTATTGCGCGTATGACATTGTACGGCGGCTGGAGAACATCGGAGAGCACGCTACGGATGACCTGGACGTTCCCGACTGTGTGCTGATGTTTTTCGACCGCGTGCTCGCCTTCGATCATTTGCGGCACCAGATCCATATTGTGGCGTCGGCGGA
>PLHP01000196.1:0-4756 GCA_003138955.1 Acidobacteriaceae bacterium | reverse complement strand
GGTTCCTGGAAAGCGTGCGCCGAGCCAAGGAGTACATCGCCGCCGGGGACATCTTCCAGGTCGTGCTTTCGCAGCGCTGGGATTTCGAGCCGGGAGTCGCCCCGCTCGATCTCTACCGCGCGCTGCGGACGGTGAATCCGTCGCCGTATATGTATTTCCTGCGATTCGGCGGCGGAAGGAAGGATGGCCGGCGAAAGGATTCCGTTGGAATGCACGTGCTCGGTTCGTCTCCCGAAATGCTGGTGCGGGCCGCGGGAGGAGGACGAAAGCTCGAATACCGCCCGATTGCCGGGACGCACCCGCGCGGACGCGACGAAGCGGAAGACGCGGCGCTCGAAAAGAAAATGCTCGCCGACGAGAAAGAACGCGCCGAACACGTGATGCTGGTGGATCTCGGCCGCAATGATCTCGGCCGAGTCAGCGAGTATGGGTCGGTAAAAGTTCGCGCCCTGATGTACGTGGAGCGCTACTCGCACGTGATGCACCTGGTTTCGGCGCTCGAGGGGCGGCTGCGTCCTGATCTGGATGCGATGGACGCTTTTGCCGCGTGCTTTCCCGCGGGAACGCTCAGCGGCGCGCCGAAGGTTCGCGCCATGCAGATCATCGAAGAACTGGAGCCGACGCGGCGTGGAGTGTACGGCGGGTCCGTGCTCTACGCCGATTTCGCGGGCAATCTGGATTCGTGCATCGCGATTCGCACGCTGCTCATGAAAGGCAAGAAGGCGTACCTGCAAGCGGGCGCGGGAATCGTAGCCGATTCCGATCCGCAACGTGAGTTTGAAGAGACGGAGAACAAGGCGCGAGCCGTGCTGCGGGCGGTAGAGATGGCGAGGGGCAACGAGGCAACGACTAGAACTGGATCTCGACCAGGCACAACCAGCGGCCAACCTCAGTCTCACCGGTCGTCTCCGGCCACGAAGCGATAACCCACCCAGGGATCGGTCACAATGTAGCGCGGGGAATTGGGTAATGGTTCCAGCTTCTTGCGGAGTTGCGCAACGAACACGCGCAGATATTCGACCTGTTCTGTGCTTTCACCACCCCAGACCGCGCCCAGCAAGGCGCGATGCGTTACCACTTTGCCGGCGTGACGGGCCAGATACGCGAGTAAGTCAAATTCTTTCGGCGTGAGGTGGACCGCGCGGTCCTTCACAAAAACGCTGCGCGCTCCGGGATCGATCTTGAAGTCGCCCGTTTCTATAGGCTCCAGCTCTGACTCTTCCTTCCGTGCGCGGCGAAGATTGGCGCGGACGCGCGCCAGCAGTTCCTCCATACCGAAGGGCTTGGTCACGTAGTCATCCGCGCCCGCATCCAGAGCCTTGACCTTGGTGCGCTCCTCCCCCCGCACCGAGAGCACGATGATCGGTATTTGCGTCTTCGACCGCAGTTGCCGGCACAACTCCAGTCCGTCCATGTTGGGCATCGTCAGGTCGGTGATGACCAGATCCGGCGACCAGTCTTTCATGATCTCCAGCGCAGTCTCGCCGTCGTTGGCCACGCGAATGTCATATCCATGGCTGGAAAGAGAAGTCCGCAGCACCCGCGTGATCTGCGATTCGTCGTCCACCACGAGAATGTGTTTATGCTCCAACGTTGATGCTCCAAACTGCAAAACTAGCCGGGTTCCTGCGTCACGATGTGCACGTCTACTGCCGGGGCGTCGCGCAGGAACTGATGGATCGCCGAAAGATAGAAATATCGTTTCCAGCCCCGCGTCGCGGAGCGTCCGAAAACAACTTGCGTGATGTGTTTCTCGTTGACGAATTCCGCCACCGCCTCAGCCACGCTCTTCCCCTTCACCCGCACCACCGATGCGCCAACGTTTTCCGCGAAGCGCACGTTGGCGGCCAAGGTTCGCTGATTCGCTTCGCTGGTATCCTGCCCCAGGTCGGTATAGACCACAAAGAGCTCGGCATTCATAGCCTGCGCCATGCGCGCCCCGCGGGCAACCAGATACTGCGCCGCCGGGTTCGAACTGATGCATACCGCAATCCGTTCGCGGATGGCAACCGCTGCTCGATCTTCCTGTTCCTCTCCGCGGTGCTGTTCCAGGCTTAGATCCACCTGTTGCGCCACCTGGCGCAATGCCAGCTCTCGCAAAGCGATCAAGTTCGTCTCGCGGAAAAAATTCTCCAGCGCCCGTCCCACGCGCTCCTGCGGATAAACGTCGCCGCGCCGCATGCGGTTCTGCAACGCCTCCGGAGTCAGGTCGATCATCACCACTTCGTTGACTCGTTGCAGCACCCAGTCCGGAACCGTTTCCCGCACCTGGATCCCGGTGACTCCCTGCACTGTCGGGGTCACGCTCTCCAGATGCTGGATGTTCATGGTAGAGAGAACGTCGATCCCCGCATCCAGCAGTTCCAGCACGTCTTCATAGCGCTTGCGATGCTTGCTGCCCTCGATATTGGTGTGCGCCAGTTCGTCCACCAGCACGACACAAGGCTTGCGCGCGAGGATGGCGTCCACGTCCATCTCTTCGAAAATCGCGCCCTTGTACTCGATCGCCTTGCGCGGCACGGCTTCCAGATTCGTGACCAGTTCCGCCACTGCTTTCCGTCCGTGGGTTTCCACAACTCCGATCACCACATCTTCGCCGCGGCTGTGCCGCCGGATCGCCTCGGTCAGCATGGTGTGGGTCTTGCCCACGCCCGGAGCATATCCAAGAAAGAGCTTGAACCTGCCTCCCTTCTTCTTCGTCGGCGAACATTCCTCCAGCCATTGGTCGGGGGTCTTGGGCATCGCGATTATTGTCGTTGAGACATCGGACTTTGTCGATGAGGGAAAGAAGCAAGGCTTCAACCTTGCCTTTCGATTACAATCGCCTCGTGAACGTTGCGACCAGATCCGGAACCGGATACTTGATCGCGACACTTTCTGTAGCCGGAATTACTCTCGTCGGCTACCGCTGGCTCCATCTGAATCCGACCACAGTGGCGCTCGCTTTCGTACTGAGCGTCCTCGGGATCTCCGCTTCCTGGGGCTTTCGGCAAGCCGTTTTCATGTCGGTGATCGCCGCCTTCGCTTTTGATTACTTTTTCCTGCCTCCGATCGGGGCCTTTACCATTGCCGACCCGCAGAACTGGATCGCGCTGGTCGCCTTCCTGGTCACCGCGGGAGCGGTCAGCGAACTGTCGGCCCGCGCCCGGCGCGGGGCGCGCTCTGCCGTCGAGCGCCGGCAGGAACTCGAACGCCTCTACGCCTTCAGCCAGTTGCTGCTTTCGAGCGACAATCCGGCCGAGTTGTTGAACCTGATTCCCCGCTACATCGCAGAGTCGTTCGGCATACGGTCAGCGGCGATTTCGTTGTCCAGCCGCAGCGACGTTTACCGCTCTGGCGCCACCATTGACGGATTGGAAGCGCGTGATCTCCAGTTGATCTGCGTGCGCGGTGAACCGCGAATCGACGCGGTCCATCAACTGGCCTTTATACCGCTCCGCATGGGCATACGCGTCGTGGGCTGCATGGGAGTCTCCGGTTCGTTGCTTTCGCGGCAAACGCTGGAGGCCATCGGCAGCCTGGTGGCAATTGCCATTGAGCGCGCGGGCGCCATCGAAAAACTGAGCCGCGCTGAGGCCTCCCGCGAAAGCGAGCAATTGCGCGCAGTCCTGCTCGATTCCGTCACCCACGAGTTTCGATCTCCACTCACGGCCATCAAAGCGTCGGTGACCTCGCTTCTCGGCAGCCCGAATCATTCGCCGGAGGAGAGACAGGAACTGCTGACCATCATCAACGAGGAAAGCGATCGGCTCAACCGGCTGATCGGAGAGGCCGCCGAGATGGCGCAGTTGGATGCCAGCAAAGTGGAATTTCGCTTCGCATCCGCGCCCATCGGGCCCGTGGTCGAGGAAGCGCTCGACGCGATGAAGCAACTCCTGCTCCAGCATCCCGTGGAAGTCAGAATCCCCGCCGGCCTTCCCAACGCGCGCATGGACCCCGCTCACATCAAGGAAGTTCTGGTCCACCTGATCGAGAACGCCGCCAAGTACTCACCCGCCGGTGCCCCGATCCGCATCACCGCGGAAGCCAAGGACAACGACCAGATGCTCACCATCAACATCGCCGATCGCGGTCCCGGCATCGACGATTTCGAGCAAGCGCTCGTCTTCGAAAAATTTTATCGCGGACGAAACCAGCGCGTGCAAGTACATGGCACAGGCATGGGACTGGCGATCTGCAAAGCCATAGTAGAAGCCCACGGCGGCCGCCTCGGCCTCACCAGCCAGTTGGGGCACGGGTCGGTTTTTTACTTCAGTTTGCCGCGGGGGTGATGCTGCGATGGTTTAGCAAATCACCACTCACGAACCAGGTCAACGAACGTATTGACGAGTTTGCCGCTGGGGTGGGGGATTTGCTGGGAGGATTCACAGCCGGCATCGAGGTCCCTCGGCGTTCCGTTTTGCAGTCGTCGGTCCCTCGATTTCCAGCGCGTGCTCTGCCCACCATCGGACTTGTTCACTGGGATGGTCGAAATACCTACGAATGGCCTTCTCGTACTCGGGTGAGCCGTCGACCTTTACAAGGGCACCGCACGCACATAGGTATGGGAAATAAGGTATCGGCCCGCGAATGACCTCATCAGGCACGCCTATAACAGCTTCGGCCTCCATTGCCTCTCGATATCTTTCGTAGTAAGGTCTGATCGCTGCTGCGGCCCGCCGGTCCTTCATGATGCCAAGCGCTTGGAAGTAGTTGAGTGGCTCATTCCCGCCCTGATAGTTCCGCAAGCGTTCAAATCGGGTAGGAGGCGAGGTCA
>PLHP01000399.1 GCA_003138955.1 Acidobacteriaceae bacterium | reverse complement strand
TGCGCCCTGCCGGGCGCACCAATGCTCGTGGCGGGACGGGCGTCCTCGCCCGTCCACTTGGGAAGGGACGTCCACCAGGGGTGGGAGGCTACCGCAACGAGCGCCCCAGCAATTCCGTCTCATCCGAAATAATCGCATCCACGCCCCACGCCGCGAACTCACCCATGCGCTCGGCGCGATTCACTGTCCAGACCATGATTCTTTTCCCTGCCGCATGAACCAGTTCGACCAACTTCCCATCCGCCAATTCGAACTGCGGAATCACCCACTCCGCCGGCATTTCGCGCCAACCTCGAAGCTGACCTCGCGTCTCACAAAGCAATCCCAGCGGAATCGCCGGATCGAGATCGTGGATTGCCCTCAGCACATCGGGAAGAAACGACGAAACCACGAATCCCTTTTGCAGCGGATACTTTCGCAATTCAGCGATCGTCTGCAGACCCAGCCCCGCAACCTTCACCTCGATATCGAGAAATGCCCGCTGCGCAAACTGCCGTAGAACATCTTCCAGTGCGGGCAACGGCAGGCTTTTCGCCGCCGCGTTCTCAATCTTCATCCCCCCGACGGTCGCGTCGTGGCAGATCACAGCCTGCCCATCGGCGGAAAGCCGCACGTCGAATTCGAACCCGTCGCAGCCGTGACGCAAACAGAGCTCAAACGAAGCCAAAGTATTTTCAGGAATTTGGCGGAAAGCCCGAGCCCCACGATGCCCGAGAAGAATAGGTCGTTTCATTCACGTCCCGCAACGAAAGGAGGAAAAGGGCAACAAGAATTGATTTTCTCTGCGTACTCTGCGATCTCTGCGGTAAAGGTTCTCAGTCCAAATCGAAATCCCGAATCGGCTTTCCCGTGTCCGGGGTTTCTTTGGCTTTCTTCACCGCCTCCTGGAATTTTTTCTCCAGCAGCTCCGAGGCATGCTTTTGCGCTTCCATCGATTGGCGAAAAATCGAATCGCGCCGGCTGTCCTGCTCTTTCATGGCGCGAGCCGCTTCTTCCATGTCGTTGAAGGTTTTCGGCTTGACTGGAGCAGTATGCGCTATGATGCTGCGCATCGCCGCGTCGATCTTCATGACCGCGCCGCAGCAAGGACAAGTCACGTCAAAACTAGACTCACGAAAATTGGATTCGCGTTTCACCACCCGCGATCATACCGCAATCCGCGTCAGCGCGGCGTGAGGCGAATCGGCAGAATATGGAACAGATACAGCATTTCCCAACCCAGCAGAACGATCGACACCACCACCACCAGAATCGCCAGAATCTCGCCAAAGCTCAGACCCTTGTCCTGTTCGAAACGGCGCGCCCCCAGGCTCAAAATATTCAGCGTGGCGAAACCAAACACCAGCGCCCAGAGAATGTTGTAAATCTCCTCGCGGCCCGATCGCAGAAGGAAGATTCCGGGCAGAACCCCGACCGCCAGCGCGCGCACAGCGCGGCCAGAGAACTCTACCCACCCGTGGGCCTGTCCCGTCACAACAAACAGCGGTGAGCAGTTCCGGAATAAGGATGAGCAACTGCGGAATACGGACGAAAGACTCCGGGGGGCAGCTGTGAAAGGCCGAGGCGGTCTCATGCAGAAAGTTGATAGTACCGTGTTTGCCTTCCCCAAGTCAGCCCGCCCACCAAAAAAGATATTCCTAACAGTCCGTGGTGAAAGTCTGATTCGTATCAGGGCACGCCTTCAGGCGTGCCGCAAGTGCCATGTTATGAATGCGCCTTTAGGCGCTGGTTCTTGGCGCCAGAGTTTCACCACAGGCCGCTAAGGTCAGTGCGGTTGATTTTCTCATGACTGTCGCAGAGGATGGTACGCGAGAAAGTACGCGATGATCGTCAACTTCGCCGAGCGGGCACACAACCACAACTGGGAACTCGACCCGGTGACCAGATCCTTGCTCGATACCGATTTCTACAAGCTGCTGATGCTCCAGTTCATCTGGAAGCATTACCCGAGAACTCGTGTGTCGTTTTCCCTCTTCAACCGCTCCACTTCCGTCCGCCTCGCCGACATGTTCCCGCGCGAGGAGCTGATCCACCAGATGGAGCACGTTCGCCGCCTCCGGTTTCGCAGGTCGGAACTGGTCTGGCTCGCTGGCAACACCTTCTATGGCCGCCGCGGAATTTTCGAACCCGCTTTTCTGGAATGGCTGGAACGCGATTTCCGCTTGTCGGACTATGAACTATCGATTAACGACGGACAGTTCCATCTCTCTTTCGACGGCCTTTGGACCGAGACAACGATGTGGGAACTCTATGCGCTCTCCATCCTTGACGAGCTCAAGACCCGAGCCGGTTTGAAAAAGCTGCGCGAGTTCGGTCTCGACATCCTGTATGCCCGGGCGAAAACCAAGCTCTGGGGCAAGATTGAGCGGCTGCGCGGTGTACCCGGTCTTGCCGTGGCCGACTTCGGAACCCGGCGCCGCCACAGCTTCCTCTGGCAGGAATACGTGGTCAACGCCATGGCAGCGAATCTCGGCAGCGCCTTTACTGGAACCTCGAACGCCTTCCTCGCCCACAAGCACGATCTTGAAGCCATCGGAACCAACGCGCACGAGATCCCCATGGTTCTCGCCGCACTCGCACCCGATGACGATGCCCTGAAAGCTTCTCAATACCGCGTCCTCGAGTTGTGGCAGAGCACTTACGAAGGCGCTCTCCGCATCATGCTGCCGGATACTTTTGGAACTACGCAATTTCTCGACCATGCCCCCGACTGGACGGCCGATTGGACGGGCCAACGCATCGACAGCAAGAATCCCTACGTCGCAGGCGATGAATATATCCAATGGCTCCAGCGGCGCGGTCGCGATCCGCATGAAAAGCTTATCATCGCGTCCGACGCACTCGACGTCGATGACATCCTCGGCCTGCACGCCTATTTTGGCGGGGCGCTTGCGAGCGGCGCCACCAACCGCACCGCGGTTCGCACAACGATAAACGACTTTCGCAGCGCCACCGATTTCCTCGATCCCAAAAAGTGGACCCCTGGCCGGCGCATTCGTTTCAGTGCAGGCTGGGGAACTTTTCTGACCAACGATTTCCGCGGCTGTGATCCCGCCGCCGGCAGCGACTTTGACCCAATCAGCTTGATCTGCAAGGTATCCACGGTTGAAGGCAAGCCCGCGGTCAAGCTCTCCGACAACTACGCCAAGGCGCTCGGCACGGCGGAAGAAATCGAACGGTATCGGCGCCTGTTCGGCACCAAAGGACTCAGCAATATTCCCGTGATCGCGTGAATAATTCAATGCCCCAGCCACGTTCACCAGTTCCCGATTTTCTCTACGGCACCGCATGGAAGGAAGATCGCACCCCGGCCCTCACCGAAATCGCGCTGCGCATGGGCTTTCGAGGCATCGACACGGCGAACCAGCGGCGGCATTACTTCGAAGAAGGAGTGGGTCAAGGATTGGCCGCCGCTTATCGCGCCGGCTTGGTCACGCGCGCCGATCTTTTTCTGCAAACGAAATTTACCTATCAGCCCGGTCAGGATCACCGCCTGCCCTACGATCCCGCAGCCTCGCTTTCCGTTCAGGTCGCTCAGTCAATAGCCAGTTCGCTCCACCATCTCGCGACCGACCACGTTGACAGTTACGTGCTGCACGGGCCCTCCTCCAACCACCACTGGACCGATGCTGACAACGAAGTCTGGGAGGCGATGCGCAAAGAGCGCGATGCCGGCCGCACCCGTCTCCTCGGCGTAAGCAATGTTTCTCTGCGTCACCTGCAGCAGATGGCAACCGCCGGCGCCGAACTTCCTGCATTTGTGCAAAACCGCTGCTACGCCCGCCTCGGCTGGGACCGCGCCGTGCGATTGTTCTGCCGGGAGCGCAAAATCATTTATCAGGGATTCTCGCTTCTCACCGCAAATCAGGAGGTGCTACGCCATCCCCTGATCGCCAGTCTAACGAGCGCCAAGCTAACGAGCGCCAGTCTAACAAGCGCCAGTCTGGCCGCGAACGCCAATGCCACACCAGCTCAGGTCGTGTTCAGCTTCGCCCGCGCGGTCGGAATTCTGCCTCTGACCGGCACCTCCGACCCGGAGCACATGAAGCAGGATCTGGCCAGCCGCGACCTCACGCTTCCGCCGGACGCAATAGATACAATTGAGTCCTTGGCCGGCTGACCAGAGCTGGTTTCATAAATCGGTTTTGGGTAGGGCACGGCTTCACAACTTGCGGAAAAACTCGGGGTTGCACTTGATTTTGGGTGGCGCAGCGGTTTACCGCTGCGGTAACTGCCTTGTTTTGAATTCGGCTTTAGCCGCTGGGGGCACGGCTCTCGATCAGGAATTACTTTTTCCACAGCCTGTTCAGTCGTGCCGTTCAGGGCCTGGAAGAAACGCGGGCTTTAGCCCCTGAGGGACGTGCCTTCCGCGTTGAAACGAATTTATGAAAGCCAACCTACGCCCGGTGAACTCCCGCGGTTAGCCCACTTCCCTTCAAGCCGTCCCGGTGTTAGCCAGCGCTTCCACCGCCTCCCACGTCGTGCCAAAGGTCACGAAGAATTCGTTCACTTTGGTCATTTCCATAATCTTGCGCACCCGCGGCTTCACACCGGTCAGCACCAGACATCGTCCCGTTTTCTGATGCGATACGTACACCTTCACTAACGACCCCAATCCCACCGAATCAATGTAAGGGACATCCGTCAAATCCAGAATCATCGTTTCCGCGCTCTCGTGGTGCACCGCCTGTTCAAATCGCGGCGCGGTTTCGATCGTGATCGGCCCACGCAGCAACAAAATCCGCTGATCGTCCGCCACTCCTGCATAGCGCTCGACGGTGAGGTCCTGCAATCCCAGGGCAGCCGATTGTAGGGCACACAGCTCTCCCTGTCACTCCCACAAATACAGTGCCTTCCTCCACCCCGGCGCCTTACTGCGGTTTCTTATCGTCCCCGTTTTTCTCGTACACCGAGTACTGCCCGCCCGGACGCTTCAGTTTCACCGTGATCTCCATCTCCGCCTTGTTGATCTCGTAGTCTTCCCCAAAACTCTGGAAATGCGGCGCCAGCACTTGCACCCGCAGCGGACCATACGGAATCCCGTCAACGCTCGTCCGCCCCTCTGCGCCCGTCTTCAGATCCATCTCTCCCTGCGCCTGCTTCCCCTTGCGTTTTACCGGATGCAGTACCACCGCCGCATCCCTCACCGGCTTACCGTCGGAGTCGCGCACCACCACAAACCGCAAACGCGACGTCGGCCCCTCATCATCCTGAGTCCACGCCAACCCAGCGCCGAACCCAAGTACGAGAGCCACCACCATCACCATCGAACAATTTCTTTTCATATGCAATCTCACCCGAACCCCTGTCAACGCGCCTCTGATTACTGCGGTTTCTGCTCCGCCGGTTTCTTGTCGTCAGCTTTCTTCGCGTCTCCCTGATTCGGCTGCGACGAGTACTGCGCTCCCGGACGTTTCAGCTTCACCGTAATCTGCAACTCCGGCTTGTTGATCTCGTAGTCTTCCCCAAAAGTCTGGAAACCCGGCGCCAGCACCTGCACCCGCAGCGGACCATACGGAATCCCGTCAATATTCGTGCGCCCATCGTTGTCCGTCTTCAACTCCATCCCGCCGCGCGACTGCTTTCCCTTCCGATCCACCGGATGCAGTACCACCGCAGCATCTCTCACCGGCTTGCCGTTGTAGTCGCGCACGACCACAAACCGCAATTCCGACATCGGCCCCTCATACTCCTGGGCCCAGGCCCACCCAACCACGCCAAACCCAAGCGCGATCGCCAACGCACTTACAATCAAAAAACGTTTCTTCATGTCAGTCATTCTAGACTCATCTGGTAAACAGTCCATCAATCCCTGTGTAATTGGCGATGCTGCTCCAGTTGAGCATCAGGTTTGGATGTCGTAAGGCCTGGCTTCGGGCCTGAAGTGAGCGTCATCTGAAGCTGTGGATTTGAACCAATGGCTATGCTTGCCTTGCTCTCTTTAGCTGCCCTGCCCTCTAGGGCAATGGTTTACTGAAATGCAGCCGCCAAAGAAGTAATTTGCGGGCGGGGGCCCGGACCATCCGCTTCGAGTTAATCTAATGATCTTCTGGCTCAGCTTGTTACAGGTTCGCGGCAAGAAACGGAGTGTCGTTTTGCCCTGCCGGCATGAGAACCTCGGTCATGGTCAGCACTCGATCGAGTGCGTCGGCGAGGGTAAAGGGAAACTCGGAAGTCAGGAGGTTGACATCCAATTGAAGAGCACGGTGGCTGTAGATGCGGTAGACGTCGAGTGAGCCGCGCTGCCGGTTCGAAGTTGTCACCAGGTCCAGCGTCAGCTTCCATGAAGGCTCGTTGGAAATTGCCACCATGTGAGGAGATTTGCTCCAGTGAAAGTGGCGGTTGGTTTCGCCGGGCATCGCTTGATCACCGGGAAACGACTTGAGGTGCAATTCGAACGCATCGAAATCGTTGCTCTCGAAGGCGGCAACCAGGACGCTGCGCACCTGATCGAAATCGCCGGCCACTTTGAGTTCCTCGACCGCGCGGCGCACCAAAAGATTGTTGATCACGATCTGCCGCTGGCCAATGGCGCGCTGCGCCACTCGCCGCAGTTCGCCAAACTCGAGGTAGTTCAGGTGCTGCACTCCCAGCCAGACGCCGGTCCCCACGACCGCCAGCACCAGTCCAAGGGTACTGCCCGTCGGCCAAATCAGGAATATGCTGAGCATGGCAAATATTGCGCAGACGGCGTAGAGAACAATCACCACCTGGCGATGCGAAAAACCCATCTGCAGCAACTTGTGGTGGATGTGTTCGCGATCGGCGGTGAAAATCGGGCGCCCGCTGATCAGTCGTCGCAGGATGGATAGCAGTGTTTCCAGAATCGGCAATCCGAACGAGACCACCGGGATGGCCACGGCCACGAACGTCGGCGCCTTCTGCGCTCCTGCCAGAGCCAGCGCGCTGAGCATGAAACCGATGAACAGGCTGCCCGAGTCACCCAGGAAAATCGTAGCCGGATTGAAGTTGAAGCGCAGGAATCCCAGGATGGCACCGGCGAGTGTCACGCTCATCAGCGAGAACAGCCACGAATGATTAATCAGCGTGACGACAAAAAACACCATCGTCGAAAACAAGGCCGATCCGGCGGCCAAACCATCCAGGCCATCGATGAGATTGAAAGCATTGGTAACCGCCACCACCCATAACACCGTGAGCGGCAACCCGACGAACCAGGGCAGTGGGTGGGAGCCGAAGATCACCGGCAGATCGAGAATGCGCATTCCGCCGGCGAACAACATGGCAGCGGCGATCGCCTGCACGGCAAACTTTAAATACGGGCCGGCGCCGTGGAGATCATCATAGATGCCGAGACAAAAAATCAGGCAGGCCGGAACATAAATCCGGAGAAGCGTGGTGGGGGCGAGTCCATCAACCAGGCGGGGAAATATCAGGGAGAGCCCCAGCCACACGCTCAAGCTGACCGAGAAAGCCAGGAAAATCGCTACGCCACCCAGCCGGGGAAGAGGAGATTCATGGATATGGCGACCGTGCTGCGGGAGGGAAACCCATCCTCGGCGCGTGGCCATGTCTCGCACTTGGCGCGTCGCCACAAATGATACAGCCAACGAGAATGCAAACAGCCCAAAGAACAGGAGCGTCAAAATCAGACTTCCCTTTCGGCTAAAACAAACGGCATTTCAGGCCAAGCTCGCAGAATGGATTCTCCGTCTCTTCTTCCAGCCGAGGTTTTCTTATTCCAGGCGAGGTTCTCTTACCAAGCGTAGGAAATTCGTAATATTTGGTTCCAGGAAATATACATCACCCGGCTTGCTGTGGGCAAATGTTTCTGGCAGCAGGATGACTGGCATGCGGCCATGGACAGCAGATGTCAGAACATTTGGCGTCGTGGTCAGAATCGCGCAGGGTTCCGCCGTGTTCCCACTCGGGTCCCTCCAGCGACCTACAAATGCGAACAATTCGGTAGTGATGCAGTATGCGGTAGTAGGCTACTTTGAATTCTGCTGCTGTTCTCGGCGTAGCGACTCCAATAAATCCATTGCTTCCTGATCGCTGCAATTGGCATGGTCTGCCACGAACTGTTTCGCTCTAGGGTCACTTTTGTTGCGGTGGGAGGAGAATACGGTTTTTTCTTGCTGTCGGAATCGGACTGCATGAACTTATCACTCCTTTTACGTGGGACTACCACACTTCCCACACCGTTCTTCATTGTTTGGCAGTCTGCTCGAGATCGTTCTTCAGCAGGCTGATTTCTACGCGTGTACCGCTCGTTCCCTTGGCAACAGGAGCGTTGCCCATCCCAATCACGTAAATGCGGTAGACCGGGATCTCGTGGGTCAACACCAAGTAACGTACCACCGCGTCCGCCACTTTCCGGGAGTTGGCGATCGCGGCTTGGCCCTGACCCGAAGAGAAGCCCCGCACTCCGATGACGTAACCGTGCTGATTCTTCACCTGGATAGCTATCTCATCAAGCGCGTCCTTGGCCTGCTTGCTCAACACCGTCTGGCCGGGGCGGAAATGAACCTCGGTCAGCGACGCGGACTTGTACTGATCGATGTTCCCGACCACTGTCTCGACTGTGGAGAGGCGGGTGTCGACGGCGGTCGCCGTCTGATGGGCCATCTGAGCCGTGTTGGCGGCCTCTAGCGCATGCTCCTCGGCCATCTTGGTCTCGGTGGAAGCCAGCTGAATGCCTTGCTGGGCACGGGCATCCACGTCCCTGATCATTTTTCTGTTAGACGCGGTCAGCGCATCGAGTTCGTTGACCCGGTCCTGGATGCTCTGCACATCCCGCCGTACGTACTCCTTGCTGGCAAATGGGTGCAAGACGAGCCAACCCAAGCCGGGCTCATCGCCCTCCCAGAAGTCCTGGTCCTTCCTAGGTGGCAACGGTTCCTTGCCGGTGGCCGTCACGGGCTGTGAAGGGGGAGCAGTTTGATCCGCAGATGCTGCCGGCTGCGCGCTTGAATTTGAGTTGGTTTGCTGCGCGAACGCGGGAAGCGCAAGTACCGTGGACAAGAGCAGCGTTATGAATATGCGATTGTTCATATCATCTTCCTTCGGGGAGCCTGAGGGCTCCACTCCAATCTGATGGCCAGTGCTGGCGACACATGGCTACGAAACCAGAAACATCAAACCCGGGAAACGAGGTCTTCTTCCTGGTTACGGATACGATGCCAAACTGCCGGAAACTTGATCTTTAATGTGGCAATGACATTGTAGCGCCGAAGCGGGGGGTACCGGTCAAGAAACTTCGGTTGCGGAGCAATTCTCTTGGCAGGAGTTGATACTGAACAGGCGAAGATTCTCCGAGGCCGCCACCAGTCATCAACGCAGTGTTAGGACACCACCAAATCACTCATTCGGGTTGTGCGTCTGCACCGCGCGGCTTAGAATCATGTAGAGCTATGCAGCGCATTCCGAATTTTCTCTCGCACCTCTTGAACCCGGTGGTTGTGCTTCTCATTGTTGGGTTGCTCCAAGTGGCCCTGGCACAGGATAGCGGTCCTGTGCAAGACGCTACCCATCAAGGCAACGTAACCACAGAACCATCGAGAATTGTCACTCCGCCGGCCAATTCGTCCGCACTCGTCATCGGTCCTGGAGATGAGGTAGAGATCACAGTGTACGGCGCGCCTGATCTTTCCGTGCACACTCGCGTGAACGCCGAGGGAAACATCTCGATGCCGCTGATCGATTATGTTCGAATAGCCGGCCTCAGTAGCAGTGAAGCGCAAGCGGCCATCGATGCGAAGTTGCGCCAAAATAACATTGTTAACGATCCGCAAGTCGCGGTATACGTCAAGGAGTACACCAGCAGCGGAATTTCCGTGGCCGGCGAGGTCACTAAGCCCGGTGTCTATTCGGCTCTGGGGCCGCACAGGCTATTCGACATCCTGCAAACCGCCGGAGGGCTTTCGGAAAAAGCCTCGGGTTCAGTTACCATCTCGCACCAAGGCAACGAACAAAACCCTGTCACAGTTGAGCTTTCGAAGAACCCGGCGGAGATGGTACGCAGCAACGTCGAATTACATCCCGGTGACACCGTGTTCGTCGCCAAGGCAGCGATGGTTTATGTTATAGGAGAAGTGACTAAACCAGGCGGATATATCCTAAACTCGACCGGCGCCGTGACAGTGTTGCAATTAGTGGCCGCAGCGGGGGGACCAACGCACGCTGCTGCTGTAGGCGGCACCAGGATGCTGCGGCGGACCCCGAACGGGTTGCAAGAGCTACCAGTGCCACTGAAGGCCCTCCTGCGCGGCAAAGCTGCAGATATTCCAGTCTCGGCCGAGGACATAATCTTCGTCCCGAGCAGCCGTATGAAGGAGTTTGTCGCTGCTAGTACAATGGTTGCTAGCGCCAGTGCCAGCGCGGCTGTATACCGAATTTATTAAGGAAAATACAGGTACCCCGCTTCTTTGCGGCGCAGATAGATAGCCGATTCAACTGCGCCACAGCATCGCGCTGCAATCGCATCGCCCCATTTGATCGCATCTTCCGAACCCCCTAATAGCGACGTTTTAAAACGCAATGTATTGTTGACACCTGGTCTTACGAACTGTACAGTTTGGATAGTTTAACTGGAGAGTTTATGAATGACGGTATTGTCGTTACCGCGCTGGACGCACGAGCCAATTTCGGCAAGCTTCTTCGCCGTGTCGAAGATGAAGGCCGGTCGCTTGTGATTCAGAAACGGGGCAGTCCGCGAGCGGTTTTACTTAGCATCAGGGACTATGTGCGCCTTGCCGTCCCCGAGCCTGAGGTCCTTCGGGTCATCGGAAAAGAGTCGCAACGGAAGGGCACAAATAAGCTGAGCGCCACGCAAATTGATCGGATCGTCACGGCCACCCGCCGATCCAAACGGCGATGATCCCGCTTCGGCTTGTGATCGACACGAACGTGGTCGTGTCCGCAGCCCTCAAACCGGAGGGGCTACAGCGGACGGTGGTATTGCTCGCCATGACAAAGCCTGCTCTCTGGTATGTTTCTGACGCTATCGTGTCCGAATATGCTATGGTCCTAGCGCGTCCTGAACTCAAGATTCGCAGGAGTTTGCGCCAACAACTGCTTCAGTTGATCAAAAATCATACTCGCGTTGTCTCGCCGTCACGTCTGGCTCAAGTCACCCCTGACCCCGCAGACAACATGTTCGTCGAATGCGCTGATGCCGCTCGTGCGGACTATTTGGTGACCGGCAACCAACGCCATTTCCCAAAGTTCTGGAAGAACACTAAGAACATCAGTTCTCGCGAGTTTCTCAGTGTCATAGCTCCACACCTTCTTCGGTGAGAGAAACAAAACTCTCTATGGCGTCCTCGCAAGCGTTACCGCTCGAAGATGAGCAAGCCTTCCAAAGCGCCGCTACGGCGAGCGCGGCGAAGATGCGCCGCGCAGGTGGTACGGTGATTAGGATCTATATGTTTTGCGGGTGGCTTACCTGCCTTCCAAAATTCCCACAGCTTTAAGCCATCCAACCTATAAAATCCGCGACTTGGAACCCTGGCGACCAGTTCACTATACCTTCCCGTCTTCTCGGACCCATCGCTTCTGCCCTCCTCTCCGTCTCCGCTCTCCGTCGTATTCCCACCGCCTGGCTGCGCATCCGTTCCGTCGCAAGTTTTATCCTGTCTTCGTGACTTGCTTAGATCAGTGTCCACTGTGATCCAAGATGGCAGTCCCGAGTAATATTTTCTTACGAAGTATTCTGCCCGTCTCGTTCCAGAAGTATCTAAAGTAGAAGAAACTAGATTGCTCGCCTGCCTGGTCATCAAAGCGAATCTCCTTAAATCAACGACTTTCCGGTGAAGGCGTTGGTTATGCTGCCGGTATGAACCGGCCTCTGTGACAGCCAGCACGCCGCCTGCGACATCGCATCGCACATGTCGTCGTTTCTGGCGTTTGGAAACATCGTGATTTGGTCGATGAAGGGCTCGGTCCACGATGCGTTCCGGTCCACGAACCAGTCCCCGGCCTGCCACTCGCCAGCGGCCGCGTACATGCGCGCAATCTTTCCACCCTGGGGACTAATTTCGATTACGCCAGGCCACGTTGATCTTGAGGCGCTGGATTACCGCTGGCCCGTTAGCCTTGTCCTCGACAAGCACAGTCCATGCTTGACGCACTTGCCGCTGCCGCCGGATCTCCGCCTCGGTTGCAGCCGCATTCAGGCGCTGGTTGACGATGTTCAGAACGAATCGCTTTCGGCCCTTAATCCCGATGACCATGACGACCACGAAATCTGAGGTCTGTAAATCCTTGAAGGCGCAGTCGACCGAGATCACCTTCAAATCGAAATTTTCCGGCAGCTTATCGTCCGCTTGGCCGGTCCTGGGGTCGATTCCGCCGTAATACCTCACTTCATTGCGTTTGATGAAGTTGCCTTCGGCAGGTGCCGGCCTTTGTTGATATTGTGCGGCAAAGGCCAAACGACGTGAGCGTCGCTCTTCGACAACAGCCGGTGTAAATCGCTCGGGTTGCAATACGTCGCCACGCAAGCGCTGAACCACTCTGCCGGATATCGGAAACTCCCAGCGCTCGTTTTGTTCCGCCACAAGCGGAATTCGGGTATGCGGCCAGATGCTGGGTTCTTGCTCTAACAAGAAGCCCGTTGGGTCGAGCTCGTGTAGACGCTGCATGACCAGAATAATTGCCCCGGTGGGCGGGTCGTTGAGCCGGCTGGGCAACGTGGTGACCATCCAGTTGTTCGCTGTGGTCCTCTCGGTAACGCTCAGCGCTTGGTCAGCACTGAGGGGATCATCGAGAATGGCGGTGTCGCAGCCGCGGCCCCATGCCGTCGCACCCACAGAGGTCGCGATCATTTGGCCACCCCGGTCGTTCATAAATTGCCCGACCTGGTTGCGATCACCCGACATTTCGAATCTGTCGCCCCAGAGCCGCTGAAACCATTCGCTTTGTATAAGCTTACGGCGCATCACCGAGTGCTCGGTGCTCAAGTCGAGGTTGTAGCTGACTGCCATGAAGTTGTGTTCCGGCTCAGTGAGCCATACCCACACGGGGTAGGCGATAGTGATGAGGGTTGACTTCAGAGTGCGCGGTGGAATGTTGACGATCAACCTCAACAATCGCCGCTGCTTCACCAGCGTGAGCTGTTCGCCTAGATAGTCGTAGTGCCATGACCAGATCAGCGGCCGGTTAGGTTGGAGAACGGGCCAAGCCTTCTTTACGAAGGCGGAGAAATCGGTCGCTAAACAATCGGCTATTAGGGGGCGCATTAAGTCTGCGCGCTTGAGCAGTAGTGGAGCGGCGGGTCTCTTCCGTTTAGGGTTCATTGCCTGGCTCCTCGACAGACGGTTTGCGCTCGTCCTCAATCACCGGAGTTGAGAGTTCCCGCTGCGCCGCAGGGGAGCTCAACACCGCAATGAGGTCCCTAGCCAGATCCAGCGCCTCCTCCTTGCTGAGCGCTTGCCCCTTAACGGTGACGCGTTCCTCATCGGAATCGTCCACCAGTTTTCTCTTGGGATACACGTAGGGCAGCAAGGTGGAGTAAATTTGCACCTTGGAGTGAACCGAGGTCTCGGGGTTCTGGGCGATTGTTACGAGTTCTTCCGCGGGATCGCAGCCGAGAGCTGCGAGTTTGTCCCTCAAGACCACAGTTGCTCGGTTGGGTGTCCCCTTCTTGCGCCCGCCTGTTTTCTGCAAGCCTATGGGCCTGCCGCCTTTCCCTGTTATCGTCATTGTCGCCCTCCCCGCTCCGAGTTAGCGCTCACAATGAGCGCACTACCGCGGCGACATGGCGATAGGCCCAAGTCATTGCGTGGAAGCAGCGACCGTGCCTTGACGGTTGAATCGAAGTTCTTTAGGAAGAGTGTTGCTAGGAAACACAGGCCCTCCAGCTGTCCAGTCGCCGTGCAACTTCGCGCTGCGCGACCTAAAAGTGAGCGTGGGCAGGGCTTGTGATAGTTAGGTGGAGAACAGGCTTGTGAGGCGGAGAAAGCGCCTGCGGGGATTTTCGATTTAATCTCGATCTCCGGCCTGTCGCGGCGGACGCGGGCGCGCCTCCTCTCATCCGCACCCTCCAGCTTTTCTGCGCGCTCCAACTGGACTGCCTCGTCCAGGCTCCATGCGCTCATGAAACGCAACTCGCGACACGTTGAGCTGTCGTTGTTCGCGGTCGAGAGTCTCGGAACGCGTGCCGATGGCAGGGCGCGGGATGCGCGGGGCTGCTGGTTGAGCATGATCGTTTCTCCAAGTCTTTTGTGGCTGTGGTTCTTGCGGAGGACACGTGACTGAAAAGGCCAGGGCGGCCTCCGTAAATCCCAGTCACGCCGTAAACTTCGTCATCGTTCTGCGGGGTGGCGGTACATCTATCCCGCAATACAACTTGCGACGAAATTAAGAGTACACCCTGGTCGCAGGCAGCGGCGAAGACTTGTCAGCGGGGAATCCAGTAAGCCAATGCTTCGAAGGTCAACGTCGGTGCGAAGGCGATCATTGCGGACGGCCAGCGCGGCGGGCCTTCACCCGATGACCAGAAGTGTCGAATGCATTGACGCAGTTGGCGTTGCGGTCGAGCCGCGGCAACGGGCCGCCAAGAAACAGGCCAGAACACAAGATGTAGTGGTCGCAGACGCCCGATTTTCGTCGAAGAAAGTGGCAGAGTCTGCCCAGTTTAGCTCCACCCGAAATAAAGGAAACGACGGCGAAAAGACCAGGAGAACCCTTGCGCCGTCCGCGCAGGGAGACCAGTTCGTCTTAGTTGATGGTTCCGGCCTTGCTGCCCATCAGCGTCTCTTCGTACTCTTGCTCGTCCTTGTACTCGCCAATATTCACGATAATTTTCGTGAATTTTGAATCGCGATCTTCGCCACGCGCAAGTCTTTCGAGTTTCGAGCCGACTTCCATGAGTTGCGTGATTTCGCCGGCGCTCAGGTTCAGCGGCGATGCCAGCGAAGGCCGCCCCATCTTCTCTGCATGGAAGCGCGCACATTGCTGCTCCACATCCTCGTCAAAGCCGCGCCCCCCAGTAACCGGTTCAATTGCTCATAGAAATGATGCCCGACCGTACGCGGCAACTCCGGGTGCGCAATACAAAGCTCCTCCTGTCGTCGTCGCTGCTGCTCTCTTCGGTCCATTCCCATGCGTGCATTCTACGAACCCGCGTTGTGGACCACACAATCTCTTTTTCTCAGGAGTCCAGACCTTCACCACGGGCTGCTAGCGCATTCTAGGTGCTTTGAGGATTGTTCACCTGCCACTGAAACGAACCGAATTCGGCCAGCTTTCTGAAATCCCGCGCGTTGGCGGTTATTACGGTTATCCCCGACCGACCCGCACTCATCGCGATGAGCGCATCGTTGGTCAGCCGCCCGCGTCCAATTTGCTCGTAATCATATTTGGCCGCCAGCCGGGCGAGCACTTTACCGGTTTGAGTCCAGTCGCTGAGATTCGGCACCAGGATGCGCTTCGCTCGGCGGAAGTCACGCTCTAGCCGCTCAACCGCATGCCGAGCCCGCGGGCTCACACCAGCATACAGTTCTTCGAGCACGACCGAACTTAGCCACACCGGTGCGTCGGCAGCTAGCCGTCTCAGCGTCAGCGCCGCATCCTCCCCCGTGCGTAGCGCCGAAATGTAGATCGAGGAATCAAAGAGGATGGGGTGCACCTCTAGTCCTCCAATGTGCCGTAGACGTCCTTAATCGCAGCACCACTTTTCACGAACCGGTCATTGGCGGCGACGGTCAGTCGGTGCTTTTCATATTCAGCAATGACCAAATCGAGTGCACGCTCGATGGCTTCAGTCTCGGTATCAGCACGCAGCAGTTTCTGAGCGCGCTTAATTTTGATCGAGTCTAATTGGAAGTGTTTGTGTGATCGCTTGTTGATGGTCGCCATGAGATGGCCTGTTTTGGAGTATACCCTCTAGATGTACAAAAAACAACAATCTATGAACATACCGATGGAAACCTGCTGCTTTGTCCTGTGCCCCGTTCAAATTCTGCGGAACCGGATTAGTTGGAACCAGAGGGTTGGGTTTGCCGTTCTGGATTCGCGGCTGAATCGTGGGGATCGGCCTCCTCTGCTGTTACACAAACCCACACTAGGAAGGGGAAATCCCTTTCTACCGCTGGGGCATCTTCGCAGGTAACAACTTCAGAAGCACGTTCCCGATCACCATAGGTTGGTGCTCTCCCGCACTTCCCGCCAATGTGTACGACCGTTCAAACCCGTTCGGTCCCTCGACCTTCATTTCCCAATTGTCGTTTGCGCGAGAACCAACGATTGATACCCGCCAGTCTCCGGTTCTGTCGCTCAGAGCGTGTTCAACGAACGCCTGAACTTCTCGCCCGACCGCAGGATCACCTGTGTTATGCAGTTCAACCGAAACAGCCACTGTCTATTTTACCAACACACTCCCCGAGCCGCTCTGCCGGTTCCGCTGCTCCCTGCCTCTCCTACGAACGACGAGGCTTATTGGTGGCCGTGTATATTGACTGGCAGGAACAGGCCAGCAGCGACATTCCAGAGCGGCAGGGCACAAAATTATGAGCTATCAACAGCAGATTCCCCTGATGACAAAAGGGCACGGCGACATGCTCGATATCACCGAGCAGATCGCTACGATTGTGACATCCTCAGGCATCCGAACCGGCACGGTCAACGTTTTCAACGTCGGCAGCACAGCGGCGGTCGGCACGATTGAGTTCGAGCCCGGCCTGCAGCATGATCTGCCCGCTATCCTGGACAGGCTTATTCCACCTAGCCGAACCTACGGCCACGAACAGGCTTGGCAAGATGGCAACGGGCACTCGCATCTGCAGGCGACGCTACTGGGCCCGTCCTTGACCGTACCGATCGCGGATGGAAAGCTCGTGCTCGGGACCTGGCAGCAGATTTTCCATCTCGAATGCGATGTACGCGGGCGCGAGCGCACGCTCGTGATCACAGTGGTTGGGAACTGAAGCGCTCGGTTCACCTGCGAAAGTCTGCTCTCCAAACTGTGCACGTGTCATTCCCCAACCTAGCTCGTCGCGATGCATCTACCATGATCGCTGCCTGCGTCCATAGAATTTCACTTCCCCGTCGACCACATTGGCCACGTAGCGACCGCTGTCGAGAAATTGCATAACTTTCTTCCCCGAGCGTGCCAGTTCTGCCCAACGAGAGCCCGTATTTGGGTTCTGCTCGAGACCCCTCAGCATCTGGTTCTCAAACCTGAAATCCACCTCACGCAATTTGGAACGGCTCGTGTGTCGCACGACGTAGCTCTGGCTTTCTAGCATGACGGCCTTGACGTCCTCAACCAAGACCTGC
>PLHP01000184.1 GCA_003138955.1 Acidobacteriaceae bacterium | reverse complement strand
TCTGCGCCACCGAAAACATGCCCTCCGGCAAAGCGCAAAAGCCGGGAGACGTGCAGATCGCCATGTCCGGCAAGTCCATAGAAATTATCAACACCGACGCCGAAGGACGCTTGATCCTGGCCGACGGACTCTGCTACGCCCGTCAACTCGGCTGCACGCATCTGGTCGACGCCGCCACCCTGACCGGCGCGGTGGTCGTGGCCCTCGGCTACGTGAACGCCGGCATCTTCGCCAGCGACGACCAGATGTACGAGCGCTTCGCGAATGCCAACCAACAAGCGGGCGAGAAAATGTGGCGCCTTCCGCTCGACGACGAATACAAAGAGATCATCAAATCCAACATCGCCGACATCGTGAATTCCGGCGGACGCTGGGGCGGCGCCATCTCCGCCGCCATGTTCCTCAAAGAATTTGCCGAAGACACACCCTGGATCCACCTCGACATCGCCGGCACCGCCTGGATGGAAGAGAACAAACCGTGGATCGCCAAAGGCCCGTCGGGGATCGCCCTGCGCAGCCTGGTGGAATTTGTGAAGAGCTACGCGGCGTGATCGCTGAACGCGTCCTCATGATTCGTCGCCCGGTCATAATCGCGACTATTCTCTTTACTTTAGTCGTCTACTCCTATCCAGCGCTTGCGACTTGGGCAAAGACTGGCTACACAGAATCGCCTCCTATCCTGGCTTCCGATGTTGGGTTCTACACACTTATCAGCAAGCTAACAATGGTTCGCCATGGTCCGATCTTGAATCCATACTACGGTGTCGAACTGCCCCCCAATGGCGCGGCGCACCTCCAATTTCGGCTGGCATTCCAGCTCTTCGGATATGTGGGCACACTGTTTGGCGGGCATCTCTGGCTGGCACTGTTTGTTTGGAACTTGCTTTGGTGGGGACTGCTTTGCTGGATTGTGATTTGGCTCTTCCAACAATTCTTGCCGGATAACTCAATTCTAATTGTTACCTTGGGCTTTGGTTTGTTGATGTGGTCAAACTTCGGCTTACTTAAGCCATTAGTCTTGGCTTGGATTCACCTGCCGTCCTTGCAAGGTTTTGAGACCGTCGGACTGGCTTACGCCAGACCTTTCTTTTCTCAACTCCCAGTTCCCCTCCTGCTTGCGTATCTCGGTCTACAGATGAGCCTGCTCCGCGCCCAACGCTTCCAGATCTGGGTAGGGATGGGATTGCTCCAGTTGCTGGCGTTTGCGATTTTTCCTTACGCCACACTAATGATGGCCGGTATCACGATTGTCGCAACCGTCTGGCTGATTTTCGGTCGCGTCCAATCGGTGCCGTGGCGCAGTCTCGTTGCCTATGGAATATTCTGCGCGACGGTTGATCTACTCTATCTTCTGCACGGCACAGTTACCCATGAGCCCCAAACGCAGCAGTCAGTTTTTCACTTCGAGTTTGCGGTATTGCCACATTTGATCGGCGGGATGTGGATAATACTCGGATTCCTGACGCTGGCAACGGCGCTGGTCCGTGCCCTCCCAGCAGAGGCAAAGTGGCCCCTTGTCGGCTTAGGGCTGACCAATATGGGCCTTCTGCTGGCTGACGTCTTCGATAATTCATTGTCGATATCGCATCACGCGGGATACTTCGTTCACACCACAGTAGCAGTGCTCCTGACCTTTATATTGTCTGCGGTGTGTGTGCGTCTCGGAGCAACGGCGCGATATTTACGATTTGCTCTGGGAGTCGTCGTTATCCTTCTCGCCGTGAATGCGATGCTGCTTGCGGCAGCAACCTATCGCGTATTCCTGCCCCTTAACAAACAACTGGCTGAGACTGCAAGTCTGTTGAAGTCCATTCCTGTCGGGCCCGACGACCTTTTGATTGTTCCTGCCAAAATCGCTGATGATACCTGTGAATGGGTTCCCTTGGTGTCAAGTGCCAAAGTGCTCTACTGCCGGAATGCTGCTGGACTACTTACACCGAATCAAAACAACACAATTCAGCGCTTTCGCCAGGCGCTTTATCTCTACTTTACAGGGACGGATAGCCGGCAACTGGAGAGGATTGCGGAAGATCCTAAAGCAGGTGAAGAGCAAATGCGACTCGCGTTTTACGGGGGCGGTATTACACCGCTTCGAAAAGACCTGCGCGAGGGAGCTCTAAGCGCAATTCGTATGGAACTGATTCCCCTGCTCGACGGCGCTGAACGCCAGGATCCACGCATGCCCGCTTTCCTCCGCCTATATTCACGCATCCTGGTAGTGGACAATCGGCAAGATCCGGTTTTTGACCGGCAGCGGCTTGCTTCGTATCTAGTCATCCAGAAGGAAGTGCCGTGGGGAGATCTGACGGTCCTGTTTTGCAATCCGAAGTGAGACATGCCAGCCATACAGCGAATGGCTACAATGAACTGAGCCGAGCCTGCTCCGGAACGGGCCGTTAGCTCATCGAATGACCGTGGATCTCCCGCAAAAAATCCGCAGCCTGCCCACTTCCCCCGGCGTCTACCTCTACAAAAACGCCGAAGGCGAAGTCATTTACGTCGGCAAGGCCAAGAACCTGCGCTCGCGCGTCTCGTCCTACTTTCACGAAGGGCGATGGGAAGACGCGAAAACCGGCACTCTCGTCCGCGAGGCCGCCGACGTCGACTACATCGTCGTCGCCAATAACAAAGAGGCGCTGGCGCTCGAGAACCACCTCATCAAGCAAAAGAAGCCGCGCTTCAACATCCTGTTGCGCGACGACAAGACTTACCCCTACGTGAAGCTCACCCTGGCTGAGCGCTTTCCGCGCGTGTATGTGACGCGCCGCCTGCGCAAAGACGGCAGCGCCTACTACGGCCCGTACTTCCCTGCCAATCTCGCCTATCGCATTGTGGACCTGATTCATCGCCACTTCATGGTCCCATCGTGCAAAGTGGATCTAACGCGCAACCATCCGCGCCCATGCCTTCAGTTCTATATCAAACGCTGTCTCGGTCCGTGCGTGAAGGAGCTGACCACGCCGGAGATTTACAGTGAAGCCGTACGCGACGTAAAGTTCTTTCTCGAAGGCCGCCAAACCGACCTGGTCAAATCTCTGCGCCAGCGCATGTCGGAAGCTGCCGAAGCGCAGGAGTTCGAGCGCGCCGCCCGCTATCGCGACCTGATCTCGACCGTCGAGCAGTTACAGGAGAAGCAGCGCATCGCCGCCGCCGAAGGCGACGATGCCGACGTCTTCGGTTTTCACTACCAGAACCAGATGCTGGCCGTGAACCTGTTTCACATGCGGGGAGGAAAAGTCCTCGACCGCCACGAATTTTTCTGGGAAGACCTGCCTGAGTTCGTGTGGGGCCGGGTCTCTGACCCGGACGAGGCGGGGCAAAGCCCCGCCGCCACACAAGAATTCCATCCCGCCGAATTTTTCTCCGCTTTGGTCAAGCAACTCTACCTCGCGCAACCCTACGTCCCGCGCAACATCTTCGTTCCCGTCGACTTCGAAGACCGCGAAGAACTTGAGGACGCGCTCAGCGAACAGCTCGCGGGCGAGGGCGCCCGCGCCACACGAGTGCATATCACCGTTCCGCAGCGCGGCGACAAGCGCGAGCTCATCGATCTCGCCGGCACCAACGCCAAGCAGTCTTACGACCAGCGTTTCCGCGTCCTCAAGCCCAATGCGCGCGCCATTCAAGAAGCCCTGCAAGACGCGCTCGCCCTCCCCGAACTGCCCAAGCGCATTGAGTGCTTCGACATTTCGCACATTCAGGGAGCGGAAACGGTGGCATCAATGGTCGTCTGGGAAGACGGCAAGATGAAAAAATCGGACTACCGCAAGTTCATCATAAAGACCGTCGCCGGCGTGGACGATTTCGCGTCCATGCGCGAGGTGGTTGCGCGCCGTTACAAGCGCCAGCAGGAAGAAAAAAAGCCCGCGCCCAGCCTGGTGCTGATCGATGGCGGCCTCGGACAGCTCCACGCCGCCGCCCAGGCCCTCGAAGCGCTCGAAATCATCAACCAGCCACTCGCCGCCATCGCCAAGCGCGAAGAGATCATCTACGGCTACGGACAGGAAGACGACCCCGTCATTCTCGACCATCATTCTCCCGTCTTACACTTGGTGCAGATGATCCGCGACGAAGCCCATCGCTTCGCCGTAACCTTCCATCGCAAGCGCCGCCAGATCCGCGATCGCGCCACCGAGTTAAGAGAGATTCCCGGCGTCGGCGAATCCACCACCCGCCGCCTGCTGGAACATTTCGGCAGCCTGCAAGCCGTGAAGCAAGCGGATGTAGCGGCCCTGTCGGCGGTCGTGACCAAATCTCAAGCTGAAGCAATTCTCGAACATTTTCGGAAGGCAGCTGTTAGCTGCTAGCTGTCAGTTCTCAGTTCTCAGCACCAAGTACCCTTGTCATCCTGAGCGAAGCGAAGGACCTGCTTTTGGCCCTCTTGACCGCATCTCGCGTTCGCCCACCCCATCGTCTTGAAGGTTGGGATTTGCACAGGGACAAGCGGCGGCTGTCGGCGTACAATTTTCACCGTAGCTCGTGTTCGCAATCGAGCGGGAGGCCTCCATGCCCGTGTACGACTACGTCTGCAACGATTGTCACAAAACCTTCGAATTAATTCTCACCATCAAAGAACACGAAGTAGACGCGAAATGCCCCAAGTGCGGCAGCAAGAACGTGGAGCAGGAAGCAACCGCGTTCTACGCCGTGACCGGGAAGAAGAGTTAGGTCAGTCCGGAAAATAACCAAGCGGTGCCGGGTGGAAATCGGCACGCTTTGTGCGCCCCCACGGATTCTGCTGAGGGCACCTAAAATGCGGTGGTGGCCGCGGAGCCCCCACCGCTTGGATCTGCTCTCAGCGCACCGAGGCTGTCGTTAGACGCTTCGGCCCGGCTTCCAGTATGTGCTCCGGGCACTCGGCCATCATCAGCTTGAAGTTCTCGATGAAGCGAGCCGCCAGCGCATCGTACTTGTTAAAATACTGCTCGCGGCTGGGCCAGGTATTCGCCGGATCCAGCATCTGCGACGGCACTCCTTCGCATTCCACCGGCACATCGAAACCAAAGACCGGATCTTTCCTGTACGCCACCTTGAGCAGTGAGCCGCTGAGCGCGGCGTTGAGCAGCGCGCGGGTGTGACGGATGCTGATGCGCTTGCCCACCCCAAACGACCCGCCCGTCCAGCCCGTGTTCACCAGCCAGACGTTGGAGCCGTGCTTTTGGATCTTTTTCTTCAGCAGTTCCGCGTAGGCCAGCGGGTGATGCACCATGAACGGGCCGCCGAAGCACGTGCTGAAAGTCATCTCGGGCTCCGCACCCAGCCCGATCTCAGTGCCGGCAATCTTGCTGGTGTAGCCGGAAATGAAATGATAGATGGCCTGATCGGGGTTGAGCCTGGAGATGGGCGGCATCACGCCGGAGGCGTCGCAGGTAAGGAAAATGACGTTGCGCGGGTGCCCGGCGCGCTTCTCCGGCAAGTGATTCGCGATGTAGGAAAGCGGATAAGCCGCCCGCGTGTTCTCGGTCATGGTGTCGTCGTTCAAATCCAGCCGCCGCGAGACGGGATCGAAGGTGACATTTTCCAGCACGGTTCCGAACTGCCGGGTGCAGGCATAAATCTGCGGCTCGGCCTCTGGTGAAAGGCGGATCACCTTGGCATAGCAGCCGTCTTCGAAGTTGAAGACTCCGTTGTCGCTCCAGCCATGTTCGTCGTCGCCGATCAGGTGCCGCGTGGGGTCGGCGGAAAGCGTCGTCTTGCCGGTGCCCGAAAGCCCGAAGAAAATCGCGACATCGCCGTCGTTGCCGACATTGGCCGAGCAGTGCATGGAGAGCACCCCCTGCAACGGCAACAGGAAATTCAGGACCGTAAAGATCGTCTTCTTGATTTCCCCGGCGTAGTTGGTGCCGCCGATGATGGCCAGACGTTCCCGGAAGTTGATCATGATGAACGTTTCCGAGCGCGTGCCGTCCACCATGGGCGAGGCTTGAAACGAGGGCGCAGCGATCACGGTGAATTCGGGCATGTGCCGCCGGAGTGCATCTTGACCCCGAACCTTCAGGAACATGGTGCGCGCAAACAAACTGTGCCACGCTTTTTGCGTGATGATGCGGACGGGCAGGCTGTACTCCGGGTCGGCTCCCGCGAAGCAGTCCTGCACGAAAACATCGCGCCCTTGCAAGTAGCCCTGCAGGCGCGCCAGCAGCGCGCTGAAATTCTCGCTGGTGACGGGGCGATTGTACTGGCCCCACCAGATCTTCTCCTCGGTGGATTGCTCGCGTACCACGAATTTGTCGGCCGCGGCGCGCGCCGTGTGTTTGCCGGTGTCCACCACCAGTGGTCCGAGGTGCGAGAGACTGCCCTCGGAACGGAAAATGCTCTCCTCGTAAAGCGCCGGCGTCGGCAGATTCCAGTAGGCACGCCGCAGATTCACCAGCCCATGATTTGCGAGGCCGTAGGCACTGGCCAGCTTCCCTGCCTCTTTTACAGCGGGAGATTGCACGTCGAGGTAGATGTTCATTGCCAATCCCTCACAAGTTTGCGGTCGCCGAGGTAGAGTTCGTTGGCGGAATTCGGATCGAGCGCCCACTTGACGCGATCCAGGCCCTCGGTGATATCGCGGATAGTGCCGCAGTAACTCAGCCTGAGATGCCCCTCGAAGCCGAATTCCTTGCCCGGCACCGTGACCACCCGCACTTTCTCGAGCAGGAAATTGGAGAGCTTCTGCGAATCCTTCATGTATGCGCTGAAATCCGGGAAGCAGTAGAAGGTGCCTTCCGGCTTGTGAACTTTGACGCCGTCGAAAGCGTGCAAGCGGTCCATCATCACGTTCCGATTGTTCTCGAGCGTCATTCGCAGGCTGTCCACCGACGATTGCACGCCGTTGAGCGCGCCCACCGCCGCCCACTGCCCTGGGGAAGAAGGCCCGGAGGTCTGTTGCGACTGGATGGTCGCCATGGCCTCGATCAGCGGCTCATTGGCGATCGCCCAACCGATGCGGAACCCGGTCATGGCATACATCTTCGATACCCCGTTGATCACCACCACCTTCGATTGTTCGAGCGGTACCTTCATGAAGTCGTAGCCGATGGGCGCGTTCTTGCCGTCGAACACCAGCCGGTTGTAGATGTCGTCGAGGATGAGATAAATGCTCCGCTTCTCGCAAAACTCGACCATCTCCTGAACGAACTCCCGGGAGTACATGGCGCCCGAAGGGTTATTGGGGCTGTTCAGAATGATGGCTTTGGTGTAGGAACCGCACGCGTCCGCGANNCCGCCCGCAAGCTTCACCATCTCCGGATAGCTCACCCAGTAGGGAGCCGGGAAAATCACTTCTTCCTTCGGATCGAGGATGGCGTGCAGCAGCACCATCAGCGACTGCTTGGCGCCGCCCGAAGCGATCACGTTGTCGGCCGACACAATCTTGTTATAGTGCTCTTCGGTATAGCGAATGATGGCTTTCTTCAGTGCAGGAATCCCGTCGGGCGCCGTGTACCGGATTTCTCCGGTGTTCAGCAGGGCCGCGCAGCCGATCACTGCATCAATGGGGGGCTTACTCTTTGGTTCGCCGCCTCCCAGGTGAATGATGGGCTCTCCCTTTTCGCGGAGCAGAGCCGCAGTTTCATTCAGCTTGAGAGTCGCCGACTCCCGGATGGACCGGGCAAGCTGGCTAAGACTCATGACGATTATTTCCTTCCTCGCGAATATTAGATTAAAGACTTCTCACTTTGTCGTGCTTGTCATCACATCCCTGCGTGACCCCGGTGGCATGCGCTGAACCCTCGCAGCCGGGCGCCCTGGACCTGGACCAGAAAGTATATCCGAAAAACTTCTCACGGCAGCCCGCGGTGAAGGTGCGCATTGTCGGCTTGCTTTTTTAACGATTTGAAAACGGCCGTTCAGAATGATATTCTTCCGCGTCCGCACTTGGGCCATTTCCGTCCGGTCCAAAACCAACAGGAGGCAATATGAGAAAAGTTGTATGGGCCACGCTGCTTGTCGTGACGCTATTAACCGCGCTCCCCGCCCTTGCGCAGAGTCCGAACTATGATTACGGACCGGTGTGGCGCGTCACCTACTTCGAAATCAAACCCGGTCAGGGTGAGCCGTTCTGGAAAGATTTTCGCGAGAACCTCAAGCCTGTTTATGAAATGTTGAAGAAGGAAGGCTTAATCAGCGACTACAAGGTCTGGTATAACGTGACCACCGATGGCCCGCACGACTGGGATATCGCGGTCGGCCTGATGATTCCGAACTGGGCGACCATCGATCAGCTCGACGCCAAAGCCGCAACCCTCATCGCCAAGCATTACGGATCGCGAGAGGCGATGATCGAAGCGGGAAAGAAACGCAACGATATACGCACAGTGGTAGCGAGCAAGCTGGCGCGCGAAGTCATGCCGAAGTAAGAGTTGAATCACAGGCTGCTCCAGGACGCACCGAAAGGCCCGGGGGCTTTCTCACCTTCGGGAGTGCTGCGGAGTCAGGGCAGAGCTGTGCACCGAAAAAACATTATTTATGAATTGTCATCCCGACCCTGAGCGGAGCCGAAGGGGAGGGATCTGCAGTCCGCCGCAAGATGCAGATCCCTCGCTTCGCTCGGGATGACAAAGTCTGGTTGAATTGAGAGCTGAAACGCGGTCTAGCCTCCACCGCACACTGCCTAACGCCCATCCCTTAGCTTTGTCGCCAGGAACGACTTGATCACGATCTGGTTGGGTTGCATGCCGACGGGGATGATGGTCAGCAAGGAATATTCCGAGGGCTCAAATTTCTTCTTGGGCTGGCGTTTCTGAATTACGGCGAGGTCTCCCGAACCGGAGTCGACGACCAGCAGGTAGTTCTGGTTCTGCGAAAGCGCCAGCGCGTCGGGATGCGTGCCCACGGGGAGATACGCGATTATCTTGCCTAAGTCAATGTCGTAGACCGCGATGTTATTCGATCCGAAGTCGGAGACGTACAAGCGCGAGTTATCGAGCGAAACCACGCCGCGCGTGGGCTGCGCGCCGATGAGATAGCTGCCCGAAACCTCGTTGGGCGTGGTCTCGATGATGGAGATGCTGCCGGCATCGAAGTTGAAAGCGGCCAGTTCTCCGCCGTCCGGTTTCAGCGCCAGACTAACCGGAGATTTTCCAACATCAAGAAGCGTAAGCAACTTGTCGCTCTGAGTTTCATTCTGCCGGGTTTCATTCTGCTGGGTTTCATTCTTTAGAGCGATGCTAGCCACCTGCCCCGAGCCGGAACAGGAAACGAACGCCTTGCTGGAATCAGGCAGAATGGCGATGTCCTCGGGATGAATGCAAATGTTGATGGCCGAGCGCACAGCGAGGCGCGCGGTGTCGATGATGGAGACGGAGTTATCGGCGCGATTGCTAACGACCACGGTGGATCCGTCGGGCGAAACGCGGGCCAGGCCGGGACTTCCGCCGACGCGGAGCGTGGCCGCTACAGTGCGACTGTCGAGATCGAGGACGGAAACGTTGGCGGAACCGGAATTGGCGACGTAAGCGCGGCGCCCATCGGGAGAAACATCGATGAAGAAGGGGCGTCCGTAAACGCCGACAGTAGCCACAACTTTATTCTGCTCCGCATCAATCACGCTGACGTTCGAGGAGCCGCTGTTGACAACGTAAACTTCATTCCGCTTCGGATTGGCGGCGACTCCAGTGGGCTCGGAGCCGACCTGTAGAGTGCGAACGGGGCGAAAGCTGCGCAGGTCGATGACGGTAACCGTGTTGCTCTTACCATTAGTTACATACGCGTATTCGCGGTAGAGCGGGCCGTAGGCGGGCAGCGTGCGCTCGTGGAAGTAGTACCAGCCAGCGGCGAGGACGAGCGGGACGAGGACGGCGAGTAGCAGGAATTTTCTCAAAGACGAGTTGGCCTCGCTGACGGGAAGAGATTATCAGATGCGGCTGGGTCAGCCCAGCATCAGTCCGCCGACCTTGCGACTTCGGCCGGAGCACGGTTCGCTGCGGGGACACTGCGTCCCACGACTGCCGCGATCTGCCTGACCTGCGCCATGAGCGCGTCGAATTGATCGGGGAACAGCGACTGCATGCCATCGGAGAGGGCGCGGTCGGGATCGTGGTGAACCTCTACCATCAGGCCGTCGGCTCCGACGGCGACGGCGGCGCGGGAAAGTGGAGTTACTTTGTTGCGCTTGCCGGTGCCGTGGCTCGGATCCACTATGATCGGCAGATGACTTAGGCGCTGGACGGCCGGCACGATGCTTAGATCGAGCGTGTTGCGGGTGTGATCGGCGAAGGTGCGCACTCCCCGCTCGCACAGGACTATGTTNNCTCATGATGTACTCGGCGGCCATAAGAAATTCTTCGAGCGTCGCCGAGAGACCGCGCTTCAGCAGGACGGGCTTGCGGGCGCGTCCGGCGCGCTTGAGCAGAGAAAAGTTCTGCATGTTGCGNNGATCTGGATGACATCGGCGTACTGGTCGACCAGGTCGAGCGATTCGTAATCGACGGCTTCGGTCACAATGAGCAGGCCGAAGCGGGCGCGGATTTCGGCCATGATCTTCAGGCCTTCTTCGCCCAGTCCCTGGAAAGAATAAGGAGAGGTGCGGGGCTTGTAGGCGCCGCCGCGGAGGAACTGCGCGCCGGCGCGGGCGACGCGCTCGGCGATTTTGAACGCCTGGTCGCGAGTCTCGATGCCGCACGGGCCGGCGATGATGGCCAGGTCGGGGCCTCCGATGGTGGCGCGCGAATTGGGAAACTTGATGACGGTGTTGTCGGGCTTGGTGTCGCGGCTGACCAGCTTGTAGGGCTTGCTGACGCGGATGACTTCCTGCACGCCGGGCATTTCTTCGAGCGTGCCGGATTCGACCTCGCCTTTGTTGCCGGTGATGCCGATGGCAGTGCGCTGCGCGCCGGGCATGGAGTGGGCGCGGTATCCGAGCGCTTCGATCTTTTGGCAAACGGCGCGGACCTGCTCTTCGGTGGCCTGCGCTTGCATGACTACGAGCATATGGGTACTCCGGGATATTCAGTTTAGCGTCCGCTGTGGAACTGGGCAAACGGCGGGCGCGCTTCAGTCCGCTGACTTCACGTCCTCGGGCAGCGCGAGCAAAAACGAGCAATCAGCGGCAGCCTCAGTGCAAGAGAGTGTTCCGCGCCGCAAGAGCTTAATAGCTGTCTGGTCGGGAACACTTTGACCGTAGCGGGCAGTACGCAGGGCATCGGTGAAGACCTTCAGCTTTTCGTCTCCGCTGACGAACTTCACGTCATCCACCGACATGTCTGCACCGTGCTGGCTGGTCAACAACAGAATGAACTCGGCCTTCCCTTCCTGCTTGGGCGTATTGCCCAGCTTGATCGTGCGCTGAACGATCAGTTCCTCGCGACTCTTTTCGACGATCGGATCGACCTTGTCATTTCCTCCTGCCAAGGCGGCCAGGCGGCTTCGAGTTTCCGGTTCTGGTCGGCGTGCATTCATCGCAAGCGCGTAGAAATGGGTCGCCCGTTCGTTCTCGCCTTGTTTTTCGTAAATCTGTCCCAGATGGTCGGCTTCCTCGGAACGCGGGCTTAGTTGCCATGCAGCCAAGACATATTTCCTGGCTTTTTCTAGATTGCCTTCGGAAAACTCGACCCAGCCGAGCGTGTCCCAGTAGCTCGCCAGTGAGGATGTCAATCCAATATTTCGGCTGTCCACTTGATCGAGCGAGTAGTTGCGTAGTGTTGCTTCAGTGGTGGTGACGGCGGATTCCGCATAGCGCCGAGCGACATCAAGGTGCGCCTTTTTGAGGGCCAGTTGATAGGCAATGTTGTTCCAGACGGCCGGCTTGTCCGAAATCTTCACAGCCTTGCTGAATGCTGCCATGGCCTGTTCATCTTGTCCAATGTTCGAATAGGCTTCACCTAGACGCTCCTCGGACTCGGGGTTATCGGGTGTCAAAGGCACCGCTTGCTCCAACTCTGGAATAGCCTCCTGGTACTTGTGTTGCTCCAGATACGCGGCGCCCAGGTTGGCATGTGCGTACTTGTCCAGCGGGTTGATCTCAATTTGCTTCCTGAACCACTTGATGGCCTCTTCATATTTGCGCTGCCGCAGGTAAACGAGTCCCAGGTTGTTCGGGGCGTACGGATGGTGAGGGTTCATCTCGATCTGCTTTTGGAAAGAGCTGATCGCCAGGTCATCCTGCCCTGATTGCATGTACGCCAGGCCCAGCTCATTCCAAGCCCAGTTCTTGGGATCCGCTGCAACGGCGCCCTTCAAGAGCTCAATCGCCAAGCTATAGTTCCCATTCCTTAACGCCTCGTATCCACGCTTGTAGAGATCGTACCCAGCGTGGGAGGACGACGTCTGCACATATTGGTTGATATCGTTCTGCATGTTCTTGAGAAAACTTCTGTAGTCGTCGAACTCGGCGACCGGCACTTCGCGCAGCTTGCTTAGAAACCGGCGCTTCGCGATGAGCACACCGTTATCCTGGGAATAAGAGGCATGGTATTCCGCGAAGTCGTACTTCAGGTCCACGTTGGACGGCAGTTGTGGTTGATAGCCCTTGGGAACCTCCACCTTGGAATCTGACACAGTCTCCGTGGAAGGTCCAAACCAGATGGGATACTTTGCGTCATCTCTGACTGGCGGCAGGTAGAACGGCAGCCCCGGAACGGTAAAGTGACGATCGCTCTTCCAGTCGGGATAATCCTTGCGGTTGTAGGAATACGAAAAGCGAAAAGGCTCGCCGATCGCTTCGGGTGTGCTTGCACTGATGTCGCTCACTGTGCCTGAATAACCGAGTCCGTAGGAAATCTGCTGCACCAAGTCTTTCCACTGGGGTTGCGGTACTTTGCGGAAGGCCGCGCGTATCATGACCTCGGAATCTCCACGAGTCGTATCCTCGATCTTCGCTTCGAAGGTACCGTCGTCACTGAGCTTGCCCTCGATTTTGAAGGCAGTGGTGCTGGGGAAAGGCGGATCGGCGGGCGTGGTTATTAGCTGTATCGACTTGTCTCCCGACATAACCAGCGCCTGCTTGTCGCGTAGACGCGGAACTAGATAGCCAAAGGGCGCAACCTCGATCGTGGTGTCAAGCCAGACAGCGCCTTTGTCTGTATTCTTATCCTTGCCTTGCGGCAAATAGCCAATGACGTGGTCGAATTGCGCCGGAGACGGAACGTCAGCATCGAGTTTCCAACTGGAATTGACCAGTGCTGGATAGAGCGTAATGCCGGAAGCCTGGAGCAAAGAAGCCAGCAGTGTGTGCTTGTCCTTGCAGTCGCCGTAGTTGTTAGTGAGGATATCTTCGGCGGCGTGCGGCTGGTAGCGTCCGATGCCAAACGCGATTCCAATGTAACGGTAGTGCGTGCTCACGAAGCTGTAAAGAGCGTCCCGCTTGGCGCCGTCGTCGGTCATGCCCTTGGTGAGTTCTGCCGCTTTGGTGCGGATGGCGGGGGTCGGTTCGATCCGGTCTTTTTGTAGATTCCAGTACCAGCGGCCCACCTCTTCCCAGCTTTGGAAACTGCTGATTTGGACGTCGGGCGGGGGAAGAAGGCCACGCGCTGTCTCCGTTTCCTTTTTCTCGTCGCTTCCCGGTTCCTTCGCGCTTTGCAGCTTGGAGTAAGTCCAGGCATAAACGCGGGAGCCAGCGTCCGTGGTCACGGTTTGCGTGGCTTGTGGTCCCTTCACCTTGACCGCGCGCTCGCTGGGAACCTTGATTTCCAGGCGCTCGGCAAGCACGATGCCGTCGTGCAGAAAGCTGTATTGGAACCAGAATTGTCCCGGGATCAGCGGCTTGGTCGTGCGCCAGTGCGCCTCGTACTCCAGCATGTCGCCTTTGCCCAGCCCCTTGACCGCAACATGTTTTTCGCGCAGGTCGCTGTAGAAGGGAGCGCTACGGGTGATTTCCGCATCCAGGTCCTGCACGTTGTCGGGCGGGGTAAGCAGGGTGCTGCCGTCGGCTTTGCGGACGCGCACGTAATCGATCTCCACAGTCTGGGTTGCGGACTGAAAAGGAAATTTCAGCAACCCCCACTGTTGCACGCCGGCGTCGGTTTGCACGCGTACGCGGCTGGTTTGCTCGCGGGTGAGATTGCCGTCGTTGTCGAAGGCAACCTTGGTCGATAGCTCTTCAATGACCGCGGCCTCCTGGGAGTAATCGTCCTTGGCAGGACCGTGAGGCGGCGAAGATTGCGCGCGACCAGGCAGTACCGCCACCAGCACAACAATAATAGGAAGTGCATACCAACAACGGATCATACTTGCCTGTATTTATCGTTGGTGCGGGAGAAAAACGCAAGCAGGAAAGATCTTTTGCTCATTAAGTACCCGGAATTACAGCTCATTACGCGCGCTATTCAGACTTGAGTGAATTAGTGACTACATAAGTGTGTTGCCCAATGGGTCAGGGGGTTGGGTGTACTACCGGAATCTTTTCCGCTAGCCGCAAAGCTTTCAAACTGGATGACATGCAACTCCCCCGGTCCATCATCCAATCTCTTTTAATCCGCACAATTCACTTTCTGACAATCGGAATGACGATCCTGCTCCTCGGAATCGTGTCCGTGGACGCCAGTGCAACTAACTCACAACTTGCGTTCACACCTTCCGCCCTTCGATTTGGGGGGATCGTTGTCGGTCAGAGCGAAACCTTGCTTGTCACCGTGGCGAATACTGGACAGACCAGTGCAACGGTCTCCGGAATCGCGGTGGGCAACTCCGAATTCACCACGTCGTCCTTGAGCCTGCCGCTGGTCTTGTCGGCAGGGCAGAGTGTCGATCTGAGTGTAACCTTTGCTCCCAAGACGATCGGATGGACGGGAAGCACGATCAAATTCTTCGGCAACGCATCGATCGCTAATCTTAATGTTGGAGGTTCAGGCGAGAACGCCGAGGCCTTGACCGCCAGCCCCTCGATTGTGTCGTTTGGCCAAGTGGCGACAGGAACCACATCCACCGTGCCTGTCGTGCTTACGAACGCTCGCTCCTGGCAGGTAACACTGTTTTCACTCCAGACATCGGGCAGCGGATTTTCGATCAGCGGGCCCGCGGTTCCGTTGACTCTAGGCGTAGGGCAAAGCGTTAGGTTGAACGTCACCTTCACCCCACGATCGGCCGGCACGGTCGGAGGTAGCCTGCTTGTTTCTGGTCCCGCGCTGGCCATACCTCTCACCGGTACGGGCACAGCTCCTGCAGCTCCTACAGCTCCGGGCCAACTCTCCGCCAATCCTGCGAGTCTGTCCTTTGGCAGCGCCCAAGTCGGCAGTAGCGTGACTTTGGCGGGCTCGCTCACGAACACGGGTGCGTCTGGCGTGACGATCTCGCAGGCCACAGCTACAGGGACGGGATTTAGCATCAGTGGGCTGAGTGTTCCGTTGGTCCTCAATCCCGGTGCGAGTGTGCCCTTCAGCGCGGTGTTTGCGCCGCAGTCGGCGGCCAGCGTAAGCGGCGGCATCACGGTGGTGTCCAACGCCTCTAACTCAACTGTGAACGTCTCGCTCTCGGGCACAGGCACGGCTCCGGGCCAGCTTACCGCCAATCCTGCGAGTCTGGCCTTTGGCAGCGCCCAGACCGGGAGTAGCGTGACTTTGACGGACTCGCTCACGAACACGGGTGGGTCTAGCGTGACGATCTCGCAGGCCACAGCTACCGGGACGGGATTCAGCATCAGCGGGCTGAACGCTCCGTTGGTCCTCAATCCCGGTGCAAGTGTGACCTTCAGCGCGGTGTTCGCGCCGCAGTCGGCGGCCAGTCTGAGCGGCGGCATCGCGGTGGTGTCCAACGCCTCTAACTCAACTTTGAACGTCTCGCTCTCGGGCACAGGCACGGCTCCGGGTCAGCTTACCCTTGCTCCTACGGCGTTGAGTTTTGGCAATGCGACGGTGGGGACCAGTGTTAGTCAGGCGAGCAGCCTTAGTGCTGCCGGCGCGAGCGTAACGGTTTCGTCTGCAAGCCTGAGTAGTGCAGAATTCTCTCTAACCGGGATTTCCCTCCCGGTAACGATTGCAGCCGGACAAAGCGTGCCGGTCACCATGACATTCTCACCGCAGACTTCCGGCAGCGCCAGCGGTGTCCTTTCCGTCGGCAGCAATGCGTCGAATACTGCTACCCAGAGTTTGAGTGGAGTAGGCGTCGCGCCGACACAGCACAGTGTTTCTCTTTCCTGGACAGATACTAACTCCGGGATTTCCGGTTACAACGTCTACCGTGGCAACGCCTCGGGAGGACCCTACACTGAGATCAATTCAGGTTTGGACGCGACTACTGCTTATAGCGACACCTCGGTCGTCTCCGGTCAGACCTATTACTACGTGGCCACCGCAGTGAATGAGAGCGGAGAAGAGAGTGCGTATTCCAATGAAGCGCAGGGTGTGGTCCCGAACAACTAACTTTCTACCGCGGCCAGCGAACCCTTCTTTCGCTTATTCGATTGCAGAATCTTCTTGCGCAGGCGCAGGGATTTCGGCGTGACTTCGACGAACTCATCGTCAGCGATGAATTCGATGGCCTGTTCGAGATTGAGATTGCGGTACGGGACCAGGCGGATCGCCTCGTCCGAAGTGGAAGCCCGCATGTTGGTCAGCTTCTTCTCGCGCACAATGTTGACGTCGAGATCCGTGTCTTTCGCATTCTCACCGATGATCATGCCTTCGTAAACGTCCACGCCAGGACCGGCGAACAGGATGCCGCGCTCCTGCAGATTGTAGAGAGCGTAGGACGTCGTCAGCCCGGGCCGGTCGGCGACCAGCGCGCCCGTGGGGCGATGCGGAATTTCTCCCTGCCACTCGATGTACCCGTCGAAAAGCGCGTTCATGACGATGGTGCCGCGCGTGTCGGTGAGCAACGTGCTTCGCAGGCCGATCAGGCCGCGGCTGGGAACGCGGAATTCGACGCGCACGCGGCCATAGCCGTGATTGTGCATGTTGGCGACTTCGCCTTTGCGCGAACCGACATGTTCCATGACCACGCCGACGAATTCCTCGGGGATATCGACGGTGAGATGTTCGACCGGCTCCATCAGCTTGCCGTCGATGTGCTTGGTGACAATCTCAGGCTTCCCGACCATCAGTTCGTAACCCTCGCGGCGCATCATCTCGATGAGAATAGAAAGCTGTAACTCGCCGCGGCCTAGAACCTTGAACGAATCGGTGCTGCCAGTCTCTTCCATGCGCAGCGAGACGTTGGTAAGCAACTCCTTGTCCAGTCGCTCGCGCAGGTTGCGTGAGGTGACGTAGTTGCCTTCGCGTCCGCAAAACGGAGACGTGTTGATGGTGAACAGCATCGCAATCGTCGGCTCGTCGATGACGATGGGCGGGAGCGGCGCGGGATTCTCCGCGCTGGTAATAGTCTCGCCGATCGTGATGCCTTCGACGCCGGCGACGGCAATGATGTCGCCCAGCGAAGTTTCCGTAATGTCGGTGCGCTTTAGGCCTGAGAAGCTGAAGAGCTTGATGATTTTTGTCTTGTGCAGAGAGCCGTCGCGCTTGGCAATCGCAACGTCTTCTCCAGTTTTCATGGTTCCAGAAAAAACGCGGGCAATGGCGAGGCGGCCGAGATAGTCGCTGTAATCGAGATTCGCCACCAGGATTTGCAGCGGGCCGTTCGCGTCTCCCTGGGGCGCGGGAATGGTGTCGATGATAGTGTCAAACAGCGGACGCAGATCCTCGCCCGCCGCTCCCTGATGAACGGCAGCGGTTCCTGCCTTGGCGTTCGTATAGAGGACGGGGAAGTCGAGCTGATCTTCTTTGGCGTCGAGATCGATAAAGAGGTCGTAAACCTCGTTAAGAACTTCCTGCGGACGGGCGTCGGGGCGGTCGATCTTATTAATAACGAGAATCGGCTGGAGATTCGCTTCGAGCGCCTTGCTGAGCACGTAGCGAGTCTGCGGCAGCGGGCCTTCGCTCGCGTCAACCAGAAGCATGACGCCGTCAACCATCTTGAGCGCGCGCTCCACCTCGCCGCCAAAATCGGAGTGGCCGGGCGTGTCCACGATATTGATTTTTACGCCCGCATAAAACACAGCCGTGTTCTTGGCGAGGATGGTGATGCCGCGCTCGCGTTCCAGATCGTTCGAGTCCATGACGCGCTCGGCTACGGTCTCGTTATCGCGGAAAGTGCCGCTCTGGCGGAGCATGGCGTCAACCAGCGTGGTCTTGCCGTGGTCTACGTGGGCGATGATGGCGATGTTGCGAATGCCTGGATTCAGATCGAAAACTCCTCTGGGTTGCCGTTTGGGGCTCACTACTACTTTACTATGGCGGACGATTGAAAGGCTGTTCGCTACGCCTGATAACCTGTCATCCCGATAGAATTTGTCATCCCGAACGAAGTGAGGGATATGAAGAGCTCGAGAATGCAGCCCCGGAGGGGCGAACTAACTTAGCCCAGCGCTTCAAGCGCTGGGAAACGGGGAAGAATGACCTAAGTCCCGGAGGGACGACCCAGCTCTCACGCACACGCTTCAGCGCTGAGGGAAGACTAGCCCTCTCCACAAACGGGAAGGGCGCGACTTCCGTAGTGCCATACGTCCGCGCTTTTTTCATCACCAATTTTAAGTACGCCCATCACAGACACCCGCCCGCAAGCCTGCCATGATTCATCGAGAGTGCACCATCCAGAACTCTGTCCGTCTCCAGAGACGGTTCCGCAAACTGCCGCAAATTCATTTTTCGGCACTCTTTGACAGAGTGAGAAGTCGACGGGCCGTGAACACCGCGGACCCGAGGAAAAGTGCATCAATCGGTAAATTTTCCATCTAAGTCCAGCTGTTTGAATACTTTACCTATAAGTGCTTTATCCCGAATACTTTACAGCCTCTCCCCGCCAACCAAAAGATTCTAATAGGCTTAAAGTGGGGGTGGGGGGGTAGGGGGGGTACCCCCTCAAGTAATTAATAGCTGATACCTGATTCTAGGAGCCATCATAATGTCATCATCTTCCGACAGATATTCCGACGAAGCCTGCCAACAAATAAAGCTCGACGGCGAGCCCTGCCGCTCTGCCGCCCTTCGCGGTAAGAAGTTCTGCTACTACCACCTCCACAGCGGCCCACCGCCGGAACAGGTCAGTAACCCCGGGGTCATCCCTCAGGTTCAGTTCCACCTGCCCCTCCTCGATGACGCCATCACGATCCAGTCGGCAATCACCCTGGTTTGCGAACATTTGTTGCACCGGCGCCTCGAGCCCAAAAAAGCCGGAATGCTGCTCTACGCCTTGCAGGTCGCGTCCTCGAATCTCGGCCGCCTGAATCAGGATAGAAATCAGCAGAAAAATGAACAGAGTAACGCGGCGAATCGTCTGCAGGCGTCCCCTCCCGGCCCAACATCATTAGAGACCGATCCAGCCGCCCGGGACGATTCCGCCGCCACGTCGTCAGACGACCCTGATCGCCTGCCGCCCGGAACCATCCAAGCCAGCCAGCAGCGAAGACGATCCGTCGTCTGAACCGAGTCAGGCGGAGGCTGGCCCAGCCTTGAATCGCGCGATCAAAAGCCTGAGCCACCCGCCGTTTCGACCAACTCCGCGCCGATTTCCGGAGTTACTTCTGCTCGCGTGCGCAGCCGATACCAGAACACGATCGCAATCAGCGAGAACATAAAGATGATGGTTGAGATGGCGTTGATTTCCGGGGTGATGCCTCGGCGCAGGCGTCCCCAGATTTCTAGCGGGAGGGTGTTGTCGCGGCCGATCAGGAAGAAGCTTACGGCGATTTCGTCCATGGAGAGGGTGAAGATCAGGAGCGCGGCTCCTATGATCGAGAGCTTCAGGTTGGGAACGGTGATGCGCCAGAAGGTTTGCCAGTAAGTCGCTCCTAAGTCTAGCGAGGCTTCTTCCTGGGCGCGGTTTAATTTCTGCAGTCCGGCGAAGACTTCGGTTGTAGCTACGGAGATTAGTGCGGTGCCGTGTCCTAACACTATGGTTACCAGGCTTAGTTTTACTTCGGCTACTCGGAAGAGCATTAGTAGCGAGAGGCCGGTAATTATGCCGGGGAGAATCAGCGGCAACAGGACCAGGCGACGGAATGCGGCCTTGCCGGGGAATTGGGCTCGATCCAGCGCTAGCGCGGCGGGGATTCCGAAGAGTAGTGCGATTAGCATGGCGGTCGCGGCCACTAGAAGACTGTTTAGGACGGAATCCCAGATTGCGGCGTCGCTGAATAGAATGCGGTACCAGTTTAGGGTTAGGTCGCTCGGGGGGAAACCTCCTACGCCTTGTCCGTTGAAGGAATAGAGGATGAGGATGGCGATGGGCAGGTAGAGGAAGGCGAAGACGGCTAGGGCGTGAGCGGTCAGCCAGCGCGGGCCTTGATGTAGAGCACGCTTCATATCTGTGCACCGCAGGGGCTAATGAGGGTGAGTGAGAACTGGGCCGTCCCTCCGGGACTTGTATCATTTGTCCCGCTTTCCCCAGCGCTGAGGAGCTGGGCTAAGCTGGATCGCCCCTCCGGGGCTGGAGGCTTGAGCATTTCATTCCGCCGAATTGACGCGCTCATGAGAAACTCCACTTCTTCTCCAGACGCTCGGAGAAGAAGATCAGGCCGAGCACGAGGGCTAACATGCAGAGCGAGATCGCTGCTCCCAGCGGCCAGTTGTAGGCGGCTCCGAAGAGACTTACTACTATGTTCGAGATCATGATGCCGCTGGGACCGCCTAGCAGTAGCGGCGCTAGAAAATCTCCCAGGCTTAGGACGAAGGCGAAGGTGGCGCCGGCCAGGACTCCGGGGATGGAGAGCGGGAAGATCACTCGCCAGAAAGTTTGCGCGGGGGTGGCTCCCAGGTCGTGGGAGGCTTCTACCAGGTTGTGCGGAATGTGCTCTAGCGAGGCGTAGATGGGCAGGAAGGTGAAGGGCGTATAGATGTGCGTCAATGTAAGCACTACGGCGAAGGGGCTGTAGAGCAGGAAATCCAGCGGATGACTGGTCAGGTGCACGTATTGCAGCAGCGTGTTCAGGACGCCGTCGGTGCCTAGAATCGTCTTCCAGGCGTAGGCGCGGACCAGATAACTCACCCACAGCGGAATGATGACCAGTTGATAGTAGAGGTCCTTTCTGCCTCCGGCGTGGAACGAGAGGAAGTAGGCTAGCGGGTAGCCGAGCAGCATGGAGAAGAACATCACGCGGGCGGCGATCCACATCGAGCGCAGCAGCGTCTGCCAGTAAACGGGCTTGGTTAGAAGCTCGTGGTAGTTGTCGAGGTTCCAGGAATGCGCGATTGTTCCCGACTCGGAGACTGACCAGAAGCTGTAGCAAAACATCAGCAGGTAGGGGACGAGCAGAAAGACGGCGACCCACACGAGCGGCGGAACGGTGATGGCGGTGCGGTAGGTGCGGGAGAACATCAGACGCCGCCCTCCGATTGGGAACCGGAATGGGAACTGGAACTGGAGTTGGAGTTGGAGGCGCGGACGGGGATGGCATCGGCAGCGCTGATTTCGAATTCCAGCGGAGCTTCGGAATTGGGCAGGTCGCGGCTGGCGGTGCGGATGGTAAGGATCAGTCCGCCATCGGACTCGACGCGCAGAAGTTCGGTTGCGCCGTGGAAAGCCTGGTCGCGTAGCTTGGCGCGGAAACGAACGGTGGCAGCATTGCCGGGTGAACCAGTTGCCGACGCGGCGGTTGCCGGGCGAATGCATTCTGGACGCAGCGAGAACAGGGCTGCGCCATCGGGGAGTGAGGTCGGCCATTTGAGCGCGCTGCAGGTGGCCGTTCCCTGGCGAACTTCGGCGTGCAATAAATTTGTGTGTCCTATGAATTGCGCGGTGTAGGAGGTCGCGGGGCGGTTGTAAATTTCGCGCGGGCTAGCTACCTGCTCGAGTTCGCCCGAGCGCAACAACGCTATGCGATCGGACATCACCATGGCCTCGTCCTGGTCGTGGGTGACAAAAATGAAGGTGATGCCCACTTCGCGCTGCAGCGCTTTGAGTTCGACCTGCATCTGGCGGCGCAGGTTGGCGTCGAGGGCGGAGAGCGGCTCATCGAGCAGCAGCAGACGCGGACGATTTACCAGGGCGCGGGCGAGCGCGATGCGTTGCTGCTGTCCGCCGCTGATCTTCGAGGGCTTTGATTTGGCGCAGGCGGACATCTTGACCTTGGCCAGCGCCTCGGCCACGCGCGACTGAATTTCGGCGGCTGGACGCTTCGCGATGGCTAGTCCGTAGCCTACGTTTTGTTCTACGGTCATGTGCGGGAATAGCGCGTAGTGCTGGAAGACGGTGTTCACGCGGCGGCGATAGGGAGGCTCGGTGTCCAGGCGCTCGCCCTGCATCCAGACTTCTCCGGAGGTGGAGTGCTCGAAGCCGGCGAGAATTCGCAGGAGCGTGGTTTTTCCGGAGCCGCTCTCGCCTAGGATGGTCAGGAATTCGCCTTCGGCGATTTCCAGCGAGATGTCGCGCAGGACTATGTTCTTGCCGAAGTGCTTGGCGACAGAGCGGATGGAAACGAGCGATGCGGCGCCTGGGTGACTGCTGGTTGCTACTGCGGGTTCTGACTTCGTTGCCATGGCTGTCGTTTCAGAACTGTTTGCAGTTCGCGGACAGGAGTGTCCGCGCCACACAAACTTCTACTGGGTTGCTTTTACTTCGTTCCAGATTTCGTTGTACTTGGCGCGGCGCGGAACATTCTGCCAGAAGTAGAGACGCTTCTGGTAATTGTCTACGTCGTCCAGGTGCAGGTTCTTCTGTTCTTCCGGCGTCATGTACTGCGCGGCGTGGGGATTCGCCGGGGTGTAGCCGGTCACGTCGGTGACTTTTTTCTGCGTCTGCGACTGGATCATGAACTCTAGAAACTTGTAGGCCAGATCTTTGTTTTCGCTGCCAGCGGTGATCATGAGGTGATCGATCCAGCCAGTGGTGTTTTCCTTGGGAATGGTCTCGCCCACTGGAAAATTGCTTTTGCGCAGCTGGTTGGTCATGAGCGGCCAGCCCATGGCGATCACCACTTCGTGGTTCTGAAAAAGGTTGGTGAGTTCTCCGCCCGTGGACCACATCTTGCGAATGTTTGGCTTCAACTCCACCAGCTTCTTTTTGACGGCGTCGAGTTCTTCGTCGGTCATATTATAGAGACGGCCGGGATCGGGCTTGTCGTAGCCGAGCACCTGGGCCGCCATATAGACGGTGGAAAGATCGTCCCACACGGAAACTTTCCCTTTCAGCTTCGGATCCCACATGACGTTCCAGCTCTCGGGAGGCTGAGGGAGTGCGGTGGTGTCGTAAATCATCGGGTCTGGCCCCCACATGAACGGCAGGCCGTAGACTGCGCCGTGCACACGAACCAGCGACAGCGATGCGAGCTGCGGCGAAAGCTGGCCGTAGCTGGGCAGTTTGCCGAGATCGAGGGGCGCCGACAGACCGGAGGTCGCAATCATGGTGGCTACATCGCTCGAGGGAGAGATCACGTCGTAATTGCCCGAGCTGCCTCCGCGCAGTTTGGCTACGAGTTCGTCGCTCGATCCCATGTAGGAAGCGGTTACTTTGCAGTGGTTCTTCTCTTCGAAGGCCTTGAGGTAAGAGGGATCGGCATAGCCTTCCCAGACCAGCAGGTTCAGGGTGGGAGTTTTCCTGGCGCAGGATGCGCAGAATACGGCTGGCAGCAGGGCGAACAGGGCGAATATCGATTTGCGCAACATTAGCTATTCTCCCTCATGATCGAAAACGGAGCTCCTCCCAGCGCCGAAGCGCTGGGCTAAGTTGGGTCGCCCCTCCGGGGCTTCAGAATGTCGGCGGAGTGTTGACCCACAACAGCCAGGTCTCGCTCCGTCCGGGGTTTTTCCAGTGATGCGGCGTGGCGCTCTCGAAATAAAAGCTGTCACCGCGCTTCAGATGGTACTCCTCGCTGGCCAGAGCGATTTTCAACTCGCCGCGCAGCACGAACAGGAACTCCTCGCCTTCGTGGGCGTAAGGCTCGCCGCTGCCGGCCTGTGGCTTGATGCGGAACAGGTGCGGCTCCATTACCTTGTTGCCCCAGGCGAGCAACTCCATGTGCACGCCGGGACCGGCTACGAGCACCTTGCGCTTGGGCGGGCGCACCAATCGGGTATTCGATTCCGTCGCATCGAAAAAATCAAGAATGTTGGTGCGGTAGTAGCGTGCTAGCCTGCGGAGTGTGCCGACGGAGGCGCTCATCTGCGAGCGTTCTAGCGCGCTGAGGAAGCCAATCGAAATTTCCGCCGCCGCGGCGACTTGGGCGAGGCTGAGACCGCGCTGGGTGCGCAAACGGCGCAGTCGAGGGCCAATGGCCGCAGTGCCGCTGCCGGCGGCGGGCTTGCCGGCGCCGTCGCGCTTCAGCATCTGCACGATGGCAGCCGCGTTCAGTCCGCGGACCTTGCGCAGGTAGCGCGCTTTTTTCAGCAGGCGCACGTCGTCGTTGGTGTAAAGACGATAGCGGCTCTTGGTGCGATGGGGGCGCGTCAGTCCCAGGGCTTCCCAGCCGCGGATCGCTGACGGAGAAATCCCGACTGAACGCGCTACGTCACCGATTTTGAGATAAACTTTGGCGTCGCTCGACATGACTTCCGAATGTGCCTGCTGGTCGCGCCGGGGGATGCACTTTTCCGCTTGACAGAGGGCGGCGGAATCTCTAACCTTGCGCGATTATAGCAAGGTTTGCGTTGCGCGCAAGCTGAATCGGATCTGGCAAATTGCCCCCGAGATCTGGAGGATCTGTTCCATGCCGTCGTCAAAACCTTCCCGGATGTCTTGCTGGCTCATTTTCTTGACTTCGGCCCTGAGCCTGTGCCTGATCTGCTCCACGCTCGTGTGTGCCCAGGGCACCGGCGGACGCATCCTCGGCCGCGTGGCCGATTCCAGCGGCGCCGTGTTGGCGGGAGTGAAGGTCACTCTCACCAACGAAGCCACCGGCGTGAGCAATCAAACCACCACCAACGCCAATGGCGACTACGGCTTCCCACAAGTTCCGGTCGGGACCTACCGCATGGAATTCGACCTCACCGGCTTCAAGAAGAACTTGCAGCGCGGCGTGAACGTCGATCTCAACCAGATCGTGAGCGTCAACTCGGTGTTGCAGATCGGCGGGACGAAAGAGACGGTCGAAGTGACCTCGGAAGCGCCGCTGGTCGATACCACCAGCACGCAACTGGGCGCGGTCATGGACGCGCGGCAGGTGGCGAACCTACCACTCAACACGCGCGATACCTATCAGCTTCTGCAACTGCAGCCGGGCGTGATGTCGACCATCGGCTCCAGCAATACAATCATTTATGGAAGCGACAACAGCGGCGCGGTGTCGGTGAATGGCGGCCGCGGACGCTCCAACAATTTCAGCGTCAACGGCGGCGACGCCAACGACCTGTTCGTCAATCTTCCGACGGTTCAACCCTCGCCTGACAGCATTCAGGAGTTCCGCGTTCTTACCAATACTTTCGACGCGGAATATGGGCGCAACTCGGGTTCGGTCGTCAACGTGGTCACCAAGTCAGGGACAAACAATTGGCACGGCAATATCTACGAGTTCTTCCGTAACAAGGTGCTCAACGCCAATAACTACTGCCTTACGGCTGCCGCCCCGGAAAATCTTTCTTGCGAGAAGCCCCAGTTCAACCAAAACCAGTTTGGCGGCACTCTTGGAGGACCGATTAAGAAGGATCGAACGTTCTTCTTTGCCTCATACGAAGGACGGCGCATTCGTCAAGGTCTCCAATCGCCTGCCGTCACCGTGCCCAGTCTCCTTGAAAGACCATCGCCTTCTAACGTGGTGAATGGACAGATTATCGGGGATTTTTCCGCAATTCAGCAAGGCTCACCGTTTACCGGGACGCTGACCAACTCCTCGATTCTGACAAGCCGTCCGGGCTGTCAGACGGCCAACTACGCGGTTAACGGTCCTACCGCGACAATTCAAGATGGCGCGCCGTACGGGGTTAGCACCCCTGAGAACCCACTTCCGCCTGTGTTCCCAACTAGTCAGATCCCGCTGGCTTGCATGGACCCCACTGCGGTTGATCTGCTGCAGGTTGTTCCCACCGCACCAAACGGCGGTAATCTGGTCAGCACCGTCCCGACCGAGGCCGTACGCGGCGATCAGGCGACGGTCAGAATTGACCACCGGCTGAATGACAAGCAGAACCTGAGCATCTATTACTATTTCAACGACGACCGCACGCTCAACCCTTTCGCCAACTTCGAACTGGCTGGCGCCGATCTGCCCGGCTTCGGAGACATTGTGGCGGAACGCTTCCAGCAATGGAACATTACTCACACCTTTACGATCAACAGCAACACGGTGAACGAATTCCGTTTCAATTACAATCGCGAGGGCCAACAGACATTTCAGCATCCGGCCAATACCGAACTGGTGCAGAACTCCTGCCCGCCGGCTCCAAGTTGGCTTACGAATGTGCTTGGGGCTCCGCCTTGTTTTTATGGTGACGTGGCGAGCAACGTCTACGGCATACATCCATTTCTTGGCGCCGCGCGCGAGGGACTCCCCTTCATCTCTATTTCGGGAGGATTTAGCATCGGCAACGATTGGGAGGGAGAGCTTCCGCAGACGGGGAATTCGTTCCAGTGGGCAGATAGCTTAACCAGGATTTCGGGCAATCATACCCTCAAGTTTGGCGTGGATGTTCGTCGACAGCAATTTAACCAATTCTATTACTACAACGTGAACGGAGAGTTTACCTATAGCGGGGGAGGGCCGAACGACGTGGGGGCGAACGATCTCTATGCCAATTATCTGTTGGGCCTTCCCGATACGTTCGCACAAGGTTCGGCTCAAAACGAAGCGATCCGCAACACCGGACTCTATCTATACGCGCAGGATAGCTGGAAGATAAGGCCGAATCTTACTTTGAATTATGGGCTGCGATGGGAGTTGAACACCCCCCTGGCGGATAAGGCCCAACACGTTGAAACTTTCCGCCCCGGCCAATCGTCTACGGTCTACCCGTGCGCAAACACTGCGATCACCGACTGCTCGACGCAAGATGCGATTGGATTGGTGGTTCCGGGCGATGCTGGGGTTCCTCCGGGGATGACCCAGACTTATTACAAGGCCTTTGCTCCCCGCATCGGCATGGCATGGAGTCCGGGCAACTCGGGCAAGACTAGCATTCGGGCTGGGTGGGGACTCTTCTATAACCCAGTCGAGCAGCTTGTACTGGCACAATTCGGTGCCGAGCCTCCGTTTGGCGGGAGCACCAGCGTTGCAGAGACGCAGTTCAACCTGCCTTTTCTGGGGCAGGACGGCGTCACTACTTATCTGAATCCGTTTAACGGAGTCATCAGTCCCGCACGAGGAAGCGCACAGGATTGGGCAAAATTCGAGCCGATTGATCTGTACGGCGATTTCCAGCCACATATGCGTACTCAGTATTCCGCGCAGTATAACCTCACCATCCAACGCGAATTGACCCGAGACCTGAAGCTGGAAATCGGGTATGTCGGATCGCAAGGACACCGCTTACTGGCGACGCATGATATCAATTACTCGAACCCCCAGACCTGCCTCGACATCAACACGCTCGATGGTGCCGGCACTTGTGGGCCGTTCATCGAAGACTCGCCGTACACAGTGACTGTGCCGACCGGCTTCAATTTCCATATGCCCAACGGATCGGTAGTCGCGGGAACGGGTCAAACGCTGAATTTCGTCGGCTTGCGTCGATACTCGTCGCCCCAATGCAATCCATTGAACGTCGCCACCTGTCCACCGGTTCCGGTGTTTACCAGCATCTTCGCTGAGGACACGATTGCCGGCTCATCGTATAACTCTCTGCAAGCTTCGCTGGAGAAGCGGTTTGCCCGCGGGCTCCAATTTACCGCAGCCTATACGTACAGCAAGTCCATTGACGAGGCCTCCAGCTTTGAGGGGGTACTGAATCCACTGCCGGGCGCCAGTAACTATGCGCGGTCACTCTTCGACGCACGGCACCGCTTTGTCATTAGTTATTACTGGGAGGTGCCGGCGAGAAAATACAATGGTGTTGCCGGGAAGTTTGTCGATGGCTGGGCAGTGTCGGGTATCACGACCTACCAGACAGGATTTCCGATCCGCATCACGTCATCCGCCGACAATGAGCTAATGTACAGTGCTGATTTTGAATACCCCGGCGAACCTGACCAAGTGGCGCCTTTCGGTTGGCAAAAGCCACAGAAGAACGGCAACTATTATTTTAATCCTCAGATTTTCACGGAAAACTTCAGCGACCCGACCTGCGCCGGCAGCCCCTATCCCGGTTGCTATCAACAAGGGCTGCTTGGCCATGTGGGCAATGCGCCGCGCACGATCTGCTGCGGACCAGGAATCAGCGAAACTGATTTTTCTGCCATCAAGAACATTATGGTGAACGAACGTACCCACTTCGAATTTCGAGCAGAGTTGTTCAATGTCTTCAACCATACGCAGTTCTATAACCCGGACGGCAACAGCACCGACGGCAGTCAGTTTGGCCGGGTCACCCAGGTCAAAGACCCGCGTCTGGCGCAGTTCGCCTTGAAGTTTTACTTCTAGTTCGAAAGACGAGTTTGAAAGAATAAAATAAACATGTCCGATCCCCGGGCGGTTTCGGCCGTCCGGCCCAATCTAATGGCCTACCCGGCCTGAGCCTTAATGGAGATCACGATGTACCCCGCATTGCAAAAAGAGCTCGACACGTTCGAGCGCCGCACTCCGAAGTCCGCTGAAGCGCATAAGAAGAACCTGAAGCGACTGCCCTTGGGCGTGGCCAGCAATTATCGCGCTTACGAGCCGTATC
>PLHP01000154.1 GCA_003138955.1 Acidobacteriaceae bacterium | reverse complement strand
AAGAGCCTTGACACTGGCCTTTGCGCCTCGGCTTATTATTCAGCTATCCGGGGGATGTCAGATTTTCCTGCAACACCATCAGGGCAAATTCATCTGAGTTCAGTCACAGGTAGTGCCCGAAATCCATTCGCCAGCGGAAAGCCGTTTGGTGTGCGGCAGACGATAGCACCACCACCCATTCGCGATTTGCCTACCGCATTGCGTACAAAGTCGAGATTCACCGTATCGCCGATATCTGGCAGTTCCGTCCACTTCGCCTCGAACAGTTCCAGGCGTCCGCCGCCCGTATCCACCACAAAGTCTACTTCGCGGGTTCGGTCGCGCCAGAAGAAGAGGCTGCCTGCGCGCCCTCCGTGGCGTTCGCGGTCCCGAAGCTGGGCGAAGACAAACGTCTCCCAGACTGCGCCTACCGACGGTGATTGCCGAAGAGCTTCCTCGGACCGAATATTCAGCAAAGCGCAAAGTAGACCCGTGTCCGCAAGGTAGAGCTTGGGGCTCTTGACGATCGACTTGGTCCGATTCGAGAACCACGGCTCAAGCAATACGATCTGACCGGAGGCTTCCAGCATCGACAGCCAATGATTCGCTGTCGAAGGGGCAATGCCAACATCGCGCGCCAGATCTGCTTTGTTCAATAGATTTGCAGAACGGAGCGCGCAGGCACGCAGAAATCTTTCGAAGTCGCGCAGGCTGCCGACATTGGTTAAGGAGCGCACGTCTCGTTCGAGATAAGTAGCAAGATAGGAATTGTAAAACGCCACGGGATCAATGTCTGGATTTGCATACAGCTCTGGGAACCCACCGCGCACGATCGCTTCTTCGATCCCGGTTCGCGGCAGCGCTGCTAGAATCTCGGCAAAGGAAAGGGTTTCCAGTTCCACGATGTCGGCCCTGCCTGCGAGCGATTCGGAAACGTTCTTCATCAGGGCGAACTTCTGCGAACCAGTCAGCAGGAATTGTCCGTTGCGTGTACGGTGGGCGTCCACGGCTACCTTGAGGTGCCGGAACAAGCCCGGCGCATACTGGACCTCATCAATGAGGACGGGCGGCGGGTGACGTTGGAGAAAGGTGCCCGGTTCTTTTTCGGCCTGCTCAGCCTCGTTGGGGAGGTCGAGGGACACGAACGCATGTTTTGGGAACAGGCGCAGAAAGGTGGAGGTCTTTCCGGTCTGTCTGGCTCCGGTCAGCACGACTACGGGCCGCGTCTTCGCAGAGCGTTTCAGGCGGGGTTCAACCGCGCGTGGAATCCACATATGCAAAATATACGATATAATCGCATATTTTGCACGCCTTGCCGTTCTCAACGGGGGAAGATGGTCTTCCAATCGTCCTTCATGCTCACGACCGTCCATCTGGCCAGGGAATGTCAGACAAAAGCGGACTGCTCCCAAGCCAACCCCGTCATGTTAATGTCACCGTTCACGCTTTGACAGATTGTCATCGTTCGGTTGCTTTATCCGTGTGTTCTGGCTTACACAACACTTCGGATTTTCTGCGTCGAGCCCCCGTAAGGAGAAAAGCGCTCTTTCCAGGTTCGCGCGGGCGAAAACCAGGTGTGGATGGTCGGCTGCAAGCCGGTCTTGAAGAATCTCCACTGCACTCCGTAGCATGGCCGCCGCTTCACTCGGCCGTCCCTTTAGATTGAGCAATGCGCCGAGATTATTCCGCGTCAGAGCTGCATCCGGACTTTCCGCGCCTACCACTTTCTCCTTGATCGCCAGAGCTCGCAGGTAGAGTTTCTCAGCCTGGTCAAGATCACCGCGAGCGCCAAGGACTGCGGCCAGATTGTGCAGGTTCGACGCCACTTCGTAGTGCTCGGGCCCGAAGGTCTTCTCAAAGATCACCAACGCTCTTCTATATATGGCTTCGCTTTCGTCATATCTTTGGAGGCCGTCTAGAATCGCCGCGTAGGCGACAGCGTCGAATAAGGTTCGAGGATCGTCTTCGCCAAGCAGTCGCCGAGAAATCTCCCAGGCCCTTCGCCCAGGTTGCTCCGCTGAGTCGAAGTCGCCTTTGGCATGCAAAATGCCGCCGATGTTGTGATAGATGACGGCGCTCGACAAACAGTCCTCGCCATGCAGTTTGACGACGGAGTTCAGTGCCTGTTGGTACAATTCAAGCCCCTCATCGAAGCGGCCGCAAGCCTTGTAGAGAACGGCGAGATTATTCCGCGCATCGGCCACGGGCTCGGACGCCTCGCCGAACTCAGAGGCCACGATCTGTAACGCTTCTTTGAGGCTCGCCTCGGCGCGAACGAGATCACCGAGCAGGCGGCATATTTCGCCGATCAGTCCCATCGTTCTCGCGCGAATCTGAGCGGCGCCTTCGCCGGCGAAGGAGTCGCCTAACTCGTCCTCGATGGAGTGCGCCCGTTCCGCCAGCGCCAAAGCGTCCTGAAAGTTCTGGCGTTCATTTTCGATTTCGGCAAGATCGTTGAGTAGGTTGGCGGCATCGGGAGAATTCTGTTCACCCGACTCTTCGAGAAGCAGCAGAGCCTTCCGCACAGCCGTTGCCGCTTCGTCCAGGTTTCCTTCCGCTTGCAAGTTCCAAGCCTGCTCTTGCAATTCGACAGCACGTTCCGTACTCATGGGTGTGCCACCACCAGAAGCGTCTTTGCCCGTCGAGTCACGCAATCCAGGCACTGCCTAAGGTTTTGAGGATCGAGCGCGCCAAGGCTTTCGTCGAGCATCACGACTTCTGCATTCTGCAACAGCGCCCGCGCCAGAAAAACTCGTCCCCGTTCCCCTTGCGAAAGCTGCCAGCCCGTCTCGCCGACGATCTGGTCGAGCCCAGCCGGCATTCGCTCCAGCAGGGGTCCAAGGCCGAGTTCGTGGCACAACTCTTTGGCCTCTTCGAGGTCCCGGGCGGAGTGTGGGTAGGGCCGTCCCAGAAGAAGATTAAAGCTGAGTGGCGCGGTGAATACATGGTTCTCGTGATACTGCGGAGCTACCGCGATGCGATGTCGCCAGGTTGCTTCGCCGAGTGTATGCCGGTCCAGTCCTCCAGCGAGGAGGAGACCGCCGGAAGGACGCCGCAAGCCACCGAGCAGGGAAACCAAGGTGGACTTGCCGCTGCCGGAGTCGCCCTGGAGTAACACGAAATCGCCGCGCTCGATGGAGAGACTGCATCCTTTCAGGATCGGCTCGTATCGGCCCTGGTGAGTGAACATGACATTGTGCGCCTGTAGGATGGTGTCTGAACCCGAGGATGTTTCAGTCGGCAGTTCGGTTCGGTCGGCTCCTGCCGCGGCGTCAAACATCATTTTCACATTCCGCCAGGCAATCCACGCTGCGGTTCCGGGAGTAAGCCAGGCGGTCAACCGTTCAATGGCGGCGCTGGTGAACAGAATCGCTCCGAAGCTGATGGCGAGTTGCGCCAGCGAAGCTTTGCCGGACAGAAACGACGGCGCGAGCACGGCAAAAGCGGCAATCACGTAGCTACGGGGTAATGCCGTTTCGATCCACGCCGACGATTGGTCGAGAGTCTCGGACATCCCGGCGTACTGCTCATTGTCACGATCCTCATCGCAGTGCCATTCCGAGGGCGCCTGTTGCGCTAGCCGGGTGCGATGGGCGCTCATCTTTTCGACTAACTGGTGGGTCAATTCCAGGCGTGTTGTCGTCCACGAAGAACGCCGCCGCATATTCTGGGAAATCAAGAGAGTCCCCAGGACAATCCAGAGAATCAGCAACGTGATCTCAGCGCCGGCGGCGGCTCCGAAGGCAATGACAAACGGGGCGAGCAGTAATTCGAGAGCCGCGAGCGCGATCTGCAGCCCTCCGCTGGCGCCCAATTGCTCGATCGCTTCCGATTCCAGGACCTCACTCAACAGTTCTCCAGCACCCTTCCGCCGCATGAGGTCGGCGTCCATGGTCATCGCACCTACCATCAAACGTTGTTTCAACAAGCCACCGAAACCGACTGCGACGACGCCCTCCAGCCAGCGCGAGGCGGCGCGCAGCGGCACGGTGCTGGCCAGACAGAGAGTCCACGCCGTTAGCCAGGCATAGTCCAACCGCCCACTGAGCGCGCCCGATCCCAGGAAAGCCCAACTCGCAAACAAGAGTGCGATCTCAAGGCCATGCGTACCGAGTAGCACGCCCACGCGGGAGACCAATCCTGCCGCTTTCATCTGCCGCCAGAAGGAAAGCTGTGGCCAGAGTTCGACATCGAGAGAATCAGCGCAACCCTGTCCGGGCTGCGGTGGCAGGACCGCTATGTACNNCTGTCCATTCGCGGGCCTCCGTCGACTCACTGAGAACTCCACTGCTCATCTTCAAGTGCCGCCAAGTCGATCCTGACCATAAGCGCTGGTGAGTGATGGTCTCCTGATCGCACAAAGCGCGATAGCGGGAATCTGTCTTTTCATACAACTCGCGAGGCAAGCCTTGCTCGATAATCCGTCCCTGCTCAACCACCAATACGCGCTGGAAATCGAGGGTGTCGGGAACATCGTGGGTGACGAAGATCATCGTTGCCTTGGCGAAGTGCTGGCGCGCTCTTGCCAGCAAACTCCGCCGCGCTTCGCGATCCAGACCGCGCGCGGGCTCATCGAGAATTGCCAGGCGAACATCGGGACGTGCCATGGCGCGCCCGATCCGAACATTCTGCCCTTCGCCGCCGGAGACTAGCGCGCCACTTTCGCCCAGTTCGGTCTGCAAGCCATCGGGCAGGCGCTCCAGCACACTCAGCAGGTCCGTCCCTTGAATCGCCAGACCCACTCGTCCAGTCGAGTCGGACCCATTGCCATACTTGAGATTGTCCAAGAGGCTCGCCTGAAAGAGATGAACCTCAGGAGCGATCCATGCGGTGTGGCGCCGCAATTGTGACAGGCGTTCTGAGTCGAGTGGCGCGCCGTCCACCGTCACGGTGCCCGACTGCGGTTTGTGCCATCCGAGCAGCAGACTGGCCAGCGAAGATTTTCCGGCGCCGGATAAGCCCACTACCGCGATGTGCTCTCCGGGCGCGATGCTGAGGTCGAGATTCTCTAGAATGACGTGACCGCCTGCGACTACCGTTACCTTCTCGATTTCCACGCCGACGCCACAGGTCTTCGCCGCCGCAGGCGCGACTTCCGGGACCTCCTCTTCGGGCGCGCCGAGAGGCTCCAGAAGGCGCCACAACGTGTTGCGCAGGGCAGGCATGTCCCAAGCGATGGACGCCAACTCCTGACCGAGGGTGGGAATAGAAACGGCCCAATAGGCCAGCAACAGCAATCCCGCGGGAGAGGAAGTGCGCAGAGCTTCCCGATAAACCAGCGCGATGACGGGCACATACGTCACCGCCATCTGGAGCACCTCGGCGCGCACGAATACTGACTGCAGTCGCAATCCGGCTTCCGCCCACTGGCCAAGCTGCTCAGAATGCAGAGTGCGAAGCGTCGAAGCGGCGCCGTGTGCCTGAATCGGTCGCAGACCGAGTAGTGCATCCAGATAGAAGCGGCTCAGGGCGCCACTGAACTCGCGAAAGCGCAAGTCCCGGCTTGCCAGGGCGGGCTGAAACAGAAGGGGAACTCCGACGGCAACAATCACTGCCAACACGGCAGGCAGAGCTGCGCCGGGATAAAACCATGCGATCCCCGCGGCCGCGAAAATCAGGCTGGCGGTCAAGCGCACAAAGAGCCCGGCGAATTCCGGCAAGTGGCGCAGGAGTTGTAGCGTGTGCGCGCGGAACGCCATGTCCGAAATCAAGCGAGATTGAAAATGGCGGTCATGCAGCCGGGGAATCTTCATCAGGATTTGCGTTCGCAGCCGCATCTCTAGATGGCGGCCAAGGCGCAGAAGACCTGTCACTGCGGGCCACTCCAACGCAAGCAATCCACCGAGAAAACAAATCATGGCGGTAATCGCGCCGATACGTTGACCGCTCAGCTTCAAGTGCCGAGCAAGGTCAAAGAATCCGCGAAACAGCAGAGGCTCGAACACTGTTCCCGCGGCGGAAGCGAGCAGAGCCAAGACAATCAGGCCGGAAGAGAGCCATCCACTCTCCCGAACCGCCTGCCACACGGGAAGCCAAACCCGGGTTGGCGGTTCATTGCGCACCGCTTCGAGGGATTGCGGCAACGGCTCGGTGGACGCTTCCTCCCGCCTGCCCGCAGCAACGACCAGAACGGCGCCACGCATCATTCGCTGCTCGTCATCGTCCGTCGTCTTGCGCACGGTCCAGAACTCGGGTGGAATCTGCTCAGGATTTTCTGCGCACAAGTTGAGAAATTGTTCCGCTTCCGCGCCAGGCGTTAGCTTGCCGGCATCGCAGAGAGTGCGAGCCAGACGAAGCGACGCGTCCAAAACCGCGCGATTTCCGATGCGTTCGTTCCGCGGATGCGGCTCGATGCCGAGAGCACGCATCCTTCCTTCCAGGCCGGCGGTAAAGACGTCGGTGTGCGACCATTCTTCCCACATCTCACGCGTGACCATCTGTTCGTGGATGTAGAGGGAGTCCAAGAATCTCCGGCGGTGCATCCAAATGCGGCCCGCTCCCGGATCCATGATTTGGACCAGCGGACCATGCACGCTCCACAACACGACAAAGTGGGTCGCGCCTCCGGCGAGGCGCATGACAACAATGGCCGGCAAACAGGCCGACGTCGGGAGCAGCACCAGATCCGCGGGGATGACAACCTGTGCGGCGTCGAGGCCCAACGCCTGCGCCATCGTTTCCAGCGTGTCGATCGAGGTCCCATCCACATCGGTCTGGCAGGCTTCACGCAACCGGCCGTAAGACAGATAAAGTCCGAAGCCGCCGAACAGCGCTTTCAATGAAGCCGGACCGCAGTCCATCACCGAGCTTTGGATCACTTCCGGAACCAGGAAACGTTTCATGGCCGCCTCGTCATCCACTGGCCGGTGGTGCGCATGACCAGCGCCAGCGGAGTCACATGTTCGACCGCAACCTCGATGGTTCCCGGCATTCCGTGTTCGAGGCGTCCGCGAAAGCTTGCGCTGGGATTGATTGCCAGTTCGACGCGCACCTTGCCATCACGGATCTCCTGGGCCGTGCGTGCCACCGTGGCAGAGACCGAGCCGAACTCGGCCCAGGGATAGCCGTCCAGCCGCAACGTGGCCGTCTGGCCGGGCTGGATGCGGCCGAGCGCAGCCTCGGCGGGGAATTGCGCCACCACACGCAACTGGCCGGATGGGACGATTGAGGCGAGACTCTCTGCCTCTTCCACGACGGACCCGGGACGGAGAGTCATGCATTCGGCGATGCGTCCGTCGATGGGCGCGCGGATTTGCCGGCGCTCGACTTCGTACTTCAAGCCCTGCACTCCGGCGTTCACCGTGTTGCGCTGTTCTTCCAGCGCCGCGATTTCGGAATAGAGTCTCTGGATACGTACATCGCGCTCCCGGTCGCGTGTAGCCTGTTCCTGGGGCAGACGCCTGGCGGCAGTTTCGGTATTTTCAAAGGCTGCGCGCAAGCGGCGCGCGTCGGCGTCGATTCTTTCCAGGTCGCGCGGAGGAACCAGGCCCGCCTCTTTCATCTTTTGTTCGCGTGCCAATTCCGCGTCGGCATACTTCGCGGCGGCCTCGGCCTCGCGTACGCGGCCGGTTGCTTCCTCAAGGCTGAGCTGTGCGGTCCTTTGTTCTTCCGCGCGAGCGCTTTGCTCCGCTGCCACCTGCGAGCGCAACCTGATTACTTCCAAGTCCAATCCTTGCGCATGAACGTTCTCCTGACGCATCTGCAACTGCTCGGGAGCGGCATCGATCTCAACCAGCACATCCCCGCGTTGCACCGCCTGACCCACCCGCAGATGGGCCTCGACCACGCGACCGAGCAGCGGAGACTGAATGGGATAAGCGGCTGCGTCCAGCTCGACCCGGGCTTCGGACGAAACTTCGTACAGGGTCACGCGCGCCCGAGCGGCCCAGAAGCACCAACCACCCAGCACCAGCAGGCCGACGGCGAGCAAAGAGCGCGTCAAGCCGCCGCGGTCCGAAAGCAACCGGGCGAAGGTTCGGGCAAAAGCGGTGGTGGCCATGTGGATTCTCCAAGAGGTGACCCGCGACTTTCGGTCGCGGGTCCTTATGCTGGTAGTGGCGCTGAAAGAAACATATGCACCGCCAGACCCATCAACGAACGATGGGGTTGTGGTTGCTGGAGAGCCTTCCAGCCTTGATTTTGGTTTTGAGTTTCATACGATTCTCCTTTGTGTTGGGATGTTTGATTCTTTCGGGGTATGAAGTCCTTCGCGGGATCGCTGCATGCCCCAGGTGATTTAGCGAACGATCGTGTTGTGGTTCGGGTTGGGACGTCCAGCCTTGATTCGAGTCTGCAGTTTCATAGGAGTCTCCTTTCCTCGCAACAACCGCATGGAAATTCTGTCCCCGTGTGTTGCGATAATGTCCGACCAAAACCTTGTTTCTTACGAGGCGGCATCCGCGGTTGGGCAGCCGCCCGCAGAATTGCAACTACCGCGCACTCGTCGAAGCCGCCAGAGTCACGGCGTCAGATGTCTCGGCGGCTTGCGCCGCGATCCTGCCAGTGGAGAAGGAAGAGGCTGTGATTCCATGAACCGTGACGTTGTGGTTTGGTCTGATCTTGCCTGCCCGGATCTTAGTTTTGAGCTTCATACCGTTCTCCTTCAAGTTCTGCCCTTCTGTCTGTAACAGCGCAAAGTCGTTGGCAGAACCTATCATCGGCGCTCAAAATATTTTCTGGCCGCGACGGGACACGCCTAAGTGGCCGTTTTTCAACCATTTCCAGTTGACATCCGAAACCGCCGTGGCTACTCTTAGTTCCCAAAGCGCTTCCCCTCCCAAAGGTAGCTTCGTGGGGCACGAATCGGCAGGAGAGATCACGCAGCTGTTACAGGGCTGGCGGAGTGGCGACCGCAAAGCTCTCGACGCCTTGTTGCCTGTCGTCTACAAGGAACTGCAGCGTCTCGCCCACTTTCAGCTGCGCAAGGAACGTCCCGACCACACTTTGCAGAGCGCCGCTCTGGTCAATGAAGCTTATCTCCGCCTGGTGGGGCTGAATGCGCCGCAGTGGGAGGGCCGCTCCCATTTTTTTGCCATCGCTGCCCAACAGATGCGGCAGATTCTGGTCGACTATGCCCGCCGCCACCGCGCCGGGAAACGCGGAGGGGCCGTCGAGACACTATCGTTAGACGACACTGGGCTTTTGGAGCCGGGCAAGGGGAAAGATCTCGACATCGTCGCCCTCGATGATGCGCTCAAAGCACTGGCGAAAATTGATCCGCGCAAGGCCCAGGTTGTGGAGCTGCGCTTCTTCGGTGGCCTGAACGTCGACGAGATAGCCGAAGTGCTCAAAGTTTCGGTGATCACGGTGGCGCGTGACTGGAGCACCGCCCGAGCCTGGCTGCACCGCGAAATGAGCCGCGAAAGTTCCGATGGACGCTGAGCGCTGGAAACGCGTGGACGAACTGCTGCAAGCGGCGCTGCAAGTGCCGTCTGGGCAGCAGGAGGAGTTCCTGCGTCGGCAATGCGGCGGCGATACGGAACTGCTTGAGGAAGTTCGATCGCTGCTGACTTCTGATCGCAAGGCGGGAAGCTTTCTGGAATCGCCCGGGCTTCATGTCGCCGACGTCGCGGCGCAATTGCCAACTCTTGGCGTGAGCCCGTCGGGATCATCTTTGATCATGGGGCGGACTATCTCTCACTATCGCGTACTCGGCCCGCTGGGCGCGGGCGGGATGGGAGTGGTCTACAANNCTGAATCATCCCAACATCTGCACGATTTACGAGATCGGTGAGTACGAAGGCCGCGCGTTCATCGCCATGGAGTTTCTGGATGGCATGACACTGCGGCAATGCATCGGGGGCATCCGCTGGAGATGGAGACGCTGCTGCCCCTGGCCATCGAGATCGCCGACGCGCTGGAGGCGGCGCACGGCGAAGGCATCGTGCACCGCGACATCAAGCCGGCGAACATTTTCGTAACAAAGCGCGGCCATGCCAAGGTGCTGGACTTCGGATTAGCGAAGCTGACGGGACCGCGGAAGAAAGGATCGTCGAGTGGAAGCGGCGACGAAGAGACGGTGCTGACGCTGGAGCCACTGACGGGCGGAGGAGCAGCGCTGGGAACCGTGGCCTACATGTCCCCGGAACAAGCGCGGGCGAAGGAGTTGGACAACCGTACCGATCTGTTCTCTTTCGGCGCCGTGCTGTACGAGATGGCAACGGGGCAGCAGCCGTTTCCCGGCGAGAGCGAAGCGACGATCTACGACGCGATTCTGAATCGGGATCCGGTCCCGCCCGCGGAGCTAAATAAAGAAGTTCCGGCGAAGCTGGAAGAAATCATCCACAAGGCGCTGGAGAAGGA
>PLHP01000417.1 GCA_003138955.1 Acidobacteriaceae bacterium | reverse complement strand
TTCAGTACCTCCGGGCCACCATTTCTGACGAGCAGCGGCAGGAATTTGCAACTCTGGTCGATGACACGGTGCGACGGATCGAGTCCGGGCTGTTCCTGCCGCACAGCGGCATCCGCTTCCCCCAGAATCCGTGCACAACCTGCCCNNTCTTGGTCTGTTTGACGAACTTGTTTACTAGGTGGCCGCCGATGCCCCCGAAGCTCAATCGCAAGCGCGCACTGTTTGTTCTGACCAAGATCGACGAGATCCTGGCGTGGGAAAGACAGAAAGACGCAGAGCGCGACACTCGCTTCGTCGAGCTTGGCAGGTATCTGTGCGAGGTGCGGGCGGGACAGTACTGGAGGCTCGAGAACCTGAAGTCGTTTGACGAGTTCTTGGCGAAGCGGTTTCCGGAATCGAGAAGGAAGGCGTACTACCTGATGTCCATCCACGAGCACCTGCCGCCGCAGGCGCGGAAGGAACTAAAGGAAATCGGTTGGACGAAAGGAAGGGAGTTGGCGAAGATCGCGCGCCGGGACGGACAGCACTTCGATTGTGCACCCTGGGTGCACAAAGCCCGCTCAATGCCTCGGGAAGTGTTCAGGCGGGAGGTGGAGAAGGAACTGACGGGAAAGGAAGAGGAGCCGTCGGAGCTGATCTACTTCAAAGTCTATGAAAGCCAGACTCCTGTCATCGAGCAGGCAATCGAGACAGCAGCCCTGATGCTGGGCACGGACAAATCACGCGGTTACTGTCTGGAGATGATCTGCGCCGACTTCCTTGCTGGCGCACACTTGGACAACGGCAACCCAGAGATCCTGCTCAACTCGATCTCACGCTACTACAAGTTCTTGCCCGGCGAACAGCAGCAGGCCTTCCTCGAAAACCTGCGCGAGAAGGCGTCCTGAGAATGATTCGCCCCAAAGCCGCTCCCTCGCGGCTCGACCCCTTGTCGTACGAAAGCCTGCGCCAGCAGATCCTGCATCGCGACGGCTGGAGGTGTCAATCATGCGGCGCGATGTCGAATCTTGAGGTGCACCACAGAGAGTTCCGCAGCCATTCGGGATCCGACTCCGAGGAAAACTTGATGACGCTGTGCACGGCATGCCACGCAAGAGTGCATCGCCGCTAAGGCCACGAACGGGTGTCTGACACAGCGCCATTGCAAGGGGCGGAATCCACTGCACACAATCTGGCGGAGACGTTCCACCCGCTTCTCTTTATTCTTGGTGCGGCAGTACCAGATGGAGATATTGGTAAGGAAACCGGGGAACCACGCGCTCCGCCGCGACCGGCGCGAGAGTCGCCCCTAATACACGATACCGCCTTGATTGGCCCGCTTGTGCCCAACACTTATCACGCACGTGCCATTCTTCTCTTGCCGGAAAGGTCTTACGCTGTGGCTGAGCGGATCTTTAGGGAAGGAACTGTTCATTCTCTTGCCCCACAACTCCGACTGGCTTGTGGGGCATTTTTTGATGGCCCGCCATGACGCGCGCAGGCTCAGTTCCAAGAATACGTTTCCAGGCGCGAATGACAGCGATCGAGAGCCACCGTCGCGCGAAAGCCGTCGACGACACTGAGGTCTGCCAGAAACCATAGTTTCCCGGCTTCCGTGTTTCCATTGATTTCTTCAAGTTCCGGATCGAGATCGGGGTGTGTGGTGACGGAAAAATCCGCCAGCGGAAAAGAAAGGCCGTCACCGGTGGCCTTCAGGAAGGCTTCTTTACGCGTCCAGCAGGCAAAGAAGCCTGGCACGCGAAGACGATCCGGCAACGCCTGAAGTCCGGCGCGTTCGCGAAGCGAGAAGAATCGCTCAGCCAGCGATGCGGTGTCGACGTCGCTGCGGATTTTTTCGATGTCGACGCCTAGCCGGTGCTCAGATCCAACTGCAATCACCGCCATATTTGCCGAGTGGGATACGTTGAACTGCAGCACGTGTGGATTCTGCTCGGCTCGGAGCCGGGGCTTGCCGTTGGTGAGATACTCGAAACGAATCTCGGCCGCGGGAATCGCCAGGTAACCGGCAAGTATAGCTCGAAGTGCAGAACGGCATTGAGTGAAGTGAATCCGATCTTTCTCGAAGTGAAATCGGCTGGCGCGGGCGATCTCATCGGGAGACAGAACGCTGCCCTGGGCGCCTGCTGTCGCCGGTTCGTCAAGACGCACTCTCCAGACGTCAACGCGTCCAGTGGGAAACGCCGCCGTGGAAGGGGCTTGCGACCACGAAGTGTGGGGGCGAAGCTTCGGGTTGCCGGCAAGCGCACTGACTTCCTTCATCTTGCGTGGTCCTGGTCATTGGTCGCTGTCATGATCGTGGTCCATGGCGGTCGCGTTTCCGCAAATTGCGGCCTGCATATTGTAAAGCGCGCCGCGCCAGTCCTCACAAGAATCGTTCCCGGACTGCTAGTCAGCGAGTATGGCGGCGATTCGTTCGCCCGCGTGACCGTCCCAAAGAGGAGGGATAGTTCCCTTCTTGGCCTGGCCGGCGAGGACTCGGGATAGTTCGGAGCGCAGTTTGTCGGGATCGCGTCCGACGAGAACGTTGGTTCCGAGAGTGACTGTGACTGGACGTTCGGTGTTCTCGCGCAGGGTCAGGCAGGGCACACCGAGATAAGTAGTCTCTTCCTGAATACCTCCGGAATCGGTAATCACCACGGTCGCACGCGATTGCAGGCCAAGAAAGTCCACATACGACAAGGGATCGAGCACGCATAATTGCCCGGCAGTCAATCCAAAATCGGCAATTCGTTTACGCGTTCGGGGATGGGCTGGAAAAACCACCGTCAAATCCCGGTTCACCTCGACCAGCGACTCCAGGATTCCTTTCAGCGTCACGCTATCATCGACGTTGGCCGGCCGGTGCAGCGTGACCAAGGCATACCGCTCAGGCAGACCATCGATTCCCGTATTCTCCGCTGAGGGCAACAGGCGCACGAGCGAGTCAATCATGACGTTGCCGACGCAGAAGACCTTCTCCGGCGGGATTCCCTCTCGCCGAAGATTCTCATCCCCATCCTCCGAGGGGGTAAACAGCCAATCGGCCAGTTGATCGGTTACCAAGCGGTTGATCTCCTCCGGCATGGTGCGATCAAATGAGCGCAATCCAGCTTCGATATGGCCGACTCTAACGCCCAGCTTGGCACAGACCAGTGCTGCCGCGACGGTCGAATTCACATCCCCATACACGAGGACGATGTCAGGCTGGCGTTCGACTACGACCGGTTCCAGGCGGATCATGATCTCCGCCGTCTGCTTCGCATGCGTGCCCGACCCGACCGCCAGGTACACATCGGGCGCCGGCATGCCCAGTTGCCGAAAGAACACCTCGGACATGTTGACGTCGTAGTGCTGACCGGTGTGGACGAGGGTCTGCACCATATTCTTCCGCCCCTTCAGGGCATTCAGGACCGGTGCGACCTTCATGAAGTTGGGACGAGCTCCAACGATGTGAAATATGTTCAAACAATTCTCCAGTAACGCGAACATTCAGCTTAATCTATTCGAGGAATAACGTACTCGGATTGTGCGCGAACGAGTTTGGTAGTCTGCCGAATCGGGCCTGCGACCATCTTCAATCGTCGATGCCCAGGTCGACCCCCGTCTAACGCGACGATTCAACTGAGTGCTCCAACGGCATTCGGAACTCAGTTCGCCGCAGGGTCCAGAGGATCCCTTGTCGTACGAAAGTCTGTGCCAGCAGATCCTGCATCGCGACGGCTGGAGGTGTCAAGCGGCACGATGTCGAATCTTGAGGTGCACCACAGAAAATTCCGCAGCCATTCGGGAGCCGATTCAGAGAAAAACTTGATTGCGCTTTGCGTGGACTGTCACCGACGAGCCCACGAGTTGCGGTAACGATTCAGTTCGCCACGCGCACGCGTGCGCGTGACTGTTGCTCAACCAGAATATCGGCGATGCGCTAATGCGAGTCCATCCCAACGGGCAGCACAGCTCCTCTCTGGGCTTTCCCGCTGAGCACTCGCGACAACTACTGAGTGCAGGACAAGGCACGTTACAACTTCTTAGAACGTGCGAGGCCCAGAAGTTCTTTCATGGAGCGCCCCAGTCAAATCTATAGACTCCGCCCGTCAGCTGGAGCTGGATTTTCGCGCGCCGGTGCTGCAGATGGTTTTGCCCGACCAGGAGACGCTAGAATTCTGGCGCGCAACGGCTGACAATCCACAGGAAGTCGCGGGTCGAATCGCAAAATTTTCCCGCCGGATGCAACTGTGCGCTTCGGCATCTACCCGCGTAACCAAGAACGAATCGGAAGCCCTAACCACGGCCGAGTGACCCTTTCGCTAATTGCAAAATGAAGGACACACGAATCTGTGGTCACCATACCTTACTAAGACCCGGAGCCCCTGGAGACAATCCTCCTGTTCGACCCTGCCTTCCACCCCGTATTCCGTTAGGATCGTCATGATCTTTCCCACGGGGACTCCAGCAAGCTCAGCGCCTCTGCCGAGAGATACCTCCCCCTTTTTGTACCGCATCGCGAGTTTTGTCCATGGTGAATGAGCGCTAAGCGTGTTGAGTATCAGCAGGGCGCGTTCGCAGATGTTAAAAGTGCAGTCGCGCCGGGAGACGTCGGCTCAGTGCGTTCCCGCCCCAAGCACCAGATCAAGACCCGCAGTTTCGGCGAACGCCCGGAAGTCTCGGTCTCGCGTAAGGAGAGGAATGCCTCGATCGATACAGCTCTGGGCGATCAGCGCGTCGCCGAGGCGCGCCCTGCGGCTCCTTGCCAGCACCCTCGCCCGCAGCGCTCCTGCCCGTTGCCAATAGCCTGGTTCGATCTCAACCAGAGGCACTTCTGCGAGTGTTTCGGCAACGGCGGAGGGAAGCTTCGGGTCGCTTAAAAGCTCGGTGAGCACAACCGGTACCATTAGAACCTGCCGATCCTCCAGCGCCCCATCGAGCAGTTTTGCGTCCTCGCCGCCAGCGCCTTCTAGAAAGGCAACCCAAGTACTCGTATCGGCCGCGATCATCGGTCGGCCTTGAGCTCTGCCAACGTACGCGTGAATCGAACCTTGCCTCGGAGTTGGCGTAGGCGAGCGTAAGTCAGCGACGCCGCAACAAGCTGCAGCCCTGTACGGACCGTCTGGGTGATGCCGGTACCGCTGGCTTGCTGCGCCTTCTCGAGAAGCTCCGGCGGTACCTCAACCGTAATCTTGCGCACTGTCTCCACAACAATTATGGTACCATACTCAGGACCAGCATCGAATATGGTGCCGCGGCGCGATCCACGGCTGACCTGGCCGGCGAAATTTGTACCAGGTGGAATGAGAGAGAATCCACTTGGAGGAAAAGCGGGTCATGCCAATCAAGAGGTACAAACCAGAGCAAATCGTGACGATGCTGCGGCAGATTGAAGTAGGCATCGCGAACGGAAAAACCACTCCGCAAGCCTGCAAGGAAGCCGAGATCACTATGCAGACGTTCTACCGCTGGCGGAAGGAATACGGCGGGCTGAAGATGGACCAGGCGAAGCGGATGAAAGAACTGGAGAAAGAGAACGGCAAGTTGAAACGGCTGGTGGCGGAGTTGTCGTTGGATAAGCAGATCCTCAAGGATATTGCGGAGGGAAACTTCTAAGCCCGGAGCGACGTCGGTGCGCCGTGGAGCATGCCCGCGAGGAGTACGAAGTGAGTGAGCGGCGGGCGTGCCGAGTGGTGAGGCAATGGCGAGGGACACAACGCTATCTGCCGCTGCGGCGCACGGACGAAGATCAGCTGACGCAGGCGATTCTGGCCCTGGCCGTGAAGTATGGGCGGTATGGCTACCGGCGCATCACGGCGTTGTTGCAGAACGCGGGATGGCCGGTGGGGAAGGATCGAGTGCAGCGGATCTGGCGACGCGAAGGGCTGAAGGTGCCGCAGAAACAGCGGCCGCGAGGGCGGTTGTGGCTCGGAGATGGTTCGTGTATCCGGTTGCGACCGGAGCGGGCGAATCACGTGTGGAGCTACGATTTTGTGAAGGCGATGACGAACGATGGACGAGCGCTGCGCATCCTGGTGGTGATCGACGAGTACACCCGGGAGTGCTTGGCGTTACGGGTGGCGCGGCGCTTGGGGAGTTTGCAGGTGATCGAAACGTTGGCGGATGTGATGTTGGTGCGCGGGATACCCGAGCATATTCGTTCGGACAATGGGCCGGAGTTCATTGCCGAGGAGTTGCGGAAGTGGCTGGGAAAGCTGGGCACAAAAACGTTGTACATCGAGCCGGGGAGTCCGTGGGAGAACGGGTACTGTGAGAGTTTCAACGGGAAGCTGCGCGATGAGTTCTTGAACGGCGAGATTTTCTACTCGCTGAAGGAGGCACAGATTCTGACGGAGAGGTGGCGCGTGGAATACAACACGGAGCGGCCGCATTCGGCGCTGGGCTACAGGCCACCGGCACCGCAAGCAATCTTGTCGAAGCAACCGGGGCATGGAGATATGGAAAACGCTTCGCGTTTCCCACATCCCCACACCCCCGGCGACTACGACGGACAAATGTCTAATAAGGCGTTACACTAACACTCCACTTGGTACAAAAGATCGGTCTCGTCATCTGCACGTCGCTTCGTTCCCGGACTGGCGGCTGATGGGTTTTGGCGATGCGAAGCTAGCCGAGCAGTCCGAAGCGTGGTTCCGCATTCCACAACCTCTTTATTGGGCGCCCGTCCTGCGGGTACTGAATCGCCACACGGCAGACGTTGCAAAACACGCACTGATACTGGGAGCCGAGGTCTGTGCGCTTTGGCTCCGAACCATGCCGGTCGAGATGCCGGGGAGACGTGAGGCCGGATCGCTCGCACTGGAGCTGGCGAGAGAAGCGCAAGGATTGATCGCAGAGGGCATGCTTTTCGGCGATAAGGACAAGGTGATTTATGAAGCGATGCTGTCCGCTGCGCCTGAGTTCCCGGATGAGGTAACGCAGATCGGGCTGGAGCTTTGTGGCCGGAAGAATGAACCGGGACATGCGGTTCAACGGCGACGCGAAGAACGGGACCGGCGGGCCAAGTTGAGGAAGGAATGGGAAGAGAAAAACCCGGAAAGCAAGCGCGTCAGGCATAGTCCTGTGTTCGAGGTGAGTTCATACCGGAAGGGTCCGTTGAGGCCGCCAGCGGCGGACGGCCCGTCGGGGGCTGTGGCAGATGGCTTTCAATCCGCGGTGATGGAAACGCCCGCCTTGAATGGGCTGATGGCAGTGCGTCCTAAAGCCGCGAAAGAGGTTTTGCTTGCCGTCTGCATCGAGGAGCCGAAGCGGGCCGAGATCGGCAACGAGAGGATGTTTTCGCGTGAACGGCTGGGGATGGCTGATTGGCAGAAGGGCTATCCGGCAATGTATTGGAAAGGACCTTTCTTGCAGTTTCTGCAGCGGGCACCGGAAGAGGCACTTGATGCAATTGTCCGGTTGGTAAACTACGCGACCACCCGCTGGATTGAGGACGGTCTCGGGCGAAAACCGACTGAGGAGGAACGCAAACATTACGGTTTCGAATTCGAATTCAACGGCAAGCCGGTGTGCTGGATCGGTGACTGCAACGTGTTCGGCTGGCATCGATATCTTCAGATGCACGGCGACACCGTTGAATGTGCGTTGATGGCATTGGAGAAGTGGTTGTATGAAGAGATCGGCAAGGGCCACAGCATTTCGCAGTGGGTTCATTACATCTTCGATCATGCCGACTCAGCGGCTTTTGCCGGGCTGCTTGTCTCGGTCGGTTTGAGGTATCCCGGACTGTTTGTAGGGGAACTACAACCCTTCCTGGGAAACTTCTATGTCTACGAGTGTCAAACAAGCTGGGCGATGAACGAAAGCCAGGGGGTCTGGGGAATTGCGCTGACTGGCCAGCCCGAATTCGTGGTCAAGCTGGCTTCGGAGTGGCACAGGATGCCGCATCGCCAGTATCTTCTGCGGGATCTGGCTCCAACCTTGATGCTTGAGGACGATGACACTCTGAAATACCTGTCCGCGCGGAAAGCGGAATGGGCAAAACTTCGACAGGGTAGCGAGAAGTCGCGGCAGGATATGGAATTTTTCCTCGCCAGGTTCGACCCCGCGAACCACACGAAAACACCGCAGGAAGACGGGCGGGTCCTGATTACGATGCGCTGGCCGCCCCACCTTGAAGAAATCGTTCAAAAATCGAACGGTGAAATGAACCTGAGGATGCTGTCTCTTACCCTGGCCACACGCGCTCGGCGATTGCTGGAAGGTCAGGAGACACTGCGGGTTGAGGATTTGCCGGCTTTCGCGGCTCAACTTCAACAGCTCGCAACCTGGAAAGACCCGCGAGAAGACGGATCGCAGGAGCACTATCGGATCAACTCGATTGCAGGCGGGCTTGCCGTGCTTGTGATACTGCACCGGACATGGCTTGCACAAAATCCCGACCTGGAAAAGTGGTGTCTCAGCACGTTGCGCGAACTGAAGCCAGCGGAGTCCGAGCATTTCTCTCCTCATGCCATTAACAACCACGGCGCCGAAGCGTTCTTGGGCGAAGCTGGTATCGCGTTATTGCAAGAGAGCAGCGAGGAATGGGTATTGCGGATGGCCTTCGAAGGCGCCACGGGAGCCAGCTACAGCTCGACCCTGTTCACGGTGTGGCGGGCCTACGTTCTCCGTGGGAAATTAGGCGAGAGATTCGGGGAATTGCTGAATGTCATAGTGCTGTGGAGCGCCTTGCGGCGCGCGGCAATCCGGGAATCAGGATACTACGGAAATACGGGTGAACTGGAGAAATACAGGACAACTCTGTTCCGAAGGTTTCTGTCGGGCCGGCTAAAAGGCCCTCTCATTCCGTTGCGCCGAGCCGAGATTCTGGGACGGCACCTTGTCGAGAGAATTGAGCGCCGATCGATGTCGGCCGTCGAAAGGGAGCAGAGGGAAAAGCACCGGAAATGGTCCCTTGAGCACAACGCCGATCGGAAGGTACACCGGGAAATGCCGGATATCGATGTTGACGTGATCCAGCAAGGTTTTGGATTTGTGTGGGGAATGATTGACCAGCATTTGCCCGGCGAGGAACAGGTGTGGCAGCACTACGTGCAGGAATTGTTCGACTTGCTTATGCGGACATTTCCTCCTCTTGAAAAAGACGGCGAGCGTGTCGAAATCGATGGTACGCCATATGAGTCCGACCGATGGATCATGGCGCGAGTTGCGGAGTTTATCGCTCACGTGAATTCGTTAGAAACCGCGCGGAAGTTCTATAGGCCGATTCTTGAACTTGGGCCAGCGGGAAGATACTGGGTCGAAGACTTCCTACGATCCTGGACGACTGCAGGCGTTCGGGCCAGTCCCGATCTTCAGGGCTTTGCGGAAATCTGGCGAGACAATGGTTGTTTACACAGAAGGCCGGCCCACATGGCAACCGGCAAACGGTCACTACTGGAGCCGTGCGGAGGGACTAGCGGTACACCTCATGGGTCTGAGTGACACGGGAGTCAAGGTCCTGGGCTACGCCAAATACAAGCCTCTCGTAAGTTCAATGGCCGGGACATTTGAACAGTGGGGCAAGCGGTGGCTGAAACATGGTTCAGCGGCGGGCTGGTACGCCTATTTTCTGCGGACAGAAGCCGGTCAGGTTTTGCTGGAGCAGGGTGTAAAACAGCTTGCGGCTGTTGTGGACTCCCTGCCGGACGATGACTGGCACCGCCACGATCTCGGTGCTATGTTGACCGAGGTTCTGTCGTTGTGCTGGAAACATCGGCAGAAGGAAGTTGAGAATGAAGGCGATCTGCGCCAAGCTTTCTTGCACATCCTAGCCGTGCTCTGTGCGCGCCAGGTTCCCGAAGCACTGCATCTCAGGAATAAGGTTTCGGACGTGCTTGTCGCTTAGAGAGTAGAGCAAGCGGGTTGATGAAATCGTTTGTGGCCTGGCTTCGCTTCAAGATCGCGGAACTTGAGATCTACCTTTTCTTGTCTGGCTCCGATTCTTTGAGAAGTTTGCGAAGTGCGGCATCCAGAGCCTTTTCAATTGCCTGGCCATCAACCCTGTCGTTGTGGCCGACGCGGACAACGATTTCCTCACGAACATTATCGCCCTCGTTAGCGCGGCGAACCGTCAACTCAATAGGTTCGGAGGGATGGTCCCCTTTTTTAATCCCTTCCGATCTGGCCTTGATGATCGCGGTAATGAGATCAAGAACGCTTTTCGTTAGAGTTATGCCCGCCGTAGCGACAGCTATAAAAACCAGCAGTTCAGGCCCGCTCTCGTGTTCGACAAACTCCACGTCACGGGATAGGCGGGCAAGCTGCGAATCAATCAGCTTGTAGGCACGGGGAGAATGCTCACGGTGAAAGCAGCCTGAACTAACGCGGAGCTTGATTGAGACCGGCAGACCGGCTTCTCCTTGAGGTCGCCGCGTTTCGAATCCACGCATGCGGTTGCGAAACGTCTTTTCCCACTCAGCATCCATAGCGATCCTCCGGGAGTTGCGGACATCCCGCGAAGTAAAATCTCTTAAGCTAGTTCAGCCTTGACGTGAAAGCGGACGCCCTCGCGGTTCTGCAGAAAACTCACAATCTCGAAAAGATTGTCGGCGCGCGGATTGCCGGTAGGTCCCAGCATCCGCATGAGACTCTTCGAAGGAATATGCGTGGCTTCCGCAACTTCCGCAAAGCCTACAGTCGCGTTGATGTAGTCGCGGAGAATGGTTTTCGCCGTGGCAGTATCGCCACTAAGCATGCATTCGACACCTTCGCGGAGGAGTTCTTTGCGAAATTTGGAATCGCGCGCGGCGCGGGCACGGATCGTTTCTTTGAAATCGCGGGTCAGGGGCATTGCGGGTCTCCTACTTCCTTCGTTTGTAATCCTGCCAGTTGGCAAGAGCAACATTGATATCGTGCTGCTGGCGCTTCTTGGTGCCGCCACCAAGTAAAATCACCAGGCGCTCCCCATCTTTACCGAAATACACTCGATATCCAGGGCCGAAGTCGATCCTGCATTCGAACACGCCGGAATCGACCCCCTTAACGTTCGAAAAATTACCGCCCGCCAGTCTTGTCAGGGCCGTGGCCACTTTTGCCGCCGCCTGAGCATTCAGGCGATCAAACCATGCGGCGTAGGGGCTGCGCCCCTCGCGGTCGTTGTATTCGCGAACATCAATCATTGTTATGGTAACACATACGTTACTATTGTCAAGAGGTTAGATAATCTCTTCATTTATAGCCATTTTGCTGCCGCCGGTCACTCCGTCAAGTCTGAATCTTCTTCAAGGGCCTTCACGTAGCATTCCAGGTTGCCGGAGATTTTGTCGAACACTCCGGGAAGCACCTGCTCGATGTCACGGAATTTCGTCGCAGAGTCCATAGCAAAACCGTGATAGGAGCGGAGATACTGCGCGATGTCCTTGCGCTCTTCGGGCGTCAACGAATCAAACGGGTCTTTGTTGGGATAGTCATGGAAAGCCGAAAGATGGATGAAGCCGCAGCCGAAGGCATAGACGTTCCGGGTCCAGCCATGAAGCTTGCTGGACAGGTCCACCATGGCTCTGTCGGTGATTTTGCACTTGCCGTCCGGGGTACGCCATTGCCGGACGTTCACGGCGTCGGCGATCAATCGATTTCGATAGCGCCTGTCCGATATGGAGAGCAGGAAAATACAGCGCACCATCGAATCAAGCTCCTGCCGCAGAACCGCCATAACGTTGCCGGTGAGAGTGTTCCGATGTAAAACAGCGAGGGCTTGCCTGTTTTCAAGTGATCGCTTTCTCACCTGTCGGCAAAACACCGTCAGTTCGGGGCTGTGCGCCGGACGCTGCTTCTTCGCGCTACGCATGTCGCTTCTCTTTCTCTATTCTCCGCTTTCCAGGCGCTTGATATCGACAAGGCTGGTTTCGCCTGGCAGCTTCAATTCCTGAACCGGGCGCCTGGAGATGCTCACTCTCTTGATTTTCTGCTTCAACATCTTGCGAACGGCTGCCTCGATTTCCGGCGCCGCTTTCGCGCGCATGAAGGCGTCAAAGTCTTTCGGATTAACGTCCGAACCAAAATATTTGCTGAGAATAGACAATTTCTTGTCGAGATTGTCGAGGGTCTGCCCAACAACCTTCTCGTCACTGAGGGTCGTCCCGAAAAGGATCAATTGACGCAGCTCTCCGAGCCACTGCCAGATAGCGGAACCTCTGCCAACGCCATAGAAGTAAAGGGGAGCGGCCTCATCGTATTCGCGGGGAGAAAGGCAAAGCCGCTTCATGTCGTGAAAATAGCGCTTCGTTGTCTTGAAAACCGCTTCGAAGGCGAAGAGGGGATCACTGGCTGGCGGTGTTTCAAATTCGATTTCCAAAAGATGACAGGTTGTCTGCCGGAATTTTCTCTCGTATCCTGCACCTTCTTCGTAGTCGCGCCAAACGGCGTTGAGATCCACGTTTCGGCCTATCCAGTATTCGTAAACAGACATTTACAACCTCCCCAGTCTAAGCGGGATGTTAGGGTACTGACCGCTGACCGCCAATACTACCTTAGATTAAGCACACGTCACCGCATCGCACCGGCGTTGACGTGATTATGCCGCCGTTATGCGGCGTTTGATTTAGAATACGTTCCGTTTGAGACCAATAGATGAGGGGTGATTTCGACGGATGGCCTATAACGTCTTTATCAGCTATTCGACCAAGAACCTCCACATAGTAGATTGGGCGCGCTCTACACTGGCCCAGCCTGGCATCACGGAGGTCTTCGCAGCCGAGTACTCAGTCCTGCCGAGTCAGGTTCTAAACGCTGAAATCATCCGTGCGATCCGTGCTTGTGATCTTTTCGTTTTGCTTTGGAGCCACGATGCCAAGAGCTCGGATTATGTCCCGCAGGAAATTGGAATTGCGGTTGGTTGCAATAAGGTAATCTTGCCTGTGGTCATGGAAGACAACGTCCCCGTTCCTGGGTTCATTACTGATTTGAAGTACCTGGCTGCACACAAGAATTGGGAAGGCTCCTTCCAATGGCTTGCACAGTTTGTTCGTGATAATTCCCAGAAACAGAAGAATGCCAAAGCGCTGGGAGCACTTGTGGCAACGATTCTTGGTGGCATCTGGCTGTTTGGCGGCGATTCCGGCGAGTGATGGAAGTGGAGGGTGCCAAATCTGCTGCGTACCTCAGAATCCTACAGACGGTGATCTTCAATCGGACTCTCCGTTGAGATGAGGTGAAACCCGGCTTCATGGAGGCCAAGATTGTAGCGTTGATTCAATCCGACTTCGAGATAGCCTCCGAAATCACCGGCGCTCGTGATCTGTTTGCCCAGAGCGATGGATCTGACGAAATCGAGAGTGCATGGTTCCATCTCGATGTTCTTGCGGCACTGTGACGCCAATTGAATCGTGGGCGGCTGCGTCTGTGGATCGCGACCGAATTGCACGTGGGCCGCGCCAAACTGCAACACGACATCTCCCGAGAGTCTTGCGATTGTGCTACCCTGACCGACCCATAGGTCTTGGACTGCCCGCCCGGCAATGGCGTGGTACATCTCCCCAAATGAGGACGCCCACCTATTCGGTAGTAGCAAGTAGCGACCATCCACCTCAGCTTCTTGATGGCCTTCAAAATCCGACACAAAGCGGTACACAAAATCGAAGAAGGCGGGGGCGGTTGTGAGGTCATCTATTCGAAGGCGTGCCCGAGTCCGAAGCGCGACTAGCACCCGCTCGAACATGCGGAACACGGTATCTTCATCGAAAGCCAAACGACGGCCCTTCAAAGGCGGGATGATACCGAGATTGTGTGACGTCGCCCACGGCTCGCAGCCGGTCGTGAACCCGGATGGCGAAACGACCAGTCCGAAGTGGAGTGTGCCGTCCGAGTAACGGTTCATGGTCTGAACGACTGCTCCCCATTCCTGCACATGCGCCGGTTCCGCCGGTCGCGATAGCAATTTGCAGCTTACGAGAAGCACCACTTTCGGCTTATCGAGCAATTGGGCGACGAGGACATCGACTTCCTTGGCGGGCGGACCCTTAAAAGAGGCTACTTCAGGGAAGAGTGCGGTTTCGATCTGGATGGTCTTGTTATGCTCTATTGTTACGCTACCCCCCAAAACGCGGACGGCGATCTCAAAGCATCGGCGCTCCAATTCGTTCTTGAAGCTCATCGGTATACCTTTTCTCCCGATGCCAGGACCATGCCGGGTTCGAGTTTGTCAGCTCTTACTTTTTTCAAAGCGTTTTGCTCTTTCACGACGAAGACCGCATCTGCAGTCACGGACAGCACGGTCGCGCCGATCTGCTTTCGAAGCACGCGGGGCGAGAATCGCGGCCTGGAAATCTCCGTTAGCGGCTGTGCAAGGAACGTACCACTATCTGTAGGCTTGAGGCTGTAGATCCCCAAGTCTCCCACGTAGAGGACAAGCCCCACTTCATCGTCGGCTAAAATCCGCTCCGGTTCTTTTCGGTACCGCTCAACGAAAGCGTCAACATCCACGATTTTACCGGCGCTATCGACCAGCATTACCTGTTCTGCAGGTATCGCCATGCCTTATCCGTCCTTTTTGCCGAACTGCTGTTTGACTTGCGCGAGTATGGCATCGCGCTCGGACGGCGATAGTTTTCCGGGGTGTTGCTTAGAACTACCCTGGACGGGGAGTAGCTTCGGTGTTCCGTCAGGGTCCGCACCGATGATGTAACCGGGGTCACCTTCGATAACGAGCATCTTGATCCTGGCCTCACAACGCGGGCAGACCACGTATTCGTCTTGAAAGGGCGGCATGATCGTGACAATCCCGCCGCAGTTGCACTCCAGAAGGAAAGGTTTGCCACGCTCCAATGCGGCCCCAGCAATGAATGTGTAGAGGTCGAAACGCTCTGTCTGTTGCGTCATCCGGTCCTTTCGAAAATGATCGCGCCTAAATCACACGCTGTCGAATAATTCTGCCAGAGGATGCCATTTTACCGCCGCCGGTTCGTAGTAACAGCTTGTTAATCAGTGCATGATAAAGGACGTTACCATTCACAAAAACAATACGTTCGGCGCGACTTCAGTACCAAAAATGGATAAACTTGTCGTCAATGATCGACCCTGATCTCAAAGACCTTTGGACCCCTGCTGGTCTAATTCTCGGCTTTCAAGTCACGCTGTTCAAATGGCGACTGGAGCGCGAGTCGGAGGTAGGTGACAAGGGTGACATCCCTTGGTTAGTTCCTTCTGATTACATAAGCATTCTCGGCATGTTCTGTTTCGTCTTTGGGGTTGTCCTGTTGCCTGTCTCCGGTGCGGTCGGCAGTAAATTTGCTCGCTGGGCGTTCGGACTTGGTACTCTTTTTTTCATTGCCCAAGCGCTTGGACTCGCGGGTCACTACCAACTCTACAATCGAACCAAGAAGCGCGAGGTCGTCTGGTTTCCTGCGCAGGAAAAGGTTGTCGTCGTAATCGCCGCGCTGGTAGCTCTTTTTTACTCTCTGGTGTTCAGTCTCCGATAGATTGGGACAGCGACGGTCGAGACCGAGCACAAATTCTTCGATAGGAATGTCCTAGAGCTCGTTGCCACGTCACAAAGTCGATTGACTTCTAACTCGATAAAATACATTATCGCGTTTTAGAAAGAGCTGAGGTATTGGCGGGCAATGCCCTATGCTGTTTGTATTTCCGTTCCATGTGGACAGCAGTCGCAATGAAGAACGAAATTGTCAGCAAACTGAACCAGCATTTGGCCGCAGACATCACGAGAGAAGCAGACGTTGCATATGTCCTGGCCGAAATTCGCAAACTCTTTGAACACGTCCGGACGGCACAGAACTATCCTGTTCTCGCGTTCTACACAAACTGGGCGTTACACACCAAAATCGACCGCGAGCCTTGGGCTAGAGCAGGGCTGAAGATGCTGGAAGACGTAGTGAGCGGATATCAGGGTGGCTCTCGCGGCCCCGAAGAAGTCCTCAAGGCTGTTACTGGTCTTTTGTCGTTTCAGCAACTACATCGGCAGTTGCTCGACTTCGGCGCGGAACACGGCATCCAGTTCGATCAACTGTCGACCGAACAGTGGCGGCGGTTCTCCTCGTTGCTTGTGGACATTTTGATCGATTGCCCTCTCGTATCTGAACTCAAGATACCCGTCGTCAGAGCATTGTCGCTTTCTCGCGACTTTGTCTTCTCGCACGCCAGCGGCCAGACACTCGCATTCTGGAAAATCGACCTGGGGAACGGGGAGGTGATGGCTGGCCCTATTTTCTGAGACATTCTGTTATCGGAAACATGAACCGAACCTGTGGAATTACATCTCGCTCAACGGTGTGCTACGGTTTGGGTTGAAATACTCCGTCAAAAAGCCGCTTTCCGAGTGTTTCAATGATTGTGATGGTCGCGGTGACTTCATCGCGGCTGACGCTGATCTTGCGGCCCAGGATGGCCTGTGGATCGTTCGCCTTCTTGACATAGTCCTCATCTACTACGCCCATCTTGTGTGCAAGTAGATGCCGCTTTTGAAAGATCTGGCAGGCTCTCTCCCAGTCACCTCGCGCGAGGACATCCGAAAAATCGACCGAGAATGTCTCCAGTACACGGCGCCTGGCACCAGTTAGATTCTGGAATTGAATATCCGCAGCCTTTGTTGCACAAATCTCCCGACCGAAGCCATCGAACGCGGATACAACATTCTCTAGGGCATCGCCTACGAGGTGGTCCGCCAATTCTTTGTCCACCGATTCGGCAAGAGCAAGTTCCTTTCTCGCAAGCTCAAGATTTGTCGTCAGAATCTGAAGTGAGTTGTGTATTCCACAATCGGGGCACCATCCAAATACGCCATAGATGGCATAGCAGAGCGTGCAGTTATCACAGACGACTTCGGTTTCGAGTTCCTTCTCTCTGTAGTATTTAATAGGATGCGGGGGGCCCTGCGTCACTTTCATGCTGATGCCGATGCCAAAACCGCCCGTTGGCCGGTGTTCGAACTCTAGGGACTTCAAATCTTTATGAATGGCGTCGGTAACCTGACGGATGACGACGGATCTGGCGTACTCGATCTGCTCCTGAGTCCAGAAGGTCTTGTTGTCTCCGACGTGTCCGCAATAAGGACAATGGCATGGTGCAGGGCCTCTTATCCCGGTTCCAGGGATCACTTTAAAATAGCCGAGGCATTCCTGAATGGGACACTCGCGGCCCAGATAGCCGTCTTCGTCCGCCTTGATAGGAACGCTAACCTGGTTACCTAGCCTGTTGAGGTTGTTTGGCCTGAAGGGGCTCATTCCACAATTCAAGGAGCATTACGAGCGAATGTCAACCACTGTTGGGATTGCCGGATTGGGAACCATAAAAGAGGTAGCGAAAGACTGTCATTTGGTGCGTAGAATCGCAACAGCAAAAGCGTCTAGGCGCAGAGAGGGGTCCGAAATAATGATGTTTTGGAAAGATAGCTTCGCAATCTTTAAGAAAGTCATCGCGTATTCCCGTGTGCTCAAATGGATCGACATTCTCTCATTGCTCTTCTGGATTGCCGAATCAGTGGTATACGAACTCTTGCCGCCTGATGTGGCCGACAAATATCGCATCGCGAATCTGCTGCATTGGTCAGGAAGAACTTGGGGAATCGTTGCCTTGAGTCTGGCACTCTTCACAGTTTGGGAAGGAATTGTGCGCTGGTACGAAAACGAAGTATTGACGATAGTCGGCCCTGCGGGGTCGCTGCAGCACGATGCCGCGGTCACTGCGGCGAGAATAGGAGAGTTCGCACGAAAGTTTATTCACACTCACGGCCAGCATCCGATTGCACCCCTTGCGCCGACCAGTGAACAGCAAGAACGTGATTGGCAGTGGCAGGCGCAGTTTTCGGCAGCATTTCGCGCTGACATCCGAGAACACGTGGAAACAGTCGTGGAGCGTCTTCGTGCTGAACAGCTGCACAGTTCACCTGCAGATCAGCTAGTGTCGCTGGCGACCATTACCCCGACAATTGCGTTCGACGCGGCTGGGGTCATATTCGAAATGAGTTTGTGGGCCTCATTGAACAGGCTGTAATGCGTAGTAAAAGACGCTGGTCGTGCATTGTGATGGAGCTACTTCTTTTTGAGCCACGGCAGCTTCGTGGCCTGGTAGTCGCCGAATTCGCCTACGAACTTTTCCGCCCAATCGGCGGTCTGTTCTACGGCATTCTCCAGTTTGTCGTCTTTGTAAGTGAGCTTGTGCCAGTGCCTGTGCTTGGCATAAGCATCCTCGAACATCCAAGTAGCGCCTTTGGCTTCTTCCTGCAAGACCACAGTTACGCACTCGGCCGCCTTGGTCACGTGCGGGATTTCGTAGAGATGGCCGGACGCTTCAGTATTTTCAATCAACACGAACTTGGATGAGAGCGCATACCGCATGACCTTCTGGACGACACTTTCGCCGGCTTTGTCGGGCTGCTCTTTGATGATGTAGGTATAGTAGCCAAGTTCTTGGAGCCTAGATTCGATTCTCTTCAGCCGGTCCAGGGCAGGGCCGCTGTCCTTTCCGAGGATCAGCACGGAATCGGAGTTCTCAAGGATCGAATCGGCACGGTGCCACACCAGGTCGAAAGCGGACTTGATCGATTTCACGACTGCTTCCGGTTGCATGTCACGGGGGACGCTCAGATTCCAGCGCACGAAAAGGTGAACGTCCTCGTCATCCCGTGATGGATCGGAGAAAGGGTGGCCCTCATGGGCGAGACGGCGAACTGCGCGCTCCATTGCCTGGGCAAAAGCGTACGCCGAAAACTTGTGCTCCCAGTATTTTGTGTACAGGTACTCTAAAATCTCGCAGACAAGGAATTCTCCTTCACGGCTGATCGTTGTCTCGGGAAAATAGTTGTCCAATACCGAAACGGAAACATCCTCGGGCATTTCCTTCAGGTTCAGGTGCTTCAATTCTTCAGTGCCGATTGGGTCGCCGTCGCTGTCTCGGGACTCTTCCCACTCATCTATTGCTGCAGCCTCATTATCTAATTCGTCTTGGCTGTCAGAAGACATGGGAGTTCCTTTCGCTGCACTCAGCATACTTGGGGCAATCGTTAATGAATCGCAACCATTTTCATGCTAGCAGGATTGAGACCCATAAAAGAGGTTATGGGTCTAATTTCAAAGGACCGGAAGGCGCGGGCTCGCGTTGATCCGGTTTGGGTGTGGACCTGCTTTCATCGAAGTGAAAAATCATTTCTGATAGCGCGTCAATCAGATCGGGCGATGACAAGTCTTCTTGGTAATGGAGCGGCGGCCCTTGCGCGAGATCGAGGTCTATCGACGTTGGTCATGGGCACAGGCGGGAACCTGTATGCATGGCCTTCACGGTCACGCCCCGGACAAGGGACGATGACTTGGAAACTTGTATTGCCGGTCGCGAGGAAGAGCATGGAATAGGGAACGTCTTTCCCAGGTTTTCGGCGGAATAGAATAACGTGCGGTTCGGCAGTCGTCTAAGGCTTACGTGGGAGGTGCGCAAACCTTTCTCGTTTTTCTATTTCCTGGCGGGAGCGTTCGAGTTCCTCGGCGATGAGCTTTTCGTCGGGAAGGACAGTCTGATACTCCGCGGCGAGCACCTTGTTGGGCAGATTGTCGAGTGCATAGTGGGCTTCTGCCGCTCCCTTTTCGGCGCACAGAATGAGTCCGACTGGTGGGTTCTCGCCCGGTTTCATCCAATGCTCGCGGGCGTAGTTTAGATAGAGATGCATTTGCCCAGCGTCCGCATAGCTGAATCTACCAACCTTGAGATCGACGAGGACGAGGGTCCGCAGGCGGCGGTGGAAGAAGACGAGGTCAATACGAAACCACGTGTCGTCAATACGAAGCCTGCGTTGGCGGCCGAGGAAGGCAAAATCATCACCTAATTCCAGCAGGAACTCCGCGAGGCGCTGGATGAGCGCGTCCTCGAAATCTGATTCGGAGTATTCGTCTTTGAGGTCGAGAAATTCGAGAACGAACGGGTCCTTGATGGCCTCTTCGGGTGTCACCAAATCGCTGGGTTCTGGGGTCCCGGCTTTCTCCAGCATGGCGGCTTTATTCTGTGAGAGCGCGACGCGTTCGTAGAATTGGCTGCCGATCTGGCGGTCCAATTGGCGGACGGACCACCCGAGCCGGAGAGCCTCGGTCTCATAGAAGGTGCGGGCTTCCGAGCTCTTGACGGAGAGCAGCCGCACGTAGGCGGACCAAGGCAGAGCGAAGTGAGATGCGACGGCCGCAAGAGTGAAGGGATCGCCATCTATGTGATTGGGATCAATGGAGTTTTTGGATTCTCCAGACAGTGTCTGGAGAATCTGTCCTTGCGGCCACGCAAGGTAAAATGCACGCATTTGCCATAGATTTGCCCGCCCAAAACCCCGACCAAATTGGTGCGACAAATCCCCGGATAATTGTTCGATTAGTTGTTCGCCGTACTCAGCACGGTGCTCCCCTCCTTGTTCAAACATGACAATACGTCGGCCGATTTCCCAGTACGTGGCAGTCATGATCGAGTTGATATTCCGGGCAGCAGCGGAGCGGGCGGTTTTGAGCAGTTCGACGATTCCGGCGTGGATGTTGTTGTAATTCTCACGAATGGTTGTCATTTTCGTCATTGCGATTTCTCCATCTTAATGGTCGGCTTTGTCAGATCTCGATCCCCATTCCCTGGATGACGGCGGAGGCAGTTTGACTCACTTCCAAAGCGGAGGTTTTCGAGACATCGGCTCCGAGTTGAGGCCCAAGTTTTGCCATGTCGTCGGTGAAGAGCGTGGCGCTATGGCTGGCGCGTGAGATGGAGACGTATCCAAAGCGGGAGTTAAGCAGGTCGGGGTGGACGCTTGTATCGGCGTGAACAAGGACGCGTTCGGCGGTGAGGCCCTGGGAGCTGTGACTGGTGACGGCGTACCCGTGGTCGAAGTGACGATGTTCGTTGGCGTCGAACTCGATTTGCCGGTTGCCGTCGAGGCGGGCGGAGAGATGGCCATCGGGATGGATTGCCTCGATAACGGCGAGGTCGCGATTGGCAACCCCGAGCGATTTGTCGGGTGCGGTGAATTGGATGCGGTCTCCTACAGAGAACTCGCGATCGATTTCGCGATAGACGCTAACACCGGTGAGACGGCGGGGATCGTAGGTGGCAAGTTCTTGGTTTGATTTTTCGACAGTGAGCTGGTTTGATGCTTGGTTGATCGCGACGACCGATGCGTAGGCGGCGGCCTGGATTCCGATGGGCTTGCTGCCGCGTGTATAGCGAACTACATCGCGGATTTCGTAGTGGCTTGCCCATGATCGCTCGGCTCCCGTCATGTCTTGACGCTGAACCAGGACACGGAAGGCATGATCTTCGGGTGCGAGTGCGCCAGTGGCCTTTAGCTCCTGGCGAACAGCGACGTTCAGCTCGCGGCGGGAAGCGTTGTCTGGTGAAACGATGAGCGTGTTCTCGGGTGATTCGACGTAGCTCTTGGCGATGGCGCGTATGCGTTGTTCCCGGTTGGGAATTTCCTGCACGTGGCCTTGCTGTCCGAGAGCGTCGAGAGCGGCGGAGACTTGGCCCGTGGCCAACAATTCGACGGTGGATTTCAGAGCCGGGTCCTTTTGACGCACGATTTCGTCGAGCTTGGCCGTTCGCATTCCGGCTTCCTGGAGTTGTTCGAAAGGGCGGCCCGCTTCGACTCCCTGATGCTGACGGATGTCGCCGATGAGAAGCACGTGGTCGTTGGGACGAAGCCGCACAAGGAACTCGCGGATCTGGTTCGTGCTGGCTAGGCTCGATTCATCGACAAGGTACAAATGCTTTTGCTCATGTACGTTTGGGCTTGCAGTACGGGCAAGAAATCCTTGCAGGGTTCCGGCCTCAATTCCTGCTTCATTCAATTGGCGCGCGGCGCGGGAGGTCGGGGCCAAACCCTCGACCCGATAGCCCTGTGATTCAGCTGCGCTGCGGACTGCCGTGAGCGCGGTAGTCTTGCCCGCACCGGCGAAACCTTGGATTCCGTGGATGCGGTCGGGTGAACTAAGAACATCTTCGACGACGCTCTTTTGTGTGCGATTGAGACGTGGATGCTGATCGGCAAAGGCGATAGCCTGCGGGCGCGAAAGAATCGGTTCGACATGGTTTTGCCCCTGACGCATCCGACTCAGAATTTCATGTTCGGCCTCGATGGTTTTCGCGGTAGTAAACTGACGAGCCGGAACGCTATGCTGTCGCTCGACAATTCGAAATTCCCCGGAAGCCAAGCGACTGTCAAGATGAGCGCGAACCTGGGCATGAGTGATTTCGCCCATGCCTCGGCGGAGCCCGTCGCGAATCAGCGCACGTTCATCCACAACCGCCTCGCGCTCGAAATTCTTGTCGCGCGAGAACGTGAGAGATTCTCGCACTCGCTCAAACGAATTGGCTGGCTTTTGCTGAAGCTGGGATCGTTCCTGTGCTGCTCGGACGACAGCCTGGGCTTGGTGTCCAAAGTCGGCTGCCAGCTTTCGGTGCGCGGCCATCACTTCTCCCGGCGAATGGATCTCTTTACGGTCACGCGTCGAGTGCGCGGCGATTTCGGCGGCCTCTTTCCCTGAGCGGCCCGTGCGTTCGAGGTAATCACGAATCTGTTGGCTGCGGGGACTGGATGCGTCGAGGTATTCCTGTGTGTATCCCTTGATCTCGGGCGCACCACTCCGTCCGGCCGTAATTTCGTAGCCGAGTTGGCGTAGCTTGTAAGTCAGCTCCGATTGATAGATGGCCGTGGCGAACTGCTGCGAAGCAAAGAGGCTGTGCGGCTGAATGGCACGGGGCTGTCCGTTGTCGCGCTCAGTCACATTGAAGATAACGGTATGGGTATGAAGCTGTGGCGCGACATAGCCATCGACCGGACGGGCCGTGTCGTGCTCAAACTTGGCTGCGATGAATTTACCCGTGGTCTCGGGCGGATGATTGCCGCCGATGCGGGCTTGCGTGTAGCGTTCGAGCTGGTCGAGGGCAACGCGAACGCTCTCGCGATGCGCTTCACGGACGCGCTCATCGCCGCCGACCAGCGCGGTGAGCGAGACGGATTTGGGCGCGGAAAAAGTGGCATCCCATCCGGCGCGATGCTCCATCGTCGTGACGGTCTTGCCGTCGGCATCCTGATATTCATACGATGCTCGTTGCCGAACAAGCTGCTCGCCGGTCTGTGGATGCTGGCCCTGACTGAGTTTCGCGAAGTCCTCGGCGGAGACGGCCCCGGCAAGGCCGAACTGCGTGGCCAAGCGCCCTTGCCATTCGCCTGCGATGACGCCGCGTTGCGACCAATAGTTCTGCTCCTTTGCAGTGAATTCCTTCTGGTGATAAGTCTGCGCTTGGCCTGCAGACAGCGGCTTTGAGATTGTCAGCATGACTGTCTACTCCATTTGGCTCTCGGGAGGTTGGACGGCATATTCCGGCGTTAGAAGATTGCCTTGGATCTCTTCCGGTTGGGTGGGGAGCAGGGTGCTTGGCACGATCAGGTCGTCCATTTTCCGCTCGGCGAAACCGGGACCCTTCTCTTCGAGCGCGACGAAGGGAAACGAGAAGCGGGCAACATGGTTGCCGTACTTGAGAAAACCGCGCAGATCGTCGAGGCCCGAAACCTCGGAAGCTAGAACAAGCGGTTCAGTCTGCCGGTCGAGCGCAAAATTGCGCCCGGTGCGGGAACCGTCGTAGTGGGTTTCGCGCAGCCGCTCGATTTCGATTTCTCCGATTGCCTCACTGACCCATTTCGCCGCCCGCGGCTCGGTGGTGCGCAGGAAAATCTTCGTGGCCGGTTGCGACAGCATGGCTTCAGAGTCTTCACCGTAGCGGGCCTCCATCTGACTGCGCCCCTGAAAGCCCAAAATGACGGGGTTCTGCGATTTGCGATTTTCCGTAATCGCCGTATGAAGCTGCGGTAGCCGCTGCAGGCTGGCCAGTTCGTCGATGACGAACCAGACAGGTTTCTGGTCGGGCATGGGTTCGTTCAAGAGGCGCAGAACGAGCGTGTCAATCCACAGACTGATGAGCGGGCGAAGCGCTTCGCGCATGGTTGGGCGTGAGGTGATGAAGATCCAACCACGTCGCGTCTCGGCCCACTTCGTCGCCGTCCATATAGAGGTTGTTTCGTCTTCCTTGGGCAGAAGCCGGAAGCTGTCCGCGCTCATATTGAGAGAGCCGAGAACGCCAGTCCGTTGTTGCGGGGCTTTCGGATCAATCAGCATCCAATACTCGGTTCCCTTGACGCGATGGTCGATCTCGGCGGGATCGGACATCCACTGGACGAGTTCAACCGGCGTCGGCAGATAGGTGAGCAGATGCGCGAAGATCTTCTGTGGTGCTTCGACAAAGAAGCGGTTGGTCACGCCTTCGGGTTGGTACAGCGAGACGGCCAGGGCCTTGGCTTCGGCCTTGCGCCGAAGTTCCTTCGACGGGTTCCAGTACGGCATCCGGGCGTCGAGTGGATTGAGCACGATGTCGCCCCGGTGCTCATCGTAAAACTGTTTAACAAACTCGCAGGCGGGATCGTAGACGATGGCGCTGTCGCCGCGCGCATCTACTTGATAGAGCATCTGGCGGATGATGCTCGANNCGTGCATCGACCTGGTAGAGCATTTGGCGGATGATGCTCGACTTACCTGACCCGGTGTCGCCGACAATGAGAAAGTGTTTATTCTCGGCGTCGCGTGGAATCCGCAACGGGCGCTTGGAATCGTTGGTCGCAATGCCGATGCCATTGCCGGCAACGGCTTTCGTGAACTGGCGTGGACTGACAAGAATCGGCCCTTTCAGCCGCCTTCCATACCGCAGTTGTTTGCGCCGCTGGATGTCCTTGGGGATGGAAAACGGGAGTTGCAACACGAACGCCGCGAGACCAAGCATGAGTTGTGTATTGAAGAGCCGGTCGAGAGGAACGTCGTCATAGATCCACTGTGCGAGCCATGCGTGAACGGTCTGGTTCGGGTAATTGCGTGGCGGCTCGCGGAAGAGCAAGCGGAACCCCTGCTGCCTCGCCTGCGCGGAAAGTGCAAGAGGCAATGGAGCGCGCGTAAGTTGCGGTGTCGCCCCTGGCTCCACGTCGGCTGCAAGCGCGGGTCGCGCCCGCGAGTTGCCGTCGGAAACATAGAGTAACTGATAGGTGCTGGCATGATGCGTGAGACTTGGCATCTCGCTGCGGAGGTAGTACGGCAGGTAGTAGCGTTCGAGCGGTGAAGAGCCGAACTGGAAGTGGACATAGACAAAGAGTCCGGTCGCTGCGAGCGAGAGGAAGAACGCGCTGAGTGTGTGGAGATAGGTGCGTGGTGGCCAGATCAGCGATTCATTGCGGCCCCAGCGCTGGACGGTTGGCATGACTACTTCTCCTTGTTCTGGCTGCGCTTGGCGAGGAGTTCCTGCGCCTTCGCGGCCTTGGTGGTTTGGACTTGCCGAAATAAGATGGTGAGCTGTTCTGGCGCGAACTTGTCGCCGCGCAGAAGCGGTTCGAGCGTGTTCATTAGCAGCATTTGAATGCCAACGAGCTCGGTAAAGATGTGCATCTCCATCTGCGTCTCACCGGGGTCTTCCAGGCTATGCAAGAGCACACTGCGCACCCAGTCGCTGAGTGTCATTCCTTTCGACCATGCGAAGTTCTCAAGGGCCGCATATTCGCTGTCCATGAAACGCGCCGACAGGATGCGGTTTCGGGCAAGCGGGCGCTTGGAGCCATCGGTTGTTGGTCTGAATGCGATCGCATTTTCCATCGTTGAAATCACCTGTTCGTGTCCCGTCTACGAACGTAAACGCCGTATACGGTCAATTCGCGTAAACGCATCGGTGCGAATGAGTTGACGTTTGTAGACGGGCGTTTACGTTCGTGTACCCT
>PLHP01000262.1 GCA_003138955.1 Acidobacteriaceae bacterium | reverse complement strand
TGCCGCATAGCGGCATCCGCTTCCCCCAGAATCCGTGCACCACCTGCCCCTTCCTCGGGCTCTGCCTCGACAAGCGTGATTTGGTCGAAGCTGCACTCGTGCGCAAGCCGGGAGTCGACCTTGGTCTGTTTGACGAACTTGTTTACTAGGTATCCGCCAATGCCGCCGAAGCTCAATCGCAAGCGCGCCCTCTTCGTTCTGACCAAGATCGACGAGATCCTGGCGTGGGAGAAGCAGAAAGAAGCAGAGCGCGACACCCGTTTTGTCGAGCTCGGCAAGTATTTGTGCGAGGTGCGAGCGGGACAGTACTGGAGGCTGGAGAACCTGAAGTCGTTTGACGAGTTCCTGGCGAGGCGGTTCCCGGAATCGAGAAGGAAGGCGTATTACTTGATGTCCATCCACGAGCACCTGCCGCCGCAGGCGCGGAAAGAACTGAAAGAAGTGGGATGGACGAAGGGGCTGGAACTGGCGAAGGTCGCGCGGCGGGACGGGCAGCACTTCGATTGTGCAACCTGGTTGCACAAAGCTCGAGAGCTGCCGAAGGAGGATTTCAGGCGGGCAGTGGAGAAGGAACTGACGGGAAAGGAAGAGGAGCCGTCGGAGCTGATCTACTTCAAGGTCTACAAGAGCCAGATCCCGGTCATCGAGCAGGCGATCGAGACTGCAGCCCTGATGCTGGGCACGGACAAATCGCGCGGGTACTGTCTGGAGATGATCTGCGCCGACTTCCTTGCTGGCGCGCACCTGGACAATGGCAACCCGGAGATCCTGCTGAGCTCAATGACCCGGTTCTTCAAGTTCCTACCCGGTGAGCAACGTAAGCAGTTCCTGTCCCACTTGGTGCAGAAAGCTTCATGACCCGAATGCTTGAGAAGCGTCCACGCTCACGATTAGATCCCCAGTCGTACAAAGAGCTTTGCCGCCAGGTCTTGGCACGAGACAACTGGACATGCCAAGTCTGTGGCTCAAGAAACAATCTACAGGTTCACCACCAGCAACTGCGGAGTCAGCGGGGCTCGGATGAGAAGTCAAACCTGATTACGCTGTGCGCCAGCTGCCATGAAGGGCTCCACCAAGGCCGCGGCGAGGACTCATGGCCTTACGAAATGATTTAGAGCTTGCAACAGAACCCTGCCCCCTTATTAATGAGCCCGAACCGCAGCCACGCCAAGTTTGGAAAATCGTATCGTCGGACGACGTACTCAGCGTGTCGTCCCAATCCTCCAGGGGCGTGTTGAGACGGTCAACGCGGAGCCCGGTTCCGGCTCGGCGGGAAATTGGCCCGAAATGGCGGTGCACTCATGTACCGACCACAGATCCGCAACGGCTATGCCACAGGCATCGTGAGTCGATCATATTCTTGCCGAGATAAAAAAGAGTACAGTCCTTGAACTTACCGAGCGGCGCCTCTTTCGTATATCCCCTCCCGACTCAATTCAGATTCTTGGTCTCAACTCCGCGGCTCGCTTTCAACTCGCGACTCCAGAAATCGCCGCACGCTCTCGACATACACGTCCGCGAAGTCGACCACTGGCCTTCGCGTCTCGATCCGCACCATGGCCGCTTCCATTTCCCACTCCATCGCACATAATACCGCCAGCGTCATCATCGGAGCGCGGTGTACGCCTGCGGCGCAATGCACGTAAAGTCGCGCCTCCGGCTCGTCTAGCGCTTCCAGCGCAAAATCAACGCCTCGTTTCAGCAGTTCCGGTGGCTTCGGCAAAAAATCGTCGTCGGTCGGATTCCACAGCACGCGGATCCCGTGCGGCTCCGCCAGCGGCCGGTCATCGAACTCGACCTGCATATTGAGCACGTGGGTCACACCCGATTGCGCCAGTTCTTCCATGTTCCGCGCGTTCCAGATCCCACCGCCCAGCGCAACTCGTTCCGTGACCCAGGTCATGTCCATGCAGCGTTCCGTTCGCCTTCCCGACGCAATCCGCAATCTGCGTTTTACGATCTTCTGATTCTACGTCACCCTTTCCGGCCCCTGCCGCCATGGCTGGCGGGGGCCTCCTTCTACGACCCCAGCTTCTCGATGAGCGCCTTTGCCACCGACTCCTGCTCTTCGCCCGCGTCCGCCGCTACCTAGCTCCGCAGAGACACGGGAGCACGCTGGCTGATGGTATAGGTTCGAGAAAAGAGATGCCGTAACGCTCACTAGTTGTGACTTGCACCGTCGAGATGCTGCGCGCTAGCCGACTTCTTCGCTCCAGCTTTCAAGAGTCTTCTTTAGGACAGCCATAAACTGGTCGGCGATGGCGCCGTCGATGATGCGATGGTCATAGCCCAGCGTGAGGTGAACGACGGAACGGATGGCGATGGAATCTGCGCCGTCTTTGTCAGTGATCACCAGGGGCTGTTTGGTGATACCGCCGACGCCCATGATGGCTGCGTTCGGCTGGTTGATGATGGGCAGACCGAAGACGGCGCCAAACTGGCCGGGGTTGGTGATGGTGAAGGTCGAACCTTCGACGTCAGTGGGTAGGAGCTTCTTGGTGCGGGCGCGCTCGCCGAGGTCGGTGATGCCGCGCTGCAGTCCTAGGAAGTTGAGTTCGTCGGCGTTCTTGAGAACGGGGACGATCAGTCCCCAATCGAGCGCGACTGCGATGCCGGCGTTGACGTGCTTGTGGTAGCGGATGCTGTCGCCTTCGAGGGAGCTGTTGACGATCGGATATTGCTGCAGGGCGATGATGGCAGCGCGCGCAAAAAACGGCATGAAGGTAAGCCGCGCGCCGTAGCGCTGCTCGAAGCCGTTCTTGAGCTTGTTGCGCAAATTGACGATGCGAGTCATATCCACCTCGAACATGCAGTGGACGTGAGCGCTGGTACGGCGCGATTCGATCATGCGCTGCGCGATGATCTTGCGCATTTGGGACATGGGTACAAGCTCACCGGGAATGACAGCCGCCGCCGGGGCTGAGGCTTGACGGGGTGCAGGGGCCGCAACTGGAGCAGCCGTGCGGTGCTCAACGAAATCGAGGATGTCCTGCTTGGTGACGCGGCCGCCGGTGCCGGTGCCGCTCACTTTTGCGAGATCCACATTGTGCTCGCGGGCGAGTTTGCGGACGAGCGGGGAAGAGCGGACGTCGGAATCTTCTTCATCGTGGGGCCCGCTGGCGGCGGGTGCGGGCGGGGGAGCCGGAGCTTCCTTTTTTGCGGACGCGGGAGCGGCGGGAGCAGGAACAGCGGGTTTGGCGGGAGCGGCAGCGGACGTGCCACTGCCGTCGCCGATCACACCGACAACGGTGTTGACCTGAACGGTGTTGCCTTCGGAAACTTTGATTTCCTGAAGAATTCCGCTGGCGGGCGCAGGGATTTCGGCGTCGACCTTGTCGGTGGAAATCTCGAACAGAGGTTCATCGCGCTGGA
>PLHP01000203.1 GCA_003138955.1 Acidobacteriaceae bacterium | reverse complement strand
ACATGCGTGTGGATGTGGAGCGCGACTTCAGCCCCCTCCGCCGGCATTTCCGTGAATGTCGGCACGCTGATCGCAACCTCATAGCCGACCCCGTGAGTTTCCACGATCGCCTGGTTCGGATGTTTCGCCAGCAGCCTTCCTCGAAGATGCGCAATCATCGCGGCTATTGTACGGCAGTCCACGCAGCGGCACCCGAAGTAGGGACGGCCGACCTAGGCACAGCCACCCCTCGGCTATCCAGGTTCCGACGGAGCCGGCCACCCGGCTGCTGAACAACGTTCCGACGGAGCCAGCCACCGACTGCTGAAAAACTCAGCTTCGCATCACGGCAGCCTCGTATCAGGGCATCGCTTTAGCGATGCCGTAAGTCTTTCGAAATCCGCCGCCCCTTTAGGGGCTGCGGAAAACTCTGATTTTTCCTTTGTTTTTAATGGGTTCGGCTTGAAATCCGCGGAGGGGGCCACTGCCCGCAATGCAACTTCTTACACATCATGCCAGAGGTTCATCCATTTATTCATAGCCTGCGTTCTGTGCCGCCGGTGCCAACTGCAAGTGGCTGCGTACAAAGGGGATACAAAACAGGGCGTGACGGAGTCTATTTTTCTATTGACTTATATAGAAAAACCTATTATTATCAACAGCTTCCATAGAGGCCCAAGTGGCTGGATTCTGCTGCGGACCGGCTTTGCTTTCACGGGCGAATCCCCTGGGCCCTTCTTGGAATCAAACAAGGTAGCGGACTAGTTAGCGAACCAGAAGAAGTCCTTATTCGACAAGAGGGTAATATTTTCATGGCTAAGCGACGCGGAAATCCCAACTGGGGTAAGCCTGAGCCTATCGGGCCGGTTACTCCCACGATCACCGAATTCGAGCAGGTTGTGCACGAGTATAAGCTCTCNNCTGGAAGGGTCGCCGCAGGCGGCCCTTTCCTGTTTACACTGCATATTAAGGAGTAAAGACCAGGTTCGCAAAAACCAGGTCGCAAAGAAATAAGACCGGCTGGCAAGAATCAAGCTTATGACTTCTAATCTGCCCTTCACCGATGTTGCCACCGCGATCGAAGAGGTCCGCGCCGGGCGAATGATCGTTGTGGTGGACGACGAGGATCGCGAGAATGAAGGCGACCTCACCCTCGCCGCCGAGAAAGTTACTCCCGAAGCCATTAACTTCATGGCCAAGTACGGACGCGGCCTCGTCTGCCTGGCCATGACCGAAGAACGCCTCGACCACCTGCACATCGGTCCCATGACCAGCGAGAACACCTCGCAATACGGAACTGCTTTTTGCGAAGCGATTGACGCGCGCTATGGCGTGACCACCGGAATCTCAGCCTACGATCGCGCGCACACCATCAAAACGGCAATCGATCCCGCGTCGCGGCCGTCAGATCTGGCGCGCCCAGGTCACGTCTTCCCGCTGCGAGCGCGCAAGGGCGGAGTGCTGGTGCGCGCCGGCCAGACCGAAGCCTCCGTGGATCTGGCCCGCCTAGCCGGCATGGTCCCGGCCGGCATCATCTGCGAAATCATGAAAGACGACGGCACCATGGCGCGCGTGCCCGACCTGATCGAGTTCTGCCGCACCCATGAAATGAAAATGCTCACGGTGGCGGAGTTGATCCGCTACCGCATGCAGCATGAGCGCTACGTACATCGTGTGGGCGAGGCCGTGGTCGAAACCAAGCACGGAGAATTCCGCCTCATCGCCTACGAGAGCGAAGTGGACGGTGGCGGATCCCACATGGCACTGATTCGAGGGAACATCGCCCGCGGTGACATCAGCGATTCGTCCCAGCCCGTCCTCGTCCGCATGCACGCGCACTGCCTGCTGGGCGACGTTTTCGGCGCCACCGGCTGCGACTGCCATCAGACCCTCGAGGCCTCGCTGCAGATGATAGCCGAGGAGGACCGAGGCGCATTGATTTACCTGCACCAGACCTCCAAAGGTTTCTCGGCGGAAAAAATCGGGGACCAGTCGTTTCTAACCTTTCATCGCGACCGGCGTTTGCCGTCCCTCCCCGAAAGCGAGCGCAAGACGCATCGCGAGATCGGACTGGGAGCTCAGATCCTCTCCGATCTGAACCTGAAGCGCATCCGAATCCTGACCAATCACCCAAGAAGGGTAGCCGCCCTGGAAGGATTTGACATAGAGATAGTCGAACAAGTCCCGGTAAAGTTAGCCCAACCGAAAGCGCATAAGTAAATGTTCGTGGTGATGTTCGTGTGGGGACGGGGCTCTGCCCCGTCCAAGCCGAGCGAAGCTCGGCAGCACGACTAGAACGGCATACGAGGCGTGATCTCTTCGTCCTTGATGAAAAACTGCGCTGAGCATATCGACGAGCCGCAGATGGTCGGCAGCAGTCCAGCCATCTGCCGGCGGGTAATCAAGCCCAGTGTGCCGCAAGCAGGGCAGGAGAGCACCGCCCAATAGGGGTCTTCGCGCTCTCCCAGTTCGCCGGCATTCTCCAGCACGAACACGGTGCCGGGTTCCATCTGCTCCGGAATCCACTCGCTGATAATGCTCAATTCACCGATCATCATGCCTCCTCCGCTTTCCGTTTACGCTCGTCGTACGCACCGAGTTACGCCCGTTGCGCCCGTCGTACAGCCCCGTCCCGTTCCGCAACCGCCGTCTTCTTGCGCGACTGAATCTCTCCTCGCACCCGGCGGACTTCGTCGCTCAGGCATATATCGAACATCGGCTGCCGGGCGTTTTTTAACAGGTCCACGACCTCTCGTGCCGAGGTCCGGAGATACAGATGAGTGCCGTCGCTAAGCAGGTGACACTCCGAAGACGCGCTCACCGTAGCCGCCAGGCTGGTGCCGAATTCCTGCTGCAGAAAACCAATCGCCTTGCGCATGCGCTGCAGCGAGAAGCCGCGCCGGCGGAGCTGGCAGATGACCGCCACGGTGACCAGTTCGTCCCAGTTGTAGATCCGGCGATGGCCCTGGCGCAGCGGCGCCACGATGCCGCGCTCGTCCCACCATTGCAACTGCCGGGCGGTAATTCCGGTAAGGGCGATCACCTCGTTGGATGTGAACTGCTGTTGCATCCTGAGCACGCTCTGTTTCAAACAATAAAATGAAGAAATGTTTGAAACATTCTAGGCGGCGGAGGCAGAAATCAACCCACCTTTCCTGCATCCGCGTGTTGACTACGCGGGTACGTAGCCGGAGGCTGCCGGAGGTCAGCCCTTTCTGAAACTAGCGTTTCTGAAACTAGAATGAACGATTCCTGCCAAAAACCGATCCTGCCAAAAGCCGATCCTGCCAAAAAACGCCCTGCCAAAATTGGACCTGCTGTATTTCGCCCCTGGCAAACTGCGCTCTCCTGCGTCTTTACGGGGTCGCGGGCATGCCCGGTGCCGGGCGTCCAGAAACGGCGGGCGCCGAAATTTCGAGCTTTTTCCCGTTTATTGTGTTAGTCTGTATTTGCTAAGTTTGACTCACAAGCAGTTGCAGGCCGGTATCGCGCCAACCAGCGTCAACCCCCTCTACAGCAGCGAATCTTCTCAGCACATTTCAATCAGAAACAAGAATAGGAACATCAATGGCAGAACAAGGAACAGTGAAGTGGTTTAACGACGCCAAAGGCTATGGTTTCATCAGCCGTCAAAATGGCGAAGACGTTTTCGTGCATTTCTCCGCTATTCAAGCAGGCGGCTTCAAGAGCCTGCAAGAAGGCCAAACCGTGCAGTTCGACGTGACCAAAGGCCCTAAGGGCTGGCAAGCGGAGAACGTTACCGCTGTCTAGGTAGCGACAACGATCTCTATGTAAAACTGAGTGCCCGAGATTCGAAAGAATCCCGGGCATTTTTGCGTCTGGATGGAACTGATCTTATCTATTCGCGCGCACGGAAGCGCCCGCAGTCGAAGAAGACGCACCCGTCTTGGGCGACGATTGCAGTCCTTTATCCCATACCCCTTCGTCGCCTCCGGTCTCCTCGGCAAAGCGAGTCATGGCGCGGGCCCACGCCTCCACTGCCGTGCCTTCGACCCCGGGGCCTCGATTCGGTACGTCACTTTGCGAACCTGGGGCAGCTCTGAGAGTGACAATGATTTGTTGGAGGGGGTCTTGATCGCTTGTGCCACCCAGAATCGCGTAATTGAGATGCATTCCTTCGAACAGCGCGGCGATGGCTTGCACCGGAGGCTGAGGATCGAGTTGCACGCTGACTCGTTCCTCCAGAAGCGGAGCCTCGATGACAGCGCCGGTAGACTCGCCGATCCTTTCCAGGATGTCTCCTAGAGGCACGTCCTCCGCGGTGAGGGCAATCCGGCCGGCCTGATACATAGCGATGGCGGACGGAGTCGGCTGGAGTTCATCGACGAACGTTGCTGGGACCACGGTAGCGGACATGGCCGGCTGCTTCTTGGAAACGCGCCGCCCTTCGCGCGCCCGCCCACCGAGCGGATGCGGAGAGGACGCTTGCCGGCCTGCGGCCGCAGTGGCGGCCGGCTGAGTCTTGGAAACGCGGCGAGCGTGGTGCGCTCGCTGACGGTGCCGATGTGAAGGGGACGGTTGTTGGCCCACCGCCGTGATGCTGACCGCACACACCAGAAACGCAACCGCCAGCGCAGTCCTCAATTTATCCACCAGAATTTATCCACCGGTGCCCGAATGCTGATGTTCTTTTTCAGGCCTGGGCGCCGCATCCAGCACCACGATCGGCCCCTTCTTCGTGTCCTTGGCAATAATGCGCGCTACGCCCGCATCGTCAAACTCAATGTGAATCTTGAAGATCCCAGCGGCATCGTGGCCCACATATTCCCAAAACTCCTGGTAGTCCATGGGACTGCAGTCTCCGTAATTTGTCATCCGATACGGTGGTCCCAACAGTTCCTTGATCTGCTCTCGGGTCGAGTGTCCCGCTTTGATTTTGGCGACGTTCGCCAGATTGACGTCGCCCGTAGCAGTGCTTGCCTGAGGAGTCTCCGCCGCCGCTGTGAACGAACAGAGCAGCGCTGAAATAATTGCTAACCACCGCGCTCGAATTCTCATGATTCAACCTCTTTCGCGTTTGCAGCCGCAAGAACAAGAACATTATGAATGAACGGCGAACGGCCTTAAGGCGCGGCGCCGGCGGATCCCTAACCGTGATCCGCCGACGCCCCACGCAGAATTAGTCGGTGCCGTTCACCGCTTTGAGTGCATCTCCCGTAAGTTTCAGGATGTGCATGCCCGTCCCCGCCCGATCGGCAATATAAATATAACCCCGATCGTCGAGCTCCACGTTGTTGGTTTGGATTGCATTCACCATGTGGTTGTCCCTGCCCGCATTGGCAAAAGTGCAGCCCGGTCCCGGCGAAGGACCGCCCTTCGGCCCACAGCCCGTGTCGTTAGGAGCGGGAACGAAGTAAGCGATTGGCCGTGCGTGATCCGGATTGCGAATATCGAAAACCCGCAATCCGCCCGCAAACCAAGCCGCAATCGCCAATTTGCCGTAATACCTCGGATAGAACAGCTCGGTGGGACTGTGGCCGCCGAAACGTCCGCCCTGATTGCAGAAGCTATTCGGCTGGGGAATCGGATCCTGCGGGGTCAGGTTCACAGGATAGACACCTGCGTACTCGTCCCCCGCGAGGCCGTTGGACACCCAGTTGAACGTCACCCCGTCAAAGCCGTTGGCCACGTCCAAATACGTGAGAGCCGGGTCTTTGGGATTGACCGAAATCTGCCTTGGGTGCACCTCGTCGGTCATGTCATACAGCCACAATGCATGGGGTGCGGTTCCGGCCGTGCACTCGTTCCCCCCTTCTTCGGAAGACACCAGCATTATGTTACGAGGCTTTCCGTTCTCCTCCCCAAAGATCGGGAAAGAAGTGTGTCCGCCTTGCAGCGCTAATCCCGGCAGAGTGAAAAAACCCCTCTGCGGCGCCAGCATTTCAGCTTGGGTGGGACTCACGGCGCACCCCGCCCTGACCGCGCATCCATTCAGCAACTTTTCCCGGTCGAGTATCTGGAGAACACCGTTCGCGCCTACTCCATAGGCCATATAGACACGGTTTTTCTCCACTCCGGCCGATATCGGTCCATGGACTCCCGATGGCGGCGTGTTCGGCCCTTCCTGTACGTATCCCGGGGCTGCGGGATTTGCCGTAGGCTGCTGCCCAACCAGTCCGAAGTCTCGTATGTACTCCGGATTTGCCGGATCATGCAGATTGTAGATTTTCAGGTGCTGGGTCGAGCCGGTGTGCTGCCAACCCTGCGTCGGATCGTTTGCCACCAGGTACGCTATGCCCGTGTCGCACTCCCAATAGCTCTTGTGCGTATTGCTGAGCAAGCCGACGACGGTGACCAGAAATTGAGGGCTCCTCGGGTCTGTGACGTCGTAGATTTCCTGCGACTCTATGGGCGTCGCCAGTCCGGATGAGTTCCCGTGAGATCGCAGCAAGTACCACCGGCCATGCTTGCGTGCTTTTTCTTCTGCCGAAGTTGAGGGCAGCATATCCCCGCCGCACACATGCACCATTTGCGCTCCGGCAGCGTCGATTGAGCCCGCAGGCCCTGGAATATGAAAAAGATAGATCGGATGCGCGGGGTTGGTCACATCCAGGATCGAGGTTCCGCTCGGTTCGACCAGTCCGTTCAACCGATCAATGCCAACCGTGGCGTGGTGGCCCATGTAAGCGATGTAGCGCTCGCCTTGGTGCACGACCAGCGGCTGATACGTGGATCGCCCGTCCAGCGTGTCATAGCCCACCAGTTCCGTGTTCCAGGCCGACTGCGCTACTCGGCCTGTTCCATCGTTCAACAGTGATACCGCCGGAGGTGTCAACTGCGGCCTTATCACATGATCGAACTGCGCGGTTGGGACGTGCGGCCCGTAGGGCGGATAATCCTGCGCGATCGCGTACGACACTACGCACCCAATGAGCAGCAGAAGCAGGAGCAGGTTTTTCGAGACAACGGCCTTGGCGGGACGCAAGGATGCAAATCTGGGCATACTACCTCCTAGGGGACTGCGAATTGAGTTCGGCGGTTATTCCTCCGGTAGCTTATGCACCTTCAACCAAGTGACGTGGAATCGCCGGTAGCGACGGCCGCCTCGGCGCAGTATTGGAAGCCCATTAAGTTTTTTGGGTAACTCCCCACAGAAAAAACGCACAAGCTGTGTTGAGTGAGATATCACGATAGTCGTAATCGTGTCAAGAACATTCTTGGGCGGGTAGTCCGGACTTTCGCGTCCATCCCAATCTGAAGGGCGGGCGGGGTGGCCCGGACCTCGCGTCCATCTCAACTCTGAAGGGTCTTTGACTTATTTCACTCGCCCGGGAGGCCCTGCCCACCAAATAATGCCTTCTGTAATAACTACAGTGTAACAAGTACCCGCATGTGCCTATTTAACCACATCCGACCCTGAGCATTATCAATGACTTACAACCACCCCAAGCGCGAAAACTGTGGCTGCGGATCACGTCCAGCCTTCTTATACGTATGTTTATGTGCGTACATTATTACATGCACAAAATGTTCCACGTGGAACATTGTACGTACAACTGAGACTTGCCCCTAGATCGGAGTCGATCCCTTGAACAGCCAGATCAAGTCGATGATCAGAATAATCACCACCATCAGCTCCAGCACAAACGCCCGGCTTTGGTGGAATTGGTCGATCATGAAACGGTAGAGTTCTTCGGCGGTGTGGACTTTCTGGTTGACCAGGTCTTTGTAGTCGGTGACTCCGATCTTGGACGCGGCTACTTTGTAGAGGCGGGCGGAGAACATGTCGCTTAGGAACTTGATGGCGTTGTCGGCGCGCTCGGTCAGTTCGTCCACATCGAGCAGGACGGTATGCAGGCGGCTGGCGCGTTTGGCGGTGCGCCAGCGGGCGGCTATGCCCATCGAGCCGTGGTCCATGAAATCGTAGACGCTTTGCAGTTCGCGGGTCAGTAGTTCGTCGTAGTGGCGGAATTCGAGGAGCTGCGAGTTGGCGTATTCGAGCAGCTGGATGACGGTTTCCGCGCCGGGCGCGCTGTCGTAGAGGAACGCTCCGTTCCAGCTGATCACGGCCAGGTCGTTGGGGTAGTAGGAAATTTTCGACTGCATGATCTCCTG
>PLHP01000065.1 GCA_003138955.1 Acidobacteriaceae bacterium | reverse complement strand
ATCCGATACAGCACTAACGTTTCTGGATAGTTTCCGGTTTGCCGACCACCCGCCCGGAAATGTGCCCGGCGCGAAGTTCACTTCTACCAGCAGCGCGTTTTACCTTCCGCTGAGGCGTGGGCCGTCGAGCAAGCGGTAGTTCAGGAGCAATGACGAAGCATTCTCAAGATGCAAAGCGTTCGTCGAGACCTACGAGTTTCCGGAATTCAGGGTCGTCGCGCAGGCAATCGAGATCGGAATCGTTGGCCGCCCAATTTGGGTTGCCGTATCCGGCCGCGAAGGCCTTTTTGAGCGTCTCGAGCGCCTCTGCCTTTTTCCCGAGGATGCCGTAGGTACACGCAGCATTGTAGAGGGTGTTGGAATCTCCGGGGCGAAGGGCGACGGCGGTCTGCAGGTGCCGCATGCTCTCGTCCGGGTCTTGTTCGAGGTAGGCAAGGTACCCCGCCAGCAAGATACGGGCGCGCACATCTTCCGGCACCAACTCCAGTTGTTGGCGGAAGATCTTGATCACGCGGCCCCGGAGTTGCGCGGATTCCTTTTCCCGCCCCAGCCGTTGCAGTGAGTTTACATAGGGGAGATAAGTATTATAGTCGTCGCCGTTGGCTTCGATGGCCCTCTCCGTGAGCGCCGCGGCCTCTTCGAAACGCCCAGAAGAGAAATACGCGCGCCCGAGGATGTTCCAGGAACCTTCACAGTCGGGCTTGCGCTCGATGGCGCGCCATGCCAACCTCGCGGCTTCGTCGTATTTCTTCTGCGTATAACAGATGCGGGCGTGCGCTACCAAAATCTCTGGCAGGTCGGGCACAAGAGCCGTAGCCAACTCGCAGCTAGCCTTCGCCCGTTCAATCCACTTCGGATTCTGCTCGCGATACTCGTAGATGAGCCCGCAAAGGTGGGCAATTCCGGCGTGCGCCAGAGCGAAATTCGGATCCAGCTGGATGGCCTGTTCGAACATTTGCAGGCCGTAGTCCAAATTCTCGCGGCGCATGTAGCTCCTTCCGCGCAGGTAAAAATCATACGCCAAAGGGTTTTCCGTCGGCTTCCGCGCGATGGTATTTTCTTCCTGCGGCGTAAGCGTGATGCGTAGGGCCTGGGCAATGCTCCGCGCGATTTCTTCCTGGATGGCGAAGACGTCTTCAAGTTGCCGGTCGTAGCGCTCAGCCCAGACGGAATGCCGCGTGGAGGCCTCGACGAGCTGCGCGGTGATGCGCACGCGGTTGCCGGCGCGTCGGATGGAACCTTCGAGCACATAGGCGGCGCCAAGCTGCTCGCCCGCCTGCAGCGCCGTGACCGGTTTGTCGCGGAATGCAAGCATCTCCGAGCGGGGGAATATTTGCAGCTGTTTGATCTTCAAAAGCTCGGTGACAATGTCTTCGGTAATTCCGTCGCGGAAATATTCGTCCTCTTTCGCGCCACTCTGGTTTTCGAAGTACAGCACGGCGACTGATTTCTGCTGGGTTGCAACCGAATGTCCGCCGGAACCCGTAACACTTTTCCCCGCGGCGGGCTTGCGGCTGGACTCGATGTCCCGCTTGAGCCGCTTCAGGTCGGCGCGGAGTTCAGCGGCCGTTTGGCAGCGCAGGTCGGAGTCCTTCTCCAGTGCCTTACTGAGAATGCTCTCGAACGCCAGCGGCAGGCGAGGGTTGAGTTCCTTCGCGGGCCGGGGTAAGGAATGAAGGATGCCGTCGAAGATGACCGCGTCGGTTGAGCCAGCGAACGGAACCGACCCGGTGGCCATCTCGTACAGCACAACACCGAGCGAAAACAGATCCGAGCGCGCGTCCAGTTCCTCACCACGCGCCTGTTCGGGCGACATGTAGGCGACCGTTCCCATCGAACTGCCCGGACTGGTCAGCTGATCATCGTTGAGCACGTGCATCTGTGTGGGCACGGACGTGGCGCCCACGGTCTCAGGGGCGGGCCGGAGCGTAGAGGTGACCTTCGCCAAGCCAAAATCGAGAATTTTCGCCTGGCCGCGTTCGACCAGAAAGATATTTGCGGGCTTGATGTCGCGGTGGACGATGCCCTTGGCATGCGCCGCATCGAGGCCGTTCGCGATCTGCATGCCGATCTCCAGAAGTTCCGAGATCTCGATGGGCTTCCCGACAATCCGGTGCTTGAGCGTCTGTCCCTCGAGCAACTCCATGGCAATAAACGGCCGGCCGTCAAACTCCCCGATGTCGTAAATCGTGCAGATATTCGGATGATTCAGCGCGGAGGCGGCTCGCGCTTCACGGCGGAACCGCTCAATCGCCTGCGGATCGTGGGAAATATCGTCGGGAAGAAACTTCAATGCGACATTCCGGCCGAGGCGCCCATCCTTGGCTTTATAAACGACGCCCATGCCACCACCGCCGAGTTTATCGACCACGGTGTAGTGGGAAATGATGCGGCCGAGGATAGAGGAAGAATCAGCCATCGGAACATGAATGTTACGCCAGCGGCTGAATTCAGGCAATCGTGTTGCGGATTGAAATCTGCCTTGGCGCCCCAGAACTCCCGTTGTGCGAAGCTCCATTCGCGCTTGCCTTCGTTTGTGGGCGGATGACGGGCTAAACGGAAGTAACGCCTGCGGAGGTAGTCTGAACGACGCGGGCCAGAAGTCCTCTTCTGGGAAATCTGCCGGTCATAATCGCTGAGATTCGTCTAGAGCGACGGGCAATACAAAAGTCGGCTGCGATTTCGGGATTGGCAAAGTCGAACGTCCTCAAATCGATCCGCGATCGGCTGTCAGTCGGCAGCGACCTTCGGTTTATCCGGAGTCGCAAACCGTCGCTCGCGAACGCTGCGAGTGGCGAGTACACCTGGTGCCTGGTGCGAGCATTATTCGTGCACTCCTATCCGGTGAACTGAACGAACCAAAAGCTCTAACCAAAAGCGGCCAAACAGGGCGGTATCCTCGCCGATAAACCTCACCGCCATGGAATTCACGAAGCGAACCTCATAAAATCGTCTATCGGATTGACGGCCTGTTCGCCAGAGCTTCCCGTTGGCAAAGAATCCAAGTGAACGCCCATCTGCCGGTCCAGCTTTGAAAGTCCCGGTGCAAGATTTCCGTGGCGCTGGCGAAAATTTCAGGATATGCGACAAAATGTGGCGGAAATTTCACCTTATGCGGCATTCAAATTTCAGCTTTTCTGGGCTCTGCAGGCGCAAGTGTTAGAATTTGAACGCATGTGAATTTCAGGTTTTACGTAAACGCACAGCAATGAAGAGCCCGGCGTCCCCGCCCGGCGCTCCACTACTCGCCGCTCGGGACCAGATTCAACGCTTTCTTCATCGTGCCGCGTTCGGTCATGATTTTCTGCTGCAGCAGCGTGATCGCATAAATCAACTGCTCGGGTCGCGGAGGGCAGCCGGGGACATAGATATCCACGGGAATGACCTGATTGACGCTCTGCACCAGCGCATAATTATTGAACACGCCACCGGAAGTCGCGCACGCCCCCATCGAGATGACCCACTTCGGTTCCGGCATCTGCTCCCAGAGCTGGCGAATTACGGGAGCCATTTTGTTCGAGACGCGGCCAGCGATGATCATCAGGTCCGACTGCCGCGGCGACGGCCGGAACACTTCTGCGCCGAAGCGCGCGATATCGAAGCGCGAGGCGCCCATCGACATCATTTCAATCGCGCAGCAGGCCAGCCCGAACGTCATGGGCCAGATCGAACTCTTGCGCATCCAGTTGACGGTCGCGTCAAGCGTGGTCATGACGATGCCTTCGGGGACGCCGTCTCCGAAGACGAGTTCCTTGACTACCTTCTTGCCGTTTTCGATATCAACGTAGGGGCCAAAATTGAGCTCTTGCGCCATGGGTATATTTTAACCGCAGAGGACGCCGTGTGCGCATGTGGAAACGACGGGTTCAGCACAATCTTGCCGAACATCGTGCTCTTCTCCATGTACTCGCGGGCAGTGCGGATTTCTTTCGAAGGAATCACAGGGAAAACCGGTGGTGCAGGAAAGCGGGAATATCGCGTGCGCCCTGGGTCACGGCCACAATCTCGATGGGCCGGGACGTGGCGCGATAGATGACGAGGTAAGCGCCCACCGGCCAGAACAGAACCGGGTAAGCGGTCAGGTCCTCGCGCTTATGGCCTATGCCGGACGTGTTGCCAATGGCGTCGAACGCATCGAACAGCCTGCCTATCCACTGGTCGGCGGCGTCAATATTATCCTCGGCGATATAGTCCCAGATGCCATCCAGGTCGCCATCGGCATCATGGCTCAGAATATACTGCGTCAGGCGTTGGCCCTGGCCTTGCGGCGCTGCTCGGATTTACGCTTGAGACGGGCGCGGGCGTCCGCCGGGGAAACATGTTGGCTCCGGTCGAGCGTGTCCAGACGGCGGCCAAGCTCCTGGTTGAACCCGGCAAGCTGGACAGAGCGCGCAAGGTCATGCTCTTCAAGCAGCCGGAGCGCCTCCCTGACTACTTCGCTTGCGGAGTTGTAGCGGCCCGATTCCACTTTGGCGCTCACGAATTTCTCAAGCTCGGTGGTAAGAGAGACGTTCATGGTTATGCCCCTGATGCTCTTACTTTAGCGTCGACATCAAAGATTGTCAATCTTTGTTATAGCACTTAGGCTGCTCACATCGAGGAGACCCGACCATTCTTGCTCTACGGATTCAGCACGATCTTGCCGAACATCTGGCTTTTTTCCATGTACTCGTGAGCCGTGCGGATTTCCTTCAAGGGGAAAGTGTGGTCGATGACGGGCTTCAGCCTTCCGGCGAAGACGTGGCTGAGCACTTCATAGAGTTCGCTCATCGTCCCCATGTACGACCCGAGCAATGCCAACTGGCGCGAGAACAGGAACCGCAGATCGAGTTCGACTTTCGGTCCTGTGGTCGCTCCGCAGGTGACAAGTGTGCCGCCCGCCTTGAGCGACCGCACGCTCTCTTCCCAGGTGGCCAGTCCAACGTGCTCGATAACGATGTCGACGCCCTCGAAGTTAGTGATCTTGCGGACTTCCTGGGAAATCTTTTGCTGATAGTGGTTGATGACGAAATCGGCGCCGAGTTCGCGGGCGCGCTCTGTTTTGCGCTCGTCGCCGGCGGTCGCGATCACGCGCGCTTGGAACAGTTTCGCAATCTGGATGGCGGCAATGCCCACCCCGGAGTTCGCGCCCAGCACCAGCACGGTTTGTCCGGGGCGGATCGCGGCGCGTCCGGTAAGCATGTGCCACGCGGTGAGAAAAACCAGGGGAACGCTGGCGGCCTCATTAAAGTCGAGCGCGTCGGGAATCGGAATGACGTTCACTGCGGGCACCGCAATCAGCTCACAGTTGCCGCCGTCCACAGCATTGCCGAGCACGGTGAACTGGCGGCACTGATTCTGCAGCCCGGCAACGCACTTCGCACAGTGATTGCAGAAATACATCGGCGCAAGCAGCACGCGCTGTCCGGGCTTGAGGTCGGTGATGTACTCGCCGACCTCGACAATTTCGCCGGCGGTATCGCTGCCGAGGATGTGCGGCAGGTTAATCCCGGGCAGTCCTTTGCGCACCCAGATGTCGAGATGGTTCAGAGCACACGCCCGGACGCGTACGAGGACTTGGTCTTTGCGCGGCTTGGGATCGGGGACCTCTTCGTAGGCGAGGACTTCGGGACCGCCGAACTGATGAATGCGAACGGCTTTCATGGGGGGCTCCTGCAACTCCAAACGGCAAATTTCAACCCTACAAACTAGCACAAACGCATTGGCTCCGCGTAGGGACGCCGCGCCCGACCGTCCAGTCGAGCGCAACTCGTCCTTCACAGACATCTATGTTTGACCTTCCCGGCTCCGCGAACCATAATCAGCATATGGACCTCTACGAGGAAATCGTCCGCCTGCGAAAAGACGGACGGCGCGGGGCAGTGGCGACCATTGTCAACGTGCGCGGGTCGATTCCCTCGTTCAAGACCGCCAAGATGCTGGTGCGCGACGATGGCTCCATCGTCGGAACCATCGGCGGCGGCTGCGTTGAGGCCGACGTGTGGCAGGCGGCGCGCGAAGTGATGGAATCGGAGAAGCCACGGACCCTGACGTTTGACCTGAATCAGGATCCGAAATACGACACCGGCCTCGTCTGCGGCGGAACGCTGGATATTTTCGTGGAGCCGATTTTGCCCCCCGCAGATCTTTATATTTTCGGCGCCGGCCACGTAGCAGCCAGCCTTTACAAAGTTGCACTCATCGCCGGATTCGACGTCACGGTGGTCGATGATCGCGAAGCCTACGCCAACCGCGAACGCTTCCCCGAGGCGCGGCAGGTGATCGCCGAGGATTTCGACAAGGCCGCGGCGCAGCTCGCGCCCAGCGAGTCTTCGTACATCGTGATCGTCACGCGCGGGCACCACGACGATATGCGAATGCTGCGCTGGGCGGTGCAGACTCCGGCCCGCTACGTCGGGATGATTGGGTCGAAGCGGAAGACCATCACCATCTTCAAAGAGCTGCAACAGGAAGGTCTGCCCGCGCATTTGTTTGATCGCGTCCACGCGCCAGTCGGACTGGATATTGGGGCAATTACGCCGGAAGAAATTGCCGTATCCATCACGGCGGAACTGATCGCGAAACGGCGAAAAGTGGAGCGCGACCTGCCGCACATGAGCTGGTTCCATCGACGGGAACGAGAGTCCGAGGTCGAGCCGAAATCCTAAGTCATTTTCACCGCCAAGACGCAGAGTTCGCCGAGAAATGCGTAGGCAGGTTCGTGTGGGGACGGGCGCCCTCGCCCGTCCAAGCCGAGCGTAAACTCGGCAGCTTGCCAGCGGCTGCAACAACTTTGGATTCGCTTTTCTCGGCGTCCTCGGCGTCTCGGCGGTTATGATCTCGGGATGCCGAAGGAAATCGAAATTAAATTTCGAATTGAGGATCTGCGCGCGCTGGCCCGCGCTCTGAAACAAGCGGGCTTCAAACAGCTCACCCGCTCTACCCACGAAATGAATTCCCTTTACGACCTGCCCGGCCAAAAGCTGCGCAAGCGGGGCGAGATGCTGCGGCTGCGCAAGTACGGCAAGACCTGGGTGCTGACGCACAAGGCGAAAAGCAACGCCGGTCGCCATAAAGTGCGGGTTGAGCTGGAAACGCGTATCGAGAACGGCGAGCAGATGGACGCCATTTTGCGTACGCTTGGTTTTGCGCCCACGTTTCGCTATGAAAAGTATCGCGCCGAGTGGAGCGACGGCACGGGCCACGTCGTGCTCGATGAGACTCCGATCGGGAATTTCGGCGAGATCGAAGGCCTGCCGCGCTGGATCGACCGCACAGCGCGTGCGCTCGGGATCGGCCGCGGCGATTACATCATTCAGACCTACGCTCCCATGTTCTTTGCATGGAAGCGGCGCACGCACAGCAAAGCCACGGAGATGACGTTCAAAGCCCTCCGCAAGAAATCACAAGGCGTTTCACCGCCGAGACGCCGAGAACGCGGAGAAAAATCTGGAAGGCAATGAACCGCTCAGGATCTCATGAAGATCTAGCCGAGCACTTCTCGGCGCACTCTGCGTCTCAGCGGTGAATCCTCTTACGAACTTGCCCCGCAACACTTCTTATATTTCTTGCCGCTTCCGCAAGGGCAAGGATCGTTGCGCCCAACTTTCGCCGCCGAGCGCACCACCTGCTGGACTTGCATGTCACCGGCCCCGGCCATGCGCGCCTGTTCCAATTCTTTCTTTTTCTTGCGCTGGAAGGCTTCTTCAATTTCGTCCACCGATGTGGCAACCTGGCGCGGCGGGCGTCCATTGCCGCCTCGGCCCCCGGTGATGATGGAAGGTACGCCGGCTTCTTGCCCTTCCCCGGACGCATCGCTTGCGCCGACGCCGTCCAGCCTCGCTCCCGACTCCAGCGGGCGTTCCATGATCTGCATCAGGTACAGGTAGCGGACCGTTTCTTCCTGAAAGCGCTGCATCATTTCTTCGAACATGTCGAAGGACTCGCGCTTGTACTCGACCAGCGGATCATGCTGGCCATAACCGCGCAGGTTGATGCCCTCTTTCAAGTGGTCCATGAAAAGCAGGTGATCTTTCCACTGC
>PLHP01000307.1 GCA_003138955.1 Acidobacteriaceae bacterium | reverse complement strand
CAGATCACCAAGGCCATGAAAACCGTCTCGGCGGCCAAGTTGCGCCGCGCGCAAGAAGGCGCGCTGGCGGCGCGTCCCTATTCTCAGATGCTCACCAACGTTCTCAAATCGCTCGTCTCGCGAGCCGATGTCTACGATTCCGTCACCGGACTGCCGATCCATCCCCTGCTCGCCGAGCGCCCTGAAAAGAACATCCTGCTGATCGTAGTCACCGGAGATAAGGGCCTGGCCGGCGCATTCAATACCAACATTCTAAAGATGGTTTCAAAATTCATCCAGACGAAACCGGAGCAGAACATTGACGTCGAATGCATCGGACGCAAGGGCCGCGATTTCATGCGCCGACGCTACCCGCTCGCCCCTGACAGGCCCTCTGCCGATGGAGCGACGGGCGTCTCGCCCGACCGGCCGGATGCAGAAGTCGCTCCACCGCGCGCCGGTCGCGTGCAGATCGTAGGCGAGTATGTCGGAGTTCTCGGCAAGGTCGAACACAATTTCGCAAATACTCTGAGCGAAAGCGTGATCGCCCGCTACTGCCGCGGCGAGATTGACGGCGTCTATATTCTCTTCAACGAATTCAAGTCGGTCATTGCGCAACGCCTCGTCGCCGAGCGCCTGCTGCCGATCAAGGAGATCGGCGAAGTCGACGTCCAAATGGCGGAGGAGCCTTCCGAAGAGGAACGCAAGAAGCGAATCGAAGCGGCCAAGTCGGCACACGTCGGTCTGCGTCCAATCGATACCACCGCCGTCGATGAGGCCGCCGCCAGGTTCGCGGCGGCGCCGGTGGATTACATCTACGAGCAGCCGCCGGGGCAGCTTTTCCAGGGCATTCTGCCGAAGTACATCGGCATACAGATTTTTCATGCGCTGCTCGAGTCGGTAGCCGCCGAGCACGCTGCCCGCATGACGGCGATGGATGCGGCAACCATCAACGCCAGCGATATGATCGATTCGCTAACGCTAATAATGAATCGTGCGCGCCAGGCAAAGATTACAAAAGAAATCATAGAAATCGTAAGCGGAGCGGCCGCGCAGTAGAGATCGAGAATCCAGCCCCGATAGGGGCGACCTAGCTTAGCCCAGCGCTTCAGCGCTGGGAAAAGCGGAAAAAGTGAGCCAGTCCCGGAGGGACGACCCAGTTCCACGTAGCAAAGTTGAGACCTCATCTATGTCAGAAAATATCGGACACGTAATCCAAATCGCAGGCCCCGCTGTCGACGTGCAGTTCACCGAAGCGGCGATGCCTCCCATCTATGAGGCGCTTCGCGTCGTCAGCGAGGGTTTCACTGTGCCTTCCCCGATCAACGTCATTCTCGAAGTGCAGCAGCATCTCGGCGAAGGCCGCGTGCGCTGCGTCGCCATGGAAGCGACCGACGGCATGGTGCGCGGCATGAAGGCAATCGATCAGGGGGGACCCATCTCCGTTCCCGTCGGCCGCGGCACGCTGGGCCGCGTGATGAACGTCATCGGCGAACCCGTGGACAAACTCGGCCCCATCGCCTTCGAAAAGAGAATGCCAATTCACCGCCTCGCGCCCGCATTCGATGAACAGTCGACCACGGCCGAGATGTTCGAGACCGGCGTGAAAGTAGTAGACCTCATCCAGCCATTTTTGAAAGGCGGAAAGATCGGCCTGTTCGGCGGCGCCGGCGTCGGCAAGACTGTCGTCATCATGGAACTGATCAACAACGTTGCCAAGCAGCACGGCGGATTTTCCGTGTTCGCCGGAGTCGGCGAGCGCACCCGTGAAGGCAACGACCTCTGGCTGGAAATGAGCGAGTCGGGAGTAATCAAGCCCGGTAAGCCCGACGAGTCAAAAGCCGCGTTGATCTACGGCCAGATGACCGAGCCGCCGGGAGCGCGCCTGAGAGTAGCGCTAACTGCTCTAACCGTAGCCGAATATTTTCGCGACGAAGAGGGCAGCGACACGCTGTTATTCATCGACAACATTTTTCGCTTCACCCAAGCCGGCTCCGAAGTATCAGCCCTGTTAGGCCGCATGCCCAGCGCGGTCGGGTATCAACCCAACTTAGCTACCGAGATGGGTGAGTTACAGGAGAGAATTACTTCTACTAAGAAGGGGTCGGTGACTTCGGTGCAGGCGATTTATGTGCCGGCGGATGATTTGACCGATCCGGCGCCGGCTACTACGTTTGCTCACCTTGATGCGACGACTGTGCTTTCGCGTGCGCTTACGGAGATTGGAATTTATCCAGCGGTGGATCCGCTGGCTTCTACTTCGCGAATTCTCGATGCTCGAATTGTTGGGCAGGATCATTACGATGTGGCGCAAATGGTTAAGAAGACGCTGCAAACTTACAAAGACCTGCAGGACATAATCGCCATTCTGGGCATCGACGAACTTAGCGAAGACCAGAAGGTGACGGTCGCTCGGGCGCGCAAGATCCAGAAGTTCCTCTCGCAACCGTTCTTTGTGGCCGAGCAGTTTACCGGCACTCCAGGACGTTACGTGAAGATCGCCGACACGGTGAAAGGTTTCCGCGGCATAGTGGAAGGCAAGTACGACGATATACCCGAGCAGGCTTTCTACATGAAGGGAACGATTGAGGAAGTGCTGGAGACGGCGGAGAAGATGAAGGCCGTGGCAGCGTAAGATCAGTCGCTGGTCGTTAGTCGTTAGTCGTTGGCAAATGGCCATCGGCTAACGGTCTTGATTAACGGCTGACGGCTAACGACCGACGACTAACGACCGAATGGCTAATACCTTCCAACTCGAAATCGTTACTCCCTCCCGGCTCCTGGTGAAGGACGCGGCCGAGGAAGCGCAGATCCCGGGGGTGAGCGGGTATCTGGGGATTCTTCCGGGGCACGCTCCGCTGATTACCGAGCTTGCCGTTGGCGTGCTTACTTACAAGGCGAGTGGCGCTACGCACACGCTGTCGGTAGCGTGGGGATTTATGGAAGTGCTGCCGGACAAGGTGACGATTTTGGCGGAGGCAGCGGAGCGTCCGCAGGAAATTGACGTAGAGCGCGCGCAAAAAGCGAAAGGCCGGGCCGAACAGCGCCTGAAGAGCAACGATCTCCAGGTAGACTACACGCGCGCAGAAGACGCATTGCAGCGCGCGGACACGCGTCTGAACGTTGCGAAAGAAAAGTAGCGTCCCTCCCGCCGCAAACACTAGAGTCCACTATGGTGCGGGCCGTCCAGTGGCCCACTTTTCGAAAAACGCGAAAACTGGAGCACCCTAGTTTTCTTCTCTTAGCGCTAAGAACAATGTACGCCTTCTGCTAAACTCTTCAGTTCCTTTCGCGGCGAGCGAGGCAATTATGGCGATGCAGTTGGTGGGAGTGATTGGAGCGGGCACAATGGGCAATGGGATTGCCCATGTGTTTGCGCGGTGTGGGTTCAACGTGATGCTGTGCGATGTGGAGCAGAGATTTCTGGATCGAGGGCTGGCGGCGATTGCGAAGAACCTGGATCGCGAAGTAGCCAAGAACAAGATTACGGCGGCCGACAAGGTCTCCGCATTGGGGCGCATTACGGGGGTGGTGGACCGGGCGAAGCTGGCGGATTGCGATCTGGTGGTCGAGGCGGCGACGGAGAAGTTTGAGATCAAGGCGGAGATTTTCCGCGAACTGGATCGCCTAATGAAGCCGAGGCCGGAGGTAATTCTGGCTACGAATACGTCTTCGATTTCGATCACGAAGATTGGGGCGCTGACCGGGCGCGCGGACAAGGTGATTGGAATGCACTTCTTCAATCCGGTGCCGGTGATGAAACTGGTCGAAGTGATTCGCGGCCTCGCGACTTCCCAGGCTACGTTCGAGACGGTGCGCGAGCTGGCGGTGAAACTGGAGAAGACTCCGGTGGAGGTGAATGACGCTCCGGGGTTTCTTTCTAACCGTGTGTTGATGCCGCTGCTGAATGAGGCGATGTACGCGGTGATGGAGGGCGTGGCGACGGCGGAGGCGGTGGATGAAGTGTTCAAGCTGGGGATGGCGCACCCGATGGGGCCGCTGACCCTGGCGGATTTTATTGGGCTCGACGTGTGTCTGGATATTATGCGGGTGCTGCAGGATGGGTTGGGAGATCCGAAGTACCGCCCGTGTCCGCTGCTGATTAAGATGGTGGATGCGGGCTGGCTCGGACGCAAGAGCGGCCGCGGGTTTTACACTTACTCGTAGGATAGGAAACTCGCGAAGGTAAGGATATGACGACAGCCTGGGGCGGAATTCTTCCGGAAAGAGAACCGGGCGGCGACACTTTTTACTATTTGCTGGCGGCGCTGTCGGGAGCGCTGGCGGGGTGGTTGGACATCAAAGTGGGCGACCTGCTGCTGACGGCAATGGTGGTGCTGGCGGCGAACATGCTACTGGGATTCCTGAGCCCGCGCAGCCCCTGGCGCTGGGTGGTCTTGATAGGAGTGTTCGTGCCGGTGGTGGAGTGGCTGGCATATTTCTTTCTTTCGGAAAAGCCGGCGCGGGCGCAGATCTACGAATCCTTTCTGGCGTTCGTGCCGGGAATTGCAGGCGCCTACGGGGGATCGATCGGGCGGGGCGTCGTGGACAACTTGTTCGCGGGGAAGTGAGTCTCATTTCGCCATGAACGCCGCTGGATTTGCAATGTGGGGCGGCGACCTAGAAAATCTTCAAGTTTCTTGCCTGCCAGGGGGAGTTCTCCCCAAAGGTACCGGCCCCTGAAAAACTGTTCTCGTTTCCACAGCCGGTGGGGGTAAGCTACGGCTATGGGAGTGTCGGTGTCGGTGCTGGCGAGCGGCAGCCGTGGGAACTGCTCGCTGGTGGCGACGAGTTCAACACGCCTTCTGGTGGATGCCGGGCTTTCGGGCCGCGAAACCTTCAAGCGGCTGCGGGCCGTCGCTGATCGTAACGGGGAGCGCACCGAGGAAATTTCCGCGATCCTGATTACGCACGAACACTCCGACCATGTTGCCGGACTGCAGCGGCTGGCCACCAAGCTGAACGTGCCCGTCTTCCTGACCGCGCCGACGCATCATGCCTGGAGCCGGGTGGTGCGCGACGCGGAGGGCGCGATTCCTGAGCTGCCCAAGCCGGAACATTTCTCTGCCGGGCGCGGCTTTCGCGTGGGCGACATTGAGGTTATGCCCTTTACCATTCCTCATGACGCCGCCGATCCGGTGGGCTTCACCTTTCGCGCGGAAGGCGTCAAGATCGGTTTTGCCACCGACCTGGGCTACATGCCGGCGAGTGTGCGCGACCATTTGCGGGGCTGCAGCGTGTTGGTGATGGAATCGAATCACGATGTCGAGATGCTGCGTTCGGGGCCGTATCCGTGGTCGGTGAAGCAGCGGGTGATGAGCCGGGTCGGGCATCTGTCGAATGACGCGCTCGCGGAATTTTTCTCCAGCGATTATGATGGAGGGGCCGAGTACGTAATTTTGGCCCATTTGTCTGAGCAGAATAATCATCCCGAGATCGCGCGCGCCGCGGCAGAGCAGGCGCTCGGCGGCCGTCAGAGGCTGTGGCACAACCGGGTGCTGCTGGCAACCCAGGCGGAAGTTCTCGAATCCATCCGATTGTAGCCTCTCCGGTTTTAGCCTCTTATGAGCGAGTGTGTGGAACCGATCGTCGGCAAAATCCTGGCGGGATGGCGGTACGATATTTCCGGCCTGGCTCCGGAGATGCGCGGGGACTACGAGTTACATTTCGCCGATTGCGAGCACTGCCGCAGCCGCCAGAAACTGCACCGCATCATCGATATTTCTCTGATTGTGCTGGCTTCGGCGTCGGCCGCCGTCTTTCTGCTGGCGTTTGCCGTGATCCGGCATTTTGGACTGCGCCACGCTTTCTGGCTGGAGGTGGGCGCGCTGGCGGGCTTTGCCCTGTCGGCGCTGATCTGGCTAATCGTGGCCGTGGCCACTCCCGCGCCCATGGCGGTGGTGGATGTAGCGAAGCTCGGAGCGCGACACGTGCATGACCGGCTGCCGGCGGAGATCCGCGAGAAGCTACCGGAAGAACTGCGGATGAAGATCACGGGGTCGTGAGGGTTCAGTCGTGACAGTTCAGCGATGAAATTCGGGTTCAAAGGAACGCGATTTTCGTCCTCATCTTCCCGCCAATGGGTATCTGCATCGGCCTGATAGTCATGTCCTATAAGAAGCGCAACCTGTTCGGCGAGCAAGGTAACTCCAAACCCAAGTCCGACCGTGGATTCATCCGAACCGGGAATTTGGCGCCAGTTAACAGGCCTTTCCCGCAGGAACTGCCTTGATATTCAACTTACAAGTGATACAATCCCGCAATGCCAAAAACACTAATTCAGTCAGTAGTCAAACAACTTCAGCAGGAACGTGCGCGACTTGAGGGTGAACTCCACCGCGTAACCGTCGCGCTAACCACCTTCGGGAAGGTTTTTCTGCAGGGGAGCAAGCGAGGCCCGGCAACTCGCAAGAAACGAACGATTTCGGCTGCCGGACGCAAGAGGATAGCAGCCGCGCAGAGGGCACGCTGGGCAAGGGTTAGGGCAGCAGCCAAGAAAAAATAAGTACGCCCGGCTTCCGCCGAGAGCGCCCGCCAGGCGGAAAATCCGATCCTCCCGCTTAGACGCGCCCAGCGCGCGGGCGCGTCAGTTCGGGAGATTTCTCAACACTGCGGCCACAAACTCGGTAAACTTCCGCACATCTGCTTCGGTCGTGTCGAACGAGCACATCCACCGCACCACCGACTCTTCTTCGCTCCACACATAGAAGAAGTACCGCTCCTGTATCTTCTTAATCGCTTCCCGCGGAATTTGCGCAAACACCCCATTCGCCTCCACCGGATACACAATCTTGACGCGCGGAATTTTCTTCATCTCCTGTTCCAGCAGTCGCGCCATCCGGTTCGCATGCTCCGCATTTCGCCGCCAAAGATCGCCCGTCAGCAGCGTCTCCATCTGCACCGACAGGTAGCGCATCTTCGACGCCAGTTGCATTCCCTGCTTTCGCACAAACAAGAAATCCTCCGCCAGTTCCGGACGAAAAAACACCACCGCCTCCACGCCCATCAGCCCGTTCTTCGTCCCGCCAAATGAAAGCACGTCCACTCCCAAGTCGCGCGTCGCCTGCCGCAGGGAGAATGACGGGCGCTGCGCCGCGACGGCGTTTGCAATTCGCGCCCCGTCCACGTGCAAAAACATGTTGCGATCGTGGGCAAACCGCGCCAGCGCCTCAACTTCCCCGGGCTTGTACACTGTGCCCATCTCGGTCGCTTGCGTAATCGAAATCACCCGCGGCTGCACGTGATGCTGGTCCCCAATTCCGTGATACGCATGCGCCACCGTGTCCACCGTCAACTTCCCGTCCGGCGCGGCCAGAGGCACGAGTTTGCAGCCCGTAAACTTTTCCGGTGCGCCACATTCGTCCGTATAAATATGAGACAGCTCCGGACACAGCACCGCATGAAACGGCCGCGTCAGCGCCTGCAAGCTCAGTACATTCGCTGCCGTCCCATTGAAAACAAAAAAGACCTCCACATCGGCTCCAAACTGCTCGCGGAATCTTCCCACCGCCGATTCCGTGTGCGGATCGTCCCCATATCCCACCACATGCCCCTCGTTAACCCGCCGTATCGCCTCCAGCACCTCGGGATGCACCGCTGCATTATTGTCGCTCGCAAAACTTCGGCTCGGTTTCATGACAAAACAATTTAGCAGAAGGAAAAATTCTTCGGTGCCTCGTGCCCTTACGGGGAATCTATAATTGTTTTAGTATTGCTGCGGTCGGGTCGCCGCGATGACCAGGCCCTGAAGGGGCGTCTGATTTCCATTAGGGACGAGGCTTGCCGCGTCTCCGAGCAAAGATATGTCTCTATTCTCCGCAAGAACGCCATCTTTGATGCTGTCCGGGATTCTGCCTGGCGCCCTTCTGGCGGCGCTTCTTTTCACCACCGCCTGCACCAACACGAAAGCAGCCAAGGCTGCCGACCCGCCGGCCATGACGGTTAAAGTTCAAACGGCCAAGGCACAAGAAGTCGACGACACCACCGACTACGTCGCCACCTTGAAATCCCGCGACTCCGCCGTGGTCATGCCGCAGGTCGAAGGCATCATTACGCAGATCTTCGTCCACTCCGGCGACCACGTCGCGGACGGCGCTCCCATGATGCAGATCGACCCCGCCAAGCAGCAGGCCACGGTCAAAAGCCAGGAGGACGCCCGCGCCGCCCAGGTCGCTCAGGTCAAATGGGCGCAGCAGAACTACGACCGCGTCAGCGGCCTTGCCAATGCCGGCGTAGTCAGTAAGCAGGACCTCGACCAGGCGCGCGCCACTCTCGACGCCGCCCAGGCACAACTGCACTCACTCGATGCGCAGGTTAGCGAGCAGCAAGTCCAGTTGCACTACTACCAGGTAGTCGCGCCGCGCGCCGGCATTGTCGGCGATGTTCCCGTCCGCATTGGCGACCGCGTCGTCACCACTACTACGCTCACCACCGTCGACCGTCCCGGCAGCCTCGAAGCCTACATCTATGTTCCCATCGAGAAATCGGCGCAGCTGAAGAGGAATCTTCCGGTTCAGATCGTCGACGCTTCAGGCAGCCCGCTCGCCACCAGCCGCGTCACCTTCATCTCGCCACAGGTGGATACCGCGACCCAAACCGTGCTCGTCAAGGCGACTATCGCAAACTCGAACGACCTCCTGCGCACCGCCCAGTTCATCCGCGCCCGTGTGGTCTGGGGCAGCCAGCAAAAGCCGGTGGTTCCGGTCGTGGCTGTGTCGCGAATCGGCGGCCTGTATTTCGCTTTCGTCGCTGAGTCTGACCAGAAAGGTGGATATATAGTCCACCAGAAGCCGCTCCAGATCGGCCAAATCGTGGGCAACGACTACGTCGTCCTCGACGGCGTCAAACCGGGAGACAAGGTAGTCGTCTCCGGCACCCAGTTTCTAGTCGATGGAGTACCCGTAGTCCCGCAAGAAAGCAGCAGCTAGCAAAAGTCTAAAAAGCTTTCTCGAAACCAGCCCAGACAAGTGACAAGCAGCACGCGCGAGACACAGGCAACTGGGGAACTGAGAACTGAGAACTGTCTCTTATGGTCGACTTTTTTATTCATCGCCCCGTATTCTCAACCGTCTGCGCCCTGCTCATTATTCTCGCCGGCGCGGTCTGCATTCCTACGCTGCCCATCGCGCAATTCCCTAACCTTGCGCCGCCGCAGGTCGGTGTCACCGCCGTCTATACCGGAGCCAGCGCCCAGACCGTCGAGTCTGCCGTCACCACCCCGCTCGAACAGCAGATCAACGGCTCCGAAGGCATGAAGTACATCACCTCCTCCAGCGACAACAACGGCGTCAGCTCGATTACCGCAACTTTCGATCTCAACCGCGATCCCGATCTCGCCTCCGTCGACATCCAGAACCGCGTCAACACTGCTCAAGGACGTCTCCCCAACGCGGTCAAGCAAGTCGGAGTTACCGTCGCCAAGTCCTCGGAGAACTTCGTCTTCGGCGCCGCCGTCTTCTCCCCCGACGCTCGCTTCTCCACGCTTTTCATGAGCAATTACCTCGATGTCTACGTCCGCGACAGCTTGAAGCGCGTTCCCGGTGTGGCCGATGTCATGATCTTCGGAGAGCGCAAATACTCCATGCGATTGTGGCTCGATCCTGTTCGCATGGCCAGCCGCTCCCTCACCGCCGACGATGTGGTGAGCGCTCTCCAGGAGCAGAATGTTGAAGTCGCCGCCGGACAAGTCGGTGCGCAGCCCTCTCTACTCGGCCAGCAGTTCCAGATCAGCGTCCGCGCCGTCGGCCGTCTTTCCGAATCCACTCAGTTCGATGACATCATCCTGAAGAGCAACGCCGATGGCACGCTCGTCCGCCTGCGCGACGTCGGTCATGCCGAACTCGGCGCCGAAGACTACAGCTCCAACCTGGACTACAACGGGCACGAATCGGTTGGCATCGGCATCACCCAGCTCTCCACCGCCAACGCCCTCGACGTAGACCGTCGCTGCATCGCCGAACTNNCGCGACGTAGTCTCGACCCTCGGCCAGGCGATCTTCCTCGTCATCCTTGTCATCTTCGTTTTCCTCGAAGACTGGCGCTCCACCATCATCCCGGCCGTCACCATCCCGGTCTCGCTCATCGGCACTTTCGCTTTCGTCAAGCTGCTCGGCTTCTCCATCAACACGCTGACCCTGTTCGGCATCACGCTCGCCACCGGCCTGGTGGTCGACGACGCCATTGTCGTCATCGAAAACATTGAGCGCCACCTGCAGAAAGGCGAATTGAATCCCCTCAAAGCCGCGTCTGACGCCATGCGGGAAGTCACCGGAGCCGTCATCGCCACTTCCCTGGTGCTGGTTGCCGTGTTCGTGCCCTGCGCCTTCTTTCCCGGCACCACCGGCATTCTGTTTCGCCAGTTCGCGCTGACCATCGCCTTCTCGATTTCGATTTCTGCCTTCAACGCGCTTACTCTTACACCCGCGCTCTCCGCGCTCCTGCTCGGTCGCGAGCACGGAGAAAAGATTTGGTTCTTCAAGCGCGTCGACCGTCTCCTGAGCGCGATTAACAACGGCTACGTTCGCGCCCTCCGCGCTTTTCTGCGTTTTGAAGCCGTCGCCCTGATCCTGTTTTTCGCCGGACTCGGCCTCGCTTATTTCATCTTCCGGCAAGTGCCCCAAGGCTTCGTCCCCACCGAAGATCAGGGCTACCTCGTCGTCGTCATCCAGGGTCCCCCCGGAGCATCGCTCGAATACACGCGGAAAATCGGCCAGCAGGTGTCCGACGTCACCAAGAATTATCCGGAAATCGAGGGCACCTTCTCCATCGCCGGCTTCAGCTTCGGAGGCAGCGCGCCCAACGCCGGCCTGGTATTTCTGTCCCTCCGGCCGTACGCGCAGCGCAAGGGCCATGACCACACCGCCGCCGCCATCCTCAATCGACTGCGCGGCCCCCTGTTCGGAATCTCCGGCGCCATTGTCATCGTCTTCGAACCGCCTGCCGTGCAAGGTCTCGGCCAGTTCGGCGGGTTCCAATTCGAGCTCCTCGATCAGGGCAATCACACTCTTCAGGATCTCGACAAAGTCACCCACGACCTCACTCGCGCTGGCTTCGGGCGCCAGGACCTCGCCGGACTCTTCACCACCTACACTGCCAGCGATCCGCAGTTTGTCGTCACCATCGATCGCGAAAAGGCCAAGAGCCTGCACATCCCGCTCAGCCAGATCACCGACACCCTCAGCGTCTACATGGGTTCCGCTTACATCAACGATTTCGATTTCAATAACCGTTCTTATCGGGTTTACGTACAGGCCGACAAGCAATTCCGCTCGCATCCGCAGGACATCAAGCAGTACTACGTGCGCTCCGATTCCGGCGCCATGGTCCCGCTGGAAAACTTAGTCAGCGTCAGCCAGACCGCCGCTCCCCAGGTCATAAGCCACTACAACCTTTTCCGCGCGACGGAAATCGACGGCTCCGCTGCCCCCGGCTTCAGCTCCGGACAAGCCATCGAAGCCATGCAGCAGCTCTCCGCAAAAACCTTGCCCCAGGGTTACACCTACGAATGGTCGGGAGTTTCACTCGAAGAGTTGGCCTCGGGATCGACCACGCTCATCCTCTTCGGTCTCGGAACGCTGGTCGTCTATCTCACGCTCTCGGCGCAGTATGAAAGTTTCGTACTCCCGTTCATTATTCTGCTCGCCGTGCCCATGGCGTTGCTCGGCGCGCTTTCCGCCCAATGGCTCCGCGGCCAGCAGAACGATGTCTACTGCCAGGTGGGACTCGTCATGCTCGTCGGCCTCGCGTCCAAGAACGCCATCCTGATCGTGGAATTCGCCGAGCAGTTGCGCGAACGCGGCCTGACCATCCTCGACGCGGCCGTCGAGGCCGCCCGCATCCGCCTGCGTCCGATTCTCATGACCTCCTTCGCCTTCATCCTCGGAGTTGTCCCTTTGGTAACCGCCAGCGGCGCCGGGGAAAACGGACGCCACTCCGTAGGCACCACCGTCTTCGGCGGCATGATTATGAGCACGATCCTAAACTTGTTCTTCATCCCAGTGCTCTATCTCTTAATCGAAGGCTTCAGAGAACGCCGCCGCAAATCCAAAACCGCCTAAGCAAGTGTGGGTTGTGCGGGGACAGTCTCGCCCGTCCAGCCGAGCGCAGCTCGGCAGCTGCCAGTGGTCACGGCAAACCCGGACTCGCTATAGAATGGGCGGGCAGGCGCGCCGGTCCCCGGCGCAAGAAAAATGCGACTTCGCGCCCCTTTCCAGCGTCTGAAAAGTGCGGAGAAGTTGAGGGCCTCTCATCATGTCGCAAAAAATGTGCGTGAGGTCAAACCAATGAAGAAATCGCTGCTCGCAGTGCTTGCTCTCCCATTGATTTGCTCAATGACGATCTTCTCGACGGCGGCTCTCGCCAGTCCCGCCATCCAGGACAACCAAACAACTGGCGCGCTCGATCACAAGAGCCTTGATCGCATCTACAAGGAAGTCCGTCATGAGCTCGTGATGCTTCCTTACTATGGAGTGTTCGACAACCTCGCCTACAAGGTCGACCCTGATGGTACGGTGACCCTGCTCGGCCAGGTTTCGAATCCCAGTCTCAAGTCCGACGCCGAAAAGGCAGTCAAGCGCATTGAAGGTGTCGAGAAAGTCGTCAACAATATCGAGGTCCTGCCCACGTCCATCGGCGACGACCGCATCCGCCGCGCTGCCTACCGCGCCATCTACGGCAGCGCCGTCCTAAGACAGTACCAGTTGCGTGCCGTTCCGCCCATTCACATCATCGTCAAGAACGGAAACATTACGCTCGAGGGCGTGGTTGCCAACAAGATGGACAAGCAAATCGCCGGCGTGCAGGCCAACAGCGTTCCCGGCGTATTCTCAGTGACCAACAATCTTGTAGTCGAAGAACAAGAGAAGAAAGACGACAAGAAAAAATAATTTCGCAAGCTTGCCAGCGGAGAGCCGGGCGTCCCCGCCCGGTTGCACCCTTCAACTGCACTCAGGGCAGGCTCGCGAGACGCCCGTCCCGCCACCGTAAGACGCATCACGCGGGTCACGGCGCTAGCCCGAACTTCTCCCAATCTAACTCCGCACTTCCCCCGGCACCCGCACCCGGATCGTGTGCGGAACGGCGCGCAGCTTTGCCAATAACTGCTCATCGCAATCCTGATTGATGTCGTAAATCGCATATCCAAGCGGCCCGCGAGTATCCAGCACTTGCCGATCGATATTGATCCCGCGATCCGCCAGAATGTCGTTGATCGCCCGCAAGATTCCCGGCACATTGTGGTGCATATGGGTCAGCCGGTGCGATCCCGGCGCATAGTCCAGATGGCACTGCGGCAGGTTCACGCTCAGCTGCGAATTGCCGCTCCTGAAATAATCGATCATCCGAGCGGAAACAAACTGGCCAATATTCTGCTGCGCCTCCTCCGTGCTCCCGCCGATGTGCGGGGTCAAAATCACATTTGGCAGCCCTTGCAGCGGGCTTGAAAAGGCGCCACCACTCTCCGGTTCCTGTGGAAACACATCCACCGCCACTCCTGCCAGCTTCCCGTTTTTCAAGTGCCGGGCGAGCGCGTCATGGTCCACCACAAACCCGCGGCTCAAATTCATCAGGCACGCTCCGTCTTTCATGGCGCTCATCTCATCTTCCCCAAACAAATTCTGATTCTGCGGCTTGCCATCGACGTGCAGCGTGATCACATCCGAAATCTCCAGCAACTCGCGGAAGCTCACCGCGCGGGCATTTCCGCGCGCCAGCACGTGCGCCACATCATGAAACACCACGCGCATGCCGAGCGCCTCCGCCAGATCCGATACCTGCGACCCAATCTTCCCGTAGCCTACAATCCCCAGCGTCAGCCCGCGCACTTCGTGCGCTCCCGCCGACGACTTATTCCACACCCCGCCATGCAGTCGCGTGCTCGCCTCAAACGTCCGCCGCATCAGCAGGATGATCTCCCCCATCGCCAGCTCGGCCACCGACCGGCTGTTCGAATGCGGGTCGTTAAACACCCCGATCCCCCGCTCGCTCGAGGCCGCGCGGTCTATCTTGTCCACACCAATGCAGAACGCCCCCACCGACACCAGTTCCGGCACCGCATCCAAAACCGCCGCCGTGATGTGCGTCTTCGAACGCACTCCCAGAATCGAAGTCCCGCGCACCTTCTCGATCAGCTCATGCTCGTCGAGCGCCCGCTTCAGCGCCTCCACCTCGAACCCCGCTTCCTCAAACTGCGAAGCCGCCACCCCGCTAATGTTCTCCAGCAATAAAACCTTCAAAGACCCTCCGAATTCCGCCACAATTGATGAATGAGAATTATAACGGCGTAGGTTTCGTATCAGGGTTTCGCTTTGGCGATATCGCAACTTCTTCAGTATCGGACGCCCCTTTAGGGACTGGGCCCTGAACGCCGGCTCTTTCCGCTGCCATAAACGCCCTCACATCCGGCACTGCTCGCCGAGCCCGCTTTTTCCCACTAAAATGTTACAAATGTATGGGGCCGCCGGCACAACCAGGCCCGCCCCGCATGAATCCTTCAACCGCACCCCGGCATCTTTAACGCTTTGGAGGAAAACGAAAATGGCACAAGCTTTGGAGGAACTGAAAATGGCGCACGAACTGCCCCCCCTGCCGTACGATTACACGGCGCTCGAACCCACCATCGACGAAAA
>PLHP01000111.1:28264-31487 GCA_003138955.1 Acidobacteriaceae bacterium | reverse complement strand
TATCTGGTGGAACTGGCCGACGGGGAGACGGTGGAAACGGTCTGGATGCCGGAGGGAGATGGCGGAGAGATCGGCGACGGAAGCGAAGCGGGCGACGAGATTGAGGTTGGCATCGATGCGGAACGTGTGGTGGCGGGGCTACGCCCCGCTGGACGGGGCGGAGCCCCGTCACCACATGTGAGTGGGCGCCGGGCTACGATTTGCGTATCGAGCCAGGTGGGATGTGCGGTGAATTGCAAGTTCTGCTTCACGGCGTTGCTTGGGGTCAAGCGCAATCTGGAGGTGGGAGAAATCGTCGGGCAGATTACGGCGGTGCTGCGGGAGCAGGGAGTTGAGCCTCCGCTGCAGCGCGTCAACATCGTGTTCATGGGCATGGGCGAACCCTTCTTGAACTATGACAACTTCATGAAGTCGGTGCGGCTGCTGGTGGAGGGCGTGGGAATTCCGGAGACGAGGATGACGGTGTCGACGGCGGGGATCGTGCCGCGAATTTACGATTTCGGGCAGGAGCCGCTGCGTCCGAAGTTGGCGATTTCGCTGAATGGATCGAACGATGCGCTGCGCAGCGCAGTGATGGCGCTGAACCGGAAGTGGAACCTTGAGGAACTGATGAAAGCGGCGCGGGAGTTCCCGCTGCGGGCGCGGGAACGGATCACGTTTGAGTACGTGCTGCTGGCGGGCGTGAATGATGCTCCGGAGCAGGCGCGCGAGGTGGTGGAGTTGGTGCGGGGCATAAGGGCAAAAATCAATTTGATTGCGCTGAATTCGGGAACGGAGTTGCCATACCGCACGCCGGAGCAAGAGCGAGTGCTTGCTTTTCAGCGGATTCTGGTGGCAGCGGGAATTCCGACATTCGTGCGGCGGCCGCGAGGGCGGGATATTTTTGCAGCGTGCGGACAGTTAAAGAGGACCGTGGATGTGGCCTCTGCCTTACCGTAGAGACGCGGCTTGCCGCGTCTCCCGCCGATAGAGCTACGAACTGCCGCGGGCTGCGGCCCAGCTGGGCACGCCAAACGAAGAGCGGTTGGCAGAGTTTGCCGCAACCCGCAGCTCCATCCGGAAAGCGGGGTTGCCGGGAGTCGAAGGCTGCAAGAGACGGCCGCGATGTTCTTCCAGGATGCGGCAGCAGGCGCTCAGCGAAAGGGTAGAAGGCTTGTTCCCGCCCTGGGAGTTGAACACCGACGGGAACGAAGGTGGCTGCGAAGAGGGATCGTAAGAGCAGAAGTCAACCAGGACGAACTTGCCCTGGCTGTGGGTGCGAACGAACAGGGTAGAGCTTATTTCGCGATCGAGATGGGCGCTAATCTGTCCGGCAAGGTGCAGGCAGACGTGGAGAATCTGGTTGGAATCGGCGAGCACGGGCGGAAGCGAAGGAGCGAGTTCGAGGCGGATCGAACTGGCGTCCGCTTCCAGTTGGGGACCGAGCAGGCGGACGGCGGTTTGCACCACGGAGTTGATGTCGAGGGCGGTAAGCTTGACCGGAGCCTGACGGGCAAAAGTGAGCAGGCTGGCCACCAGCGTGGTGGTGCGGCGGACCTGCTCGCCGATTTGCGCGGCTTGGGATTGTTCCTGGGGCGGCAAGGTGGAAGCGCTGAGCAGGTCGGAGTATCCCAGCATGGCGGTGAGCGGGTTGTTGATCTCGTGGGCGGCTCCGCCCACCAACTGGCCGAGCGAGGCCAGCTTCTCGGATTGAATGAGCTTTTCCTGCAAATCCTTGAGGTCGTCGAAAGAACGGCGGGACCTTTCGAGAATCCGCGAAAGCTCGTCTCGGAGCAGGCGCTGGCGCCACAGAACCACCATGCCCATCACCACCATAGTGAGAAGACTCACGGTAACGCGGAAGGCTTTGACCGAAGGCGGAAGCGCCGGGTCCAGTTCGGATTGCAAAACGGTCCAGAGAAGGCTGAACAGAGCGAGCATGCTCAGGCGAGTGATCCAGACCCCGAGCAAAGGCCGCGACGGCTTAAAGTCGGACAGATTGAGGCGGAGGGCGAGCAAGGGAGCCACCGCCATCCAGGCTATGGAAACCGTGAGCGGAATGTCGTAGATGCTGCCGCTGTAGTAGAGCTTGTGGCCGATGGCCCAGTTGGCGACATAGGAACTGGAGGCATAGAGTGCGCTGGCGCCGAGCAACTGTCCGTAAACCTGCCGCCAGCCGCCGTCAGCGGTGTAGGCGAGGATGGCCAGCGCGACCAGGAGCACGAGTTTTTCGGTCAGATACGCGAAGTTGAAATTGGCGCTGTAAGTTGCTTCATCGACCTGCACCGTCTGCCATGGGATGACGGTGTATACATAGATGAAGACCCACCAGATGAGCAGGAGGGCAAAGTCGAGCATGCGGATTCGTTCATCCCGCTCATCTTCCCGAAGATGAGGAAGCACCGCGAGCGCGGCGATCATGGGCACCAGATGCAGGAACAGAACAATATCACCCAGGAAGGGGTCAGGCACGTCCTGACGCTTGTAGACTTCAAAGTAATTCCACATTCCCTGGTAAGTAAGCCAGAAGAGCATGCCCGCACTCATGAGGAACCAGAAGAGCCGGGCGTGGGCAGTCGTGGAACGCGAGATATTGGGCAGGAAGGCGGCCGTGGCAACGAGCAGGAGAGTGCCCTGGATGAGGTCGCTGGCAATGGTAAGAGCGTTGCTTCTGGGCATAAGCACAGACGCCGCTGTCTGCGCGAGAACCAGCGCGATCAGCAGAGCGACCCAGAGCTTAGTGCGTGCGGCCAAAGGCAGACTTCTCCGAAGTTTATTCTAGAGGTTGCTGTGAAGTTAGTGAGGTTACTAGAGTAACCACTGGCAGGGTGCGGAGGTCTAGATTCGATTCGGACCTAAGAAGTCCGATTTCCCCGTAGAGACGAGGCAAGCCCCGTCTCTACAGTGAGAACCTCATGGAGTTTAGCTGAGATTGCCTTTAGAATTAGGCGCTCAACTTTAGGATTGGGCGCTTAGCGACCTACGAGAGTCCCGTGTCCTGGATGATCCCTCGATACCGTGATCTATGGCGCTTCCGGGTGCCGCTCAGTGCGGACGAAATTCGGCGCACGGAGCGTTGGCTGGCGACGGCGCGGGTGGCGCTGACGATTGCGGCGGTGCTTGCCCTTTGGATGGAGCCGGTGCGCGGCTTCGTCTATTCGCGCTGGCTGTACTGGCTGCTGATGGTGTACTTCGTGCATGCGGTGGTGGTGATGTTGCTGGTGCGCTTCCGGCCGCAGTCGAC
>PLHP01000111.1:9416-28212 GCA_003138955.1 Acidobacteriaceae bacterium | reverse complement strand
GTGGTGCATCTGCCGCGGCTGGGTGTGAGCGTGCGGGAACTGGATCCGCAACAACTGTTCATGAGCTCCGTGTATCTGATTGTGCTCGGATTTTTGCTGGGCTACATGTCGGAGAACCAGAAGAAGGTGCGGGCGGAGCGCGCCGTGATCATGCGCGTTCTCAGTTCGACGCGAGTGGAGGCGGGACTGACCGGGACCATGCAGCAGGTTCTCGGGGAAGTGATGAACATCTACGGCGCGTCGCGGGTGCTGAGCGCCTCGCAGGAGAGGCACAGTTACCGGGTATTTCTTGCCGAGATAAAGCGTGGCGCCGAGGGCGGCGAAGCGCTGCGCTGGCGCGAGGCCGCGCCGGAAAACGAAAAGGCGTACCTGTTCGACTCGCCCGCGGACGCGATTTATGCGTCGCGCAATGACAATGACAAGGGTTTTCATGCGGTGCTGCTGGATCGTGACGGAGGGCGGCTGCGCGATGGAAGCACGGAATTTCTGGATGCGCTGGCGCGAGTGGAAGAGTTTGACGCCATGGTTTCGGTGGCGTTGGTCTTCGGGACCGAGTGGTCGGGCCGGGTGTTCCTGTTCGATCCCGAGACGATGGGGGGGCCGGAAGAGGAATTGCGGTTTCTGCAGGAGTACGCGCAGCAGGTGGCTCCGGCGGTCTACAACGTGTACCTGATGCGGCGGCTGCGGGAGCGGGCGGGGGCGCTGGAACGGGCCCGGTTCGCGCGCGAACTTCATGATGGAGCGATTCAATCGCTGATCGCAGTGGAAATGCAGTTGGATGTTCTGCGGCGCCAGTCGGCAACCCAGGCGCCAGTGGTGAATACGGAGCTGGGGCGGATCCAGAAACTGCTGCGCGAAGAAGTTCTGAAGTTGCGCGAACTGATGCAGGCGATGAAATCGTTCGAGGTGAATGCGGACCGGCTTCTGGGTTTCATTTCCGACACGGTGGAGCGCTTCCGGCGGGAGACGGGAATCGCAGCCGAGTTCGTCAGCGAAGTGGAGCGGGTGGATCTGCCGCCNNGTGGAGGACGACGGTAAGGGATTCTCTTTTTCCGGAAGGCGGTCGGATGCGGAATTGGAGACGTCTGGCAAGGGGCCGGGGGTGATTCGCGAAAGAGTACGCCTGCTGGAGGCCGAACTCACGATAGAATCGACTCCGGGTCACGGCGCACGGCTGGAAGTACGGATCCCGCCGGCGAGAAAGGCGAATCATGGATAGGCCAGCAGCGGACAGGCCAATGATAGATAAACCAATGGATAAAAGAACTCATCCCATACGCATTGTGATTGCCGACGACCACCCCATTTTCCGCGACGGGCTGCGGCGTCTGCTGGAATCGGAACAGGATATGAAAGTAGTGGGCGAAGCTTGCGACGGCTTCGAGGCGGTGAAATTGGCCACCGAGATCAAGCCCGACATTCTTCTGCTCGATCTGGCCATGCCGCACCACACCGGGCTGGAAGCGCTGCGCGACCTGAGCACCCGCGTGGGCGGGGCGGGGCCGGTGCGCATCATCCTGCTGACCGCGGCGGTCGAAAAGAAGCAGGTGGTGGAGGCGTTGCAGTTGGGAGCGCGCGGCGTGGTGCTGAAGGATTCCGCTACCCAACTGTTGCTCAAGAGCATTCATGCGGTGATGTCCGGGGAGTACTGGGTGGGGCGGGACAGCGTCTCGAATCTGGTGCAGTACCTGCGCAACCTCATGCAGAGTACAAACGAGGAAACGAAACAGAAGAAATTCGGGCTGACGCCGCGGGAACTGGAGATCGTCTCCGCGGTGGTCGCGGGCTACGCCAACCGGGAAATCGCCGAGTACTTCAAAATCAGCGAGGATACGGTGAAGCACCACCTCAGCAATATCTTCGACAAACTGGGGGTGTCCACCCGCCTTGAACTGGCGCTGTTCGCGGTAAATCAGGGACTTCCCCTGAAAACTATTTTGTAATCAGGAGGTTGGCTGGATCCAGGGAATTTGAGTGTGGCACAATTGTGCACAGTTATGGCACAATAGTGCTATAAAAGGTCACTCGTGTGCTATTGGCGAGAAAGGCAGATTCACTATAATTTAATAATTACACGGCGGCGAACCACTGTCCTGAGGGATGAATGAAAGGTTTGGGCGCGTCGTCGATCGGGGGCGAATAGTGATTAACTCGTTACGTCATCTGTGGGCTGAGGAGCACGGTCAAGACGTCGCCGAATACGCGGTGATGCTTGCGGTAATCTTAGTGATCGTGATTGGCACGGTCCGGCTAATCGGCGGCAACGCCAACAACGTGTTTTCGCAAGTCGGCAGCAGCTTAGGGCAATAACCTGCACGGCCAACCCCGCTGCGTCTGGCAGCGGGCGTCCCTCGGTTCTTTCTGCCGCTCCTCTCCCGTTCCAGGTTACCTGCGCGCAAGATTACCTGCGCGCAATGATCGAAGCTAATCGCTTTTGGCGGTTGGCTCTTGGCTTTCTGCTCCTGGTGCCGACGGGGTTGGAAAACGCCAGAAGCAAGTGCGGCGCTTGCCATCTGCTCCCTGGCAGTAGACAGCGAAGAGCCAAAAGCGAAGAGCCAAAAGCGAAAAGCGAAAAGCGAAAAGCCGCCCTACTGTCCCGAGGGAGCTGCCGCTGTTTTCTCCGGGACCGGAGCCGCTTTTTCCGGAGCGGCGGCGGTGCCGAACCTGATGAGGAACGGGAAGAAGGGCGTGACTTCAAACGGCATCTTTTCGGCTGCGGTGGTGATGGCGACCGGCTTGGTCTTGATCAATTCGAGTTGATCGTTCCACGGATCAACTTTCACCCGGCCGCCGAGCGGAAGCGCTGCGAGCTGGTCGGCCTTCTTCGGATCGAATTGCGGCGAGGCGGTCATCAAAGCCGACATCCTGGTGGCGTCGCCGTTCAGCAGGCCGTCGCCCAGATGCGGACGGATCAGGTTCTTCAACAGCGGAGCGTAGGCCTGAACGGCTTTGAGGAACAAGCCGGCGTTGCTGAGCTTGTCTTTGTAGGGCGAGTTGTTGAGCAGTTCCATGGCTTTCTTGTCGGCGGCTTCTTCTTCGCCGCGATCGCGAGCGAAATCCATGCGCTGGAAGGTGCGCTCATCGGGAAAGAACATGCGGTCGTTGAAGGCGAGTTTGGTGTCGAGATGATGGCCGAGCACGATGTGCGCCAGTTCGTGGGTCAGAATCATGGCCAGCGACGCTTCGTCGGGCAGCACGTCGATCATGCCGCGGCTCACGACAATAGTGTGTCCAATAGTAAACGACTCGAGCGGCGTGGTCATCAGTACGCGGCAGCGTATGTCGGGTTGAATGTCGAGGCTATTAGTCACCATCACGTTGTTGACGACGGTCTGTAGCACCTTGTCAATTTCGCCTTCCGGCGCGATCAGGCCGATCTGCTGCAGGCGGTCAATTACGTTGATTTCCGCCTGTCGTTCCCAGGCGCGCTGGGCTTCGATGGGCGTTGCGTCCTGGGTTTTCTGACTCTGGTCCTGGACCGACTGCGGGGCGTCGACGGTGATCTCGGTGAACTCGGAGTTGCGCCGCAGATCCTTCAGGTTGTAGCCCCAGAGCCGCGTTTGCGCTTTGTAATCAAGCGTCTGACCCATGCGATATTTCAGATCGGACTCCTCGGAATAAATCAGCGAAGGCAGCCAGATGCCGCCGGGCCGGAGGTTTTGGCGCCAACTGTCAAAGTGCAGGTAATAACTGGCTCGCGGATGAGGATAGTAAGTGCCGTTGAAGCGGACGATGTTGAACTCCTGGTCTTCGATCCACATGCGGCCTAGGAAGCGGCCCTTGCCCGCGTCTTTCTTGGGGGCAACGTCCACGACGACGCAGCGCACCTCGCCCAGAAACTCGCGGCGGACGAACGTGAAGTCGTAATACTTGCGCTGAAAATCTTCATCGAGCACCACCATCTGCGCAAAGCCCAGGGGCAGGAACTTCATGGAATACACGTTGCTCAGTTTGCTGATCATGCGCTTGCCGAGGCCGGCCGTGGTGGGCGAATAGAAAGTGCGGTCATCGGTGCCATCGCTCATGTCCAACCGGCCCAGGAAGTACACGTCGCTAGTGGGGACCGGAGCGTCGATTTCTTTGTCTTGCTTCATGTTCTGGAGGTAGGTTTCGACCAGGGGATGCAGATGCTTCATCTCGGCCATGAAGAAATGTTCGCGCTCCACCGCCCGGTCGATAACCTGGTCGAAGCTGCTGCTGGCGGCGGCAGCCTGTTGAGTGGCGGCGTCGCGGGTGGAGAGCTGCGGTTGCGGCGTAGTCTGGGCGAACGAAGTCTGGACCAACAGGGACAGGGCGCAGCAGACCAAGGAGAGCGCAAAGAGTGCGAATAGGGAGCGCAACATTTTCATTTGTTTCACTTCATCTATGATGCGAGTTGGAACACGATGTGTAATACAGCCTCGGAATCAGTGGGATGGCCGTCTCTCAAGGCGGGCTTGAACTGAATTTGTTCCGCGGCGTGAACCGCAGATTCGTCCAGCCCATGGCCGAGACCGCGCACCACTCTCACGATGCGAATCTGCCCGGTTGCTGAAAAGACAACCTCCAGCAGGACCTCGCCCTCAATCTTAAGGTGTCGCCCTTCATCAGTGTAAACCGGACGGGGCTTGAAGGTGATCTCGGCAGGCAAGGTTTTGACCACCGGTTCGGCGGCCTTGGCTTTGGGCTGAGCGGTTACGACATCGGTGTCTCCGAACGAGCCCTGGCGAACCTCAGCGCGCGAGGCAGAAACCGGGCCGGAACTGTTGCCGGTAGCGACGCCGCTGCCAAAACCGGTGCTCGCGACCACCCCGCGGGCGCCATGCGATCCGCCGGTGCCGTTGCCATAGCCGGGGCCGGAGGGCAAATCAAACGAGCCCGCCTGCGCGATCGTAACCGGGCGGCCGTGATTATCCGATGCGGGCACCCCGTTGGGATCGCCGAAGCCGCCGGTTTGTACTTTCTGCGGCGCGGCCGCCATGGTAGGCGTAGCCGAGCTTCCCGTGGAGAACACATTCGTTTTGACCGGCGCCCGGGGAATCTGCGGTTTCATGTCCGGCAGAGGTTCTTTGGTGGCACTCAGCGTTACCTTAGGCGCCTGGTCCTCGGGAACTGGAAGCTTTTTCCGCGGGATATCTGACGGAACGCGCAGAGCTTCGGGCCGCGGCGTTACCGGTTCGGTGATCTTTGGAACAGGAACGGGAAAATTCTTGACAGGCGCCGGAGCCTGCGGAATCGGGGGCGGAGTGCTGACCAAACTGACGAAGTGGTAGTCGTGCACCGGCATTACCAGAACTTCGGGGTATATGATGGCCATAATCACGAACAACGCCATCACCAGCGACTGCATGCCATAACTGAGAACGAACCTTCCCCAACGCGTGTGAGGCTCGGGAAGAAGGCCTAGGGTCAATTGCGAAGCCTGGGAATCCATGTACAGCACCTCATGTAGCTACTTGCTTAGCGCTTGCCAAAAAAGAAGTGGTCGATCCTGCAAACCAGCATTTTAAGACCGCGGGAGACGGGCCAAAGGACGCCACTTCTCAAAAACCGTGAAGTGCACGCCGAAGGCCATTTTCGACGAAACCTGTCCACCCTTTAAGATGCTGCTAAGCGGCCACTTACATGGGGGAGATTCTATTCTAACAGACCCGACCCCACCTGTAACGTCTTTCCCAGTTTGGAACGGGGAAAACTTGGTGGGCGATCGGAAGATTTTACCCCGAACGGCGGCAGCTCCGATGGGGGCAACCCGGCGGAAAACAGTGTCCGCCCCATACCGCTAGTCTTCTTCATCTTCTATCTTGATGCGGAGGGACTTGAGAAACTTCAGATCCTGATCGCTGATCTTGAGTTCGGCATTGGTGCTCAGGGTGGAGACGAGGGATGTCTTGTCGGTGGTGTGTTCGCCCTGCTTGCTGACGCCGANNAGAACCAGGAAAATGTCGTAGCCGCCTTCCTTGATGCGGGCCACGACTTCGGCGATCGATTCGGAATCGGAAAGAGACTCGTTGATCGCTTCGCCGAGTTCTTTCATGAGCTGTTTCAGTTGCTGATCCACGAATCCCCCTGGAATCGGACGCCGCTGATGGGGGACATCACACTTGGTTGTGACCCCGCCCATCGTCATTGTACGCCCGGTCGCTGCTAAAATCGACCGTGGTGACCGAGTTAATGATCGACGGCCTGGCGCTGCGAAAAATCAAGGTGGTTCTGCGTGTGGCTGCCAATATGGTGCAGCGCAGCCGGACGGGCCGGGCGCTCGTTGCCGGGATTCGGGCGACCGCGCATTCTTTCGGGCGAATCCTTCACCAACTCTGGCTGGAAGTCACCGGATTCACGTTCCTGGCGATCGCCGGGATCGGGGCCATGGCCGGCATCCGCGAGTATGGCAAGTACCAGTCTGGCCACGCGACTGGACCAGGCCGGCTGCTGCTCGCGGTATGCTTCACGCTGTCATTCGCCTGGTTCGGGCTGACTTCGTTCTGGCAAGTAAGGCGAAGAGCGAAGAGCGAACAGCTAAAAGCTAAAAGCTAAACCTGGGAACCGCCAAGAGACCGGAAATTTCAGAAGAAGAAGGGCAGGATAACGTGACTGAACTCAAGACTGCCGAATCCGCAACCAAGCGGGAAGCTAGCCTTCCGGTGCAAGAGACGTCTTCTCATATCGCCGTAAGCCCCCTCTACACGCCCACGGATCTGGCGGCGTGGGACTATGAACGCGATGCCGGGTATCCCGGAGAGTTCCCCTACACGCGCGGCGTGCAAGCCACCATGTACCGCGGCCGCCTGTGGACGATGCGCCAGTACGCGGGCATGGGAGATGCCGAGGAGTCGAACAAGCGCTACAAATACCTGCTCGCCAACGGCACGACCGGGCTCTCGGTGGCCTTTGATTTACCGACGCAGATTGGCCTCGATTCGGACAATCCGCTGGCCGTGGGAGAAGTTGGCAAAGTCGGCGTGGCCATCGATTCGATCGAAGACATGCAACGGCTGTTCGAGGGCATCGATCTGACCAAAATTTCAACATCGATGACCATCAATGCTACAGCGTCAATCCTGCTCGCCCTATACGTGGCCGTGGCGCGGCGCCAGGGCAACGGCAAGGATAAGGATGAAGACATTCGCAAGCTCTCCGGCACGGTGCAGAACGATGTGCTGAAAGAGTACATCGCGCGCGGAACCTATATTTATCCCCCGCAGCAGGCGATGCGCATCATCACCGACCTTTTTGCCTGGTCGAACGAGAACGTGCCGGAGTGGAACACGATCTCGATCTCGGGCTATCACATGCGCGAGGCCGGCTCGACGGCGGTGCAGGAAGTCGCCTTTACGCTGGGTAACGGCATTGCCTACGTGGAAGCGGCCATTCGCGCCGGCCTCGATGTCGACAAGTTCGCGCCGCGGCTTTCCTTCTTCTTCAACGCCCACAGCAATTTCCTGGAAGAGGTCGCGAAGTTCCGCGCCGCACGGCGGATGTGGGCGAAGATCATGCGCGACCGCTTCCAGGCGAAGAGTCCAAAATCGTGGATGCTGCGCTTCCATGCGCAGACGGCCGGTTCCACGCTGACGGCGCAACAACCGGAGAACAACATTGTGCGCACGGCGATCCAGGCGATGGCCGCGGTTCTCGGCGGGACGCAGTCGCTGCACACCAATTCCTATGATGAAGCGCTGGCGCTGCCCACCGAGGCGTCGGCGCGCATCGCGTTGCGCACCCAGCAGGTGATCGCCTTTGAATCGGGCGCGCCGCAGACGGTCGATCCGCTGGCCGGTTCGTATTACGTAGAATCGCTGACCAGCGAAATCGAGAAGCGAGCCGTCGATTACCTGGACAAAATCGATGCCATGGGCGGCATGCTCAAGGCGATCGAACGCGGATATGTGCAGCAGGAAATCCAGAACGCGGCCTACGAGTATCAACAGGCGGTCGATCGGCAGGAGGCAGTGGTCGTCGGCGTGAACCGCTTCCAGATAGGAGAAGAGAAGGCGGTGCCGATCCAGCGCATTGATCCGGCACTGGAACCGAGACAGGTGGAACGCCTGCGAGCGTTGCGCGCCAAGCGCAACGTCGAGACCTGGCAAGCCGCCATCCGCGCCGTCGAAGACACAGCGCGCTCGGCGGAAAATCTCATGCCGCGGATACTAGCGGCAGTGGAAGCAAATGCCACAGTAGGCGAAATTTCAGACGCGATGCGCAAGGTGTATGGCGAGTATAAAGAAGCGGTGGTGATTTGAGCGATCACGCCCGTAGAGACGGGGCTTGCCCCGTCTCCGCTGCGGGAGACGCGGCAAGCCGCGTCTCTACGGGAAATCAGAAGGGCGAAAGGCTGCGTCAGTTTGCCAGTTTGTAGTCGCAGGCGATGCGGCAGGCTTCGCAGTACAGCAGGCCGTCAGTGCACAGGTGCACTTCGATTTCGGACTGGCACAAGACGCAGAATTTTTCGCACCAGCAACGCTCTTCCACCTGTTCACATTGGGCGCATACGATGCGCTTCAGGCCCGGTCTTGAAGACATGGCTAGAGTCTAGTTCGGCAGAGGCCTGGAAGGAACATAACGGAAGTCACCGAAAGGCAGGTCTTAGGTCTTAGGTGTCAGGTCTCAGGAAAACAGATCGTGCTTCCGGTTTGATTTTCCTAACACCTAACACCTAGGACCTGAGACCTGCCTTTGACCAATTGCGCCCTTCCCGCCCAGGTGTTAACTTGTTCAGTTCCAGACTCCGGCGGCCCAGGGACTATTCTAGCCAAGTCTGACCGAGGTGCTTCTTGTCGGTTGCTGAAGCTACTCCGCCTGTCGCCCCAAAAAACGTGCGCAAGACTGCCTTGAACGCCGTCCATCGCCAGATGGGCGCGAAGATGGTGGAGTTTAACGGCTGGGACATGCCGGTCGAATACCCTGCGTCGATCGGGTGCGGCATTGTCGCCGAGCACATGGCGGTGCGCACCGGCGTCGGCATTTTTGACGTCAGCCACATGGGCGATATCCGCCTGGCCGGGCGAGAAGCGCTGGCCGCCGTGCAGCATATCTCGATGAATGACGCGTCGCGGCTGGCGCTTGGCCAGGCGCAGTATTCGGCGTTGCTCTATCCGCAAGGCACGTTTGTGGATGACGTCATCGTTCACCGTCTGGGCGAGGACGAGTACCTGCTCGTGATCAATGCCGGCACGCGGGAAAAGGATTTCAGTTGGGTGCGCGACAACACCCGGCAGTTTGACTGCGCGGTTGAGAATCTATCGGACGATTTCACGCAGATCGCGATTCAGGGGCCGAAGGGCGTTGATGTGCTGCAAAAGCTGACGGACCGAGACCTGAGCGCGGTGAAGTTCTACTGGGTCACGCGCGGGACGGTATGCGGCCTGAAGAACGTCCTGATGGGCCGCACCGGTTATACTGCCGAAGACGGATTCGAGATTTACGTTCCAGCGGACGAGGCGACCAGCGCGCGTGTCTGGTACGAGATTCTGGAAGCGGGCAAAGAGTTTGGCGTCGTCCCCTGCGGATTGGGTGCGCGCAACACGCTGCGTCTCGAAGGCAAGCTGCCCCTCTACGGACACGAAATCACGGACACGATCAATGTGTGGGAANNCTGGATCGTTTCTGCAAGATGGAAAAGCCGGAATTTATTGGACGCGCGGCACTGGAGAAGGCGAAACCCGAGGGCTTGAAGAAAATGCTGGCCGGTCTCGAGATGGTCGAGCGCGGCATCGCCCGCGACGGATACAAGGTTCTGGACGAGGGCGGCCGCGAGATCGGCTACGTGACCAGTGGTTCTCCGGCGCCATTTTTGAAGAAGAACATTGCGTTGGCATACGTTCCACCCGTGCAGGCTGCGGTCGGAACGACCGTAAAAGTCGAAATCCGGGGACAGGGCGTGAAGGCGCAGGTAGTGCCGATTCCGTTTTATAAGCGTCCGAAAAAAACGTAGCGCCGCCGTCTCGGCGGCTGTCCGGCGGGCGTCTTCGCCCGCCGCACCAAGGCAAGATGCCTTTGCGACAGCCGGCAAGATCCCGCGCTACAAGCGGAAGCTAAGTGCCAGGAGCCATAATTCGATGCCTTATCCAACCGACCGCAAATATACAAAAGAACATGAGTGGATCACTGCCGATGGCACGATGGGCATCACCGACCACGCCCAGGAGTCGCTGGGCGACATCGTGTTCGTCGAACTGCCCAAGGTAGGGACAGAGGTCACCAAGGGAAAGACTTTGGGCACGGTGGAGTCGGTAAAGGCCGTGTCCGACATATACGCTCCCGCTTCGGGGACCGTCACCGGCGTGAATGAAGATCTGGCTACGTCACCGGAAAAAGTGAACAAAGATGCGCACGGGGCCTGGATGGTCAAGATCAAGGTGAAGGATCCGGCGGAGATGAATGCGCTGCTCTCGGCGGCGGACTACGAAAAATTCGTGAGCGAAGAGGCGACACACTAAAGGACGATTGCAGAGGTCAGAGGTCAGATTGCAGAATTGAAAACCTTAACGCCAAGCCTTTCACCTCTGCAATCTGACCTCTGACCTCTGCAATCGTTTCAGTGTGCTGATTGCGTCGAAAGAAATTTCTTATGAGATATCTACCTAAATCTCCCGCGGATCGCGCTGCCATGATGAAGGCGATCGGGATCCGCTCCGTGGACGAGCTTTTCTCGCCGATTCCGGCCGAGTTCCGTCTGAAGCGCGATCTCGCTGTCCCGCGCCAAATGGCGGAGTCGGAAATCGTGGACTGGTTTAAGCAACGGGCGAAAGAAAACGGCGAAGGTTACACCAGTTTTCTAGGCGCCGGGGCTTACCTCCATTACCGGCCAGTGGTCATTGATGCGCTGGTGCAACGCGGCGAATTTCTCACGTCCTACACACCCTACCAAGCGGAGTTTGCGCAGGGCACACTACAAGCCATCTTCGAGTTCCAGACGATGATTTCGGAACTCACCGGCATGGACCTGGCGAATGCCTCGATGTACGACGGCTCGACGGGCGCGGCCGAGGCCGTGCTGATGGCGGTTCGCATCACCGGGCGGCGTTCAGCGGTGATCGCGCGCAGTGTGCATCCCGAATATCGGGAGGTGCTCACCACCTACGCGACCCACCAGGCGATTCCGCTAAAGACACTCTCGTTCACGGACTCGGGAACGATCGATCTGGAGGAACTCGAAAAGGCGGTGGGCGACGATACCGCCTGCGTCCTGATTCAGTCGCCGAATTTCTTCGGCACGATCGAAGACGTCGAGGCGATTGCCGAGATCGCTCACAAACGCGGAGCGCTGCTGGTTGTGTCGATCGCCGAAGCGGCATCGCTCGGAATTGTGGAGCCGCCGCGTGCCGCCGACATCGTGGCCATGGAAGCGCAGTCGTTCGGAGTGCCGCTCGGATTCGGCGGTCCCTATTGCGGAGTGCTCGCCACGAAAGACAAATTCGTCCGGCAAATGCCCGGACGCCTGGCGGGTCAGACCGTCGACAAGAACGGCAAGCGTGGCTTCGTGCTGACTCTGGCGACGCGCGAGCAGCACATCCGGCGCGAGAAGGCGACTTCCAATATTTGCACTAACCAGGCGCTGGTCGCGCTGATGGTGAATATCTTCATGACCGTGTACGGCAAGATCGGCTTGAGAGAACTGGCGAAGCAGAACCTGGCGAAGACAGCGTATGCCGCCGGTCAGTTCGGCAAACATGCCAAAGTGCTGTTCGCGGGCGCTCCACGATTCAACGAATTCGTGGTCCAGACCAGCGAAGATCCTTACGCCATCAACTCGCGGTTGCTGGAACACAAAATCGTTGGCGGATTTCCGCTGAAGAAGTTCTATCCGGAATTCGGCAACGCGGCACTGTGGTGCTGCACCGAATTGACGACAAGGCCCATGATCGACACGGCGGTCGCCCTCGTCGCCGAGAGCGAACGCTCGGCTCGAAGTATGAAGGAAGTCGAGGAGGTGGCGCGATGAAGCACATAACTCGCAAAGCGACGCGTCACATCAGTCAGAACGAAGGATTGATTTTTGAGAAGTCGTCGCCCGGCAAAGCGGCATGGAAGTTGCCGCCGCTCGATGTCCCTGAAGTAGACACGGCGAAGTTGCTGGGCAAGGCCGAGCGCAAGGATCTCGGCAATATGCCGGAGGTCAGCGAGTTAGAAATCATCCGTCACTTCACCCGCCTCTCGACGTGGAATTACGCCATTGATCTCGGCATGTATCCGTTGGGCTCTTGCACCATGAAATACAACCCGCGCGTCAACGAGTTTGTCGCGCGCATCGAAGGCCTCGCCAACGGGCATCCGTACCAAGGGGAGAGGATTTCGCAGGGCGCGATGCGCATCATGAAGACGCTGAGCGATTGCCTGCTTGACATCACCGGGATGGACGCGATCACCCTGCAACCAGCCGCGGGCGCGCACGGCGAACTGACGGGATTGCTCCTGGTGCGCGCGTATCACCAGTCCAAAGGCAACGCGCGCAAGAAAATTCTGATACCAGACTCGGCGCACGGAACGAATCCGGCGACGGCGGCCACGGCGGGTTACGCGGTCGAAAATTTGAAATCGAACGCCAGCGGTATGGTCGACGTGGCCGCGCTGGCTGCGCAGATGAATGAAGACGTCGCCGCGCTGATGGTGACCAATCCAAATACGCTAGGCGTTTTCGAGCAGGAGATTCACAAGATAGCCGACCTCATGCACGCCAAGGGCGGCCTGCTCTACATGGACGGCGCCAACATGAACGCGCTGGTGGCGAAAACCCGGCCGGGGGACTTTGGCGTCGATGTCATGCACATGAATCTGCACAAAACGTTTTCGACGCCGCATGGCGGAGGCGGTCCNNTCATCACCAAGCCGGATGGCACGCTGGGCTTCGAATACAACCGTCCGCAGTCGGTGGGGCGCGTGCGCGCGTTCTACGGAAATTTCGGAATGTTCATCCGCGCGCTCGCCTACATTTTCGCCAACGGCCCGGACGGCCTGCGGCAGACGACCGAAGACGCGGTGCTCAACGCCAATTACATTCGCAAGGGACTCGAAGGCGTTTACGATCTGCCCTACTCGACGCCGTCGATGCATGAAGTCGTGTTCAGCGACAAGGTGCAGGCGAAGAAGGGCGTGAAGACCATCGACCTGGCCAAACGCCTGATCGATTACGGATTCCATCCCTACACGACGGCGTTCCCGCTGATCGTGCACGGCGCGCTGATGATCGAGCCAACCGAGAGCGAGCCGAAAGAAGAACTGGATCTCTTCATAGAAGCCATGAAGTCGATCGCGGAAGAAGTGGAAGAAGATCCGCAGTTCGTGCTCGACGCTCCCCACAACGCGCGCATTTCCCGTCTGGACGACACCGCGGCGGCGCGCAAGCCCGTGCTCCGCTGGAAGCCGGAGAACGCCAGCTGACGTCTCCTCAATCGCCGAATCTTTCCGCTGCGCGAGCCTTCGCCTTGGCTGCCTCCTCTTCGCGATTCTTGGGCGGAGCATTTGTGTCGAGCGAGTGGAGAAGACGAGCGGAAATCGCTGCGATTTCATCGATCGCGTCCATGAATGCGGCTTCGTTCGCCTTTGAAGGTTTGCTGAACCCTGTGATTTTTCTCACAAACTGGAGCGAAGCTGCCCGAACTTCTTCGTCAGTGACGGGCGGATCGAAGTTAAACAGGGTTTTGATGTTGCGGCACATGCGATCAGGCCTCCCAGTACGACAACCCCGGTGCTATTGTCTCAAAATCAGCTCTTATCGGGCTCTCCACCTCTCGTAGATTGTCCTCCCGAGCGAAATTTCAGATTTTGTCATCCCGAACGGAGTGAGGGATCTGTAGTTCGCGGCAAAAAATGCAGATCCCTCGCTCCCCACCCCAGCCAGCAAAAGCGGCTGGTTGGGGGCCCCGATTGAGGGGGCGCACGTGCCTGCGTGCGTCTTGCTAGAATCACCTGAGCCTACCTCTATGCCCGACGATTCGGCCAGCTCCGCAGAGGCCCGCCAACTGGCCCGTCAATTAGCCGAAGACCACTACTACGCCGCGCTCGATCTGGTTCTCGAAGGCCGCCACGAGCAAGCAGTCGAAGAGTACCGCCAGGCGGTCGAGGCCGATCCCAGGTTCACCGACGCGCTGCATGGACTAAGCCGGGCGCTGCAGGACCTCAACCGCCTTGACGAAGCGATCGTTGTTGCCCAACAAATCTCGGAGATCGATCCCGACGACATTCTGGCGCACACCAGCCTCTCGATCCTGTATCAGAAGAAGGGAATGGTTCCCGAGGCCGAGGCGGAAGGGAACAAGGCGCGGGTGCTGGGGTGGAAGCAGCAGTTGAAGAAGGGCAGCGGTTAGTGGCCCGTGGGCGGTGCTCAGCATGAAAGTTCGCGATGTCATCAAGCGCCTTGAGCAAGATGGCTGGCGCATCGCTCGAACCAAGGGCAGCCACCGGCAGTTCCATCATCCGGCGAAACCAGGGACCGTCACGGTTGCTGGCCATCCGTCAGTGGACATTCCGCCCGGAACGTTGAACAATATCCTCAAGCAGGCAGGGCTCAAATGAAATACCTCATCGTCTACGAAAAATCAAACACAGGATGGGGCGCATACGCCCCCGACTTGCCTGGCCTGGGCGCTGCGGGCAAAACGCTGGACGAGGTGAAGCAACTCATCCGCGAGGCGGTTGAGTTTCACTTGGAAGGCATGCGCGTGCACGGCGATCCCATCCCTGCGCCCAGCGCAATGACTGAATACATCACGATATGATGTGTGTCCTGGCACGTGCCCAAAGACGATAAAATGAAGAGCGTGAGGTGCCATGGCACAAATGACGCCGGAAGTTTCCAAGTTGCTCGAACAAGCGCTTTCGCTCTCGGTGGAGGAACAGGAAGCGCTCGCGGATTCCCTCATTTCCAACCTCGGCGGAAAAGTAGACGAGGCGGTCCTGGCGGCTTGGGACGAAGAGGTCAAGAAGCGTGTCGCTGACCTGGATTCGGGTAGGGCGAAAACCGCTCCTTGGGCGGAAGTCCGACAGCGCAATTTAGCGAAGCTGCCCCGTGCCCACTAGGACGGTGGAACTGCACGAGGAAGCCGCCGCCGAATATGACGCGGCATTTGATTGGTATCTTGCGCGCAGCCCGGATGCGGCCCTCAAGTTCGACGCGGAATTCGATCGTGCGTTGATCGACATTGCACAAGCTCCTCAGCGCTGGGTAGGCGGTCCTCAAGGTACCCGCAGATTCTTGCTGCGAAGGTTTCCGTTCCTACTGATTTATCGAGAGATGTCCGGCGGAGAAATCCAGATCGTGGCGGTCGCTCACGCCAGCCGGAAACCTGGATACTGGAAAGAGCGGATCTGAAATGATCAAGTTCTTCTCCGCGCATTCCGCGTCCGCGGAGAGTTAAAATTACCCCATGCGAGAAGTCGTCGTAGTTTCTTCCGTCCGCACTCCTGTAGGCCGCGCGTTCAAGGGTACGTTGCGGGCTACGCGTCCTGATGAACTGGCTGCCGTTGCGATCAAGGGCGCGCTCGATCGCGTGCCGCAGCTTGATCCCAAGGAAATTGAAGACGTCATCCTGGGCTGCGCCATGCCAGAGGCCGAGCAGGGAATGAACGTGGCTCGCATCGCGTCGCTGCGCGCGGGGCTGCCGGTTGAGGTGTCGGCGGTGACCATCAATCGGTTCTGCTCGTCCGGCTTGCAGGCCATTGCCATGGCGGCCGAGCGCATCCTGAGCGGAGGCGCCGAGGTGATGGTCGCGGGCGGGACCGAATCAATGTCGATGATCCCTATGGGCGGGAATAAGATTTCCCCGAACCCCTGGCTGGTGGATCATTATCCGGATGCGTATCTTTCGATGGGCCTGACCGCGGAGCGGGTGGCGCATCGTTTCGGCATCACACGCGAGCAGTGCGATCAGTTTTCCTTGCGCAGCCATCAGAAGGCGCTGGCGGCGATTGCGGCGGCCAAGTTTGAGGATGAGATTGTGGCCGTGCCGGTGAGCTTTACTACTCCGAATGGATCGAAGCCGAAGAAGCACCACATTTCTTTCAAGGTGGACGAGGGCCCGCGCGCCGATACTTCGATCGAGGCTCTGGGCGCTCTCAAGGCCGCGTTTCACGTGAAGGGCGTGACCACGGCAGGAAATTCTTCGCAGATGTCGGATGGCGCGGCGGCGGCCGTGGTGATGTCGGCCGAGCGGGCGAATGCTCTGGGCATCGCTCCGCTGGCGCGCTATGTTGCGTTCGCCACCGCCGGATACAAGCCGGAAGAGATGGGCCTGGGGCCGGTGTTTGCCATCCCGAAGGCGCTGAAGTTGGCGGGGTTGAAGCTCTCGGACATCGACGTGATCGAACTGAACGAAGCGTTTGCGGCGCAATCGCTGGCGGTGATCCAGGAAGCCGGACTGGATCCGGAGCGCGTGAATCCGAATGGAGGCGCGATCGCGCTGGGGCATCCGCTGGGATGCACGGGAGCGAAGCTGACCGCCAGCGTGATTCGTGAACTGAAGCGGCGCAAGGGACGTTACGGCATGGTATCCATGTGCGTGGGCGGCGGCATGGGCGCGGCGGGGATTTTCGAAAATCTGAATTGAGACAGTCGATGGTCGTTAGTCGTTGGCAACGTCTGCAGAGTGAAGCTAACGACCAACGACTAACGACCAGCGACTAACGACCAACGACTATTTACCTGGAGGGAAATCGACTGCTGCGCGCGTTAACGCACTCCCCGGGCATTAAGGAAACTGGTGTAGGCCTTGTCGTTGACCAGGATATGTTCCTTCAACCAGTCCTGCAGGAACAGCATGAGTGAGACGGGAACTCCCGGCTTGCCGGCGCGGTGGTCCGCCCGAAACTTTGCCATCGACTGGGTGAACTTATCGTGCTCCGCGCGGTGGGAGACGGTTTCGGGGAATTTATATTCGGCCAGCAGCGACTCTTCGGCGGCGAAGTGCGCCTTTGCGTAGTCAACCAGTTTCCGCAGAACCGAGTCGGTGGCGGCTTTGCCCTCGCCGTTGGCGAGTGCCTGGTTGAGTTCATTGATAATCACGAACAAACGTTTGTGTTCACTATCGAGGGCAGCGATGTTGACGCTGTACTTTTCGGTCCAGCGGAAAATCGCGTTGCTAGCGGCCATGTTTGCTCCGGTCCTCTAATAAAGTATCGGTCGTTAACTGGATTGTCTTGACATCAAGAATATGAATTATTGCATTTGCCATTGCAGGGCCGTACGGCGCTCGGGGCGGGCCTTTGCTGAAAGTGAGTGGACGCCTGCCCCGACTTCTCATAAAATTCTAATAGTTGATCCTAACCTATAATCGTCGATACTAACCTACTCGGCCTATTTGCCGGATTCCACCCAAAGGGGCTTGATATGGCGACCATTGCAATCCCAAGAACCAAAATTTCCGGCGGCAGCTTTCTACTGGAAGAGCGGCAGACTGCCGATGTCTTCACTCCAGAGGATTTTTCCGAACAGCAACAGATGATTGGGCAGACGACCGAAGAGTTTGCAATCAACGAGATTCTGCCCCTGGCCGAGAAGATCGAACACAAGGATTACTCGATCTCGCGCGATCTGCTGAAAAAAGCCGGCGACCTCGGCCTCAGCGGGGTTGAGATTCCCGAGGCCTACGGAGGCCTTGAAATGGACAAAGTCACTTCCGCCATCATCGCCGACAACATCGCCAAGTACGCTGGCTTCGCCACCACTTGGGGCGCGCACAGCGGCATCGGCCTGTTGCCTCTCGTTTACTTCGGCACCGAAGAGCAGAAGAAAAAATATTTGCCGCGGTTGGCCACGGGGACGATCGTTGGCGCGTATGCCTTGTCGGAAGCCACTTCCGGCTCAGACGCGCTCAATTGCCGCGCCCGTGCCGTGCTTTCGCCCGATGGCACGCACTACATCCTGAACGGCGAGAAGATGTGGATCACCAACGCGGGCTTTGCCGACCTGTTCACGGTGTTCGCAAAACTTGACGGCGACAAGTTTTCCGCCTTCCTGGTGGAAAGAACTTTTCCGGGATTTTCCGTCGGCGCCGAAGAGCACAAAATGGGCATTCGCGGCTCTTCAACTTGCCCCATCATCCTCAATGATTGTCAGGTGCCGGTCGAGAATCTTTTGGGCGAGATTGGCAAGGGGCATATCATCGCCTTCAACATTCTGAACATCGGACGGTTCAAACTCGGCGCCATGTGCGTAGGGGGGGCCCGGGTTTCGATCGAGAGCGCGGTGGCCTATGCCAGGCAGCGCAAGGCGTTCGGCAAGACGATCAGCGAGTTTGGGCTGGTGCGGGAAAAGATCGCGAACATGGCGACGCTGATCTATGCCGGCGAGTCGATGGTTTATCGCACGGTCGGAATGTTGGACGCGTTGCTCTCGGAAATCGACTCTGCGAGCTCCGACGCCGCGAAACAGCAGCGCAAGGCGATCGAGGAATACGCGGTGGAGTGCTCGATCCTCAAGGTCTGGGGTTCGGAGATGATCGATTACGTGGTCGACGAGACGCTGCAGATCTATGCCGGCTACGGNNTACCGCGATGCTCGCATCAACCGTATTTTCGAAGGCACCAACGAAATCAATCGGCTGATCATCACCGGATTCCTGCTGAAACGGGCGATGAGCGGCCAGTTGCCGCTGCTGCCGGCGATCAAGAAGTTGATGGACGAAGTGCTCAGCGGCCCGTCTGCCGGCGAGGAGATCGAAGGACCGCTGGCGGAAGAACGCAAGCTGGTCGCGCAGGCGAAGAAGCTTGGCCTGTTCGTCTCCGGCTCGGCCACGCAGAAATACATGCAGGCGATTCAGGACAAGCAAGAGGTGATGGGCGCGATGGCCGATATGACGATCGAGATTTACGCCATGGAATCGGC
>PLHP01000111.1:0-9387 GCA_003138955.1 Acidobacteriaceae bacterium | reverse complement strand
AGTTGGCGATTGTGCGGCGGTTGTCCAAGCACGAGCCGTTCAACACGATTGCGCTGCGCCAGCAGATTGCGCAGAAGACGATCGAAGCAGGGAAGTACACGCTGGCGTAGAAGAGCAAGAAAGATTTCGCATCGCGCCCTCACCGGGCACAGCTATCTCGGGAGACGAAAATGCCGATTGGCACATTCACTTCAGTTCTGCACAAAGAAGGCGACCTGTACGTTGCCGACTGCCCGGAAGTTGGCACGGTCAGCCGGGGTAAGACTGTCGAAGAGGCCGTCGCCAACCTCAAGGAAGCGACTGAACTCTACCTGGAAGAGTTTCCCCCAGACGGCTCCAGTCGCCCGCTGGTCACCGTCTTCGAGGCACGCTATGCCTAGACTGCCCCGCGTATCAGGGGCAGAAGCGATCCGTGCTCTTGATCATTCAAACCAGCCGCTGCGGTAAGCCACCCACCACGAGATGCACACGATGGGAATGGTCGCGCCCAGAGCCCACCAGAGCGGCAGAACGAAATCGGCAGCGAGCCCGAGCACGGTGAACGAGATCCAGAAGATCTTGCGCTCCATATTCTGGATTGTAAGTCTTTCCCGCCCATCGATGACCCGGGTTAGCAGGCTGCGGAAAACTTCAGTTTCGCATCCCGGCGCTCGCTTCAGCAATGCCAAAGGTTCCGCCCGTAGAGACGAGGCTCGCCTCGTCTCCGCCGCGGCAAGTCGCGTCTCCACAAAATCCCGGGAATCAGGTTTTGGGTTTGAGTTCTTCCATCACACTTTGGATCAGCTCTTTGGCGTCGGTGAGATTTTTCATGATGAGCTGCACATCCATGACCGGCTTGTCCGGCCAGCGCTGGCTCTGGCAATAGACGCCATGCTGCCCGACCAGGGCCATGGCGTCAGTAACAAGGTCCATGGTGACGGCGAGGCGTCCGCGGGGCACGCCCATGCGAATTTCGTAGTGTTCGAGTTCGTCCCGCTTTTCGTGGAAGACGGCCATGCACAGATTGTAACGGGGATGTGGGTATAATTCTTGGCGGGACAGCAGTCCGCCATTGCAGAGGTCAGAGGTCAGATTGCAGAAGTAAAAGGCTCGGCCTTCGGCGTTTCACCGATGAGGCCAGGGTTGTCAATTCTGCAATCTGCCCTCTGACCTCTGCAATCGATGATTGCTATCCCCGGAGGAAACAAGTCATGAAGAAATTTGCCTTACTCGCAGCGTCACTCTTTGCGGTCGCCACTCTCGCCTCGGCGCAAATGGCGCAGGACAAATCGAAGCGGCCCAGTCCGCCGGCCAGTGCGGAGTGCAAGTTTTCCGATGGCACAACCATCAAGGTGGACTATTCCAGTCCGCGTGCCAAAGGGCGAAAGATTTTCGGCGAGGCCAGCGACAAGGCGCTGGTGCCTTACGGCGAGATCTGGCGTGCGGGCGCAAATGAAGCGACCAAATTCGTCACCGATGCCAATGTGACGGTGGGCGGCAAGTCCGTGCCCGCTGGCAGCTACACCATCTTCACCATCCCTAAGGCTGACAAGTGGACCCTCATTATCAACAAGAAGACCGCCGTGTGGGGCATTCCGTACAAGTACGAAGCCGACGAGTCGGGCCGGGTTGACATGCAGGTTTCGAAAACGCAGGCGCCGGTCGAGAACTTCACCATAGCGTTCGACTCGGCAGGCAGTAAATGCACGATGATCCTGGAGTGGGAAAACACCCGCGCCAGCGTGGAGATTACAAAGTAGAGACGGGGCCTGCCCCGTCTTCTTCGGTCGATGCGGGAGACGCCGCAAAGCTGCGTCTCTACGGGAAACACCCGCGCTATACTGGAACCCGATGCGGCCGATGCTGCGCTTTCTTTGGAACTCCACCCGTGGCCACCGGATTGCCCCCTGGCGCAGTCCCTATCTTCTGTGGCGCATCGAGACCTACACCGGCGTCAAAATGACCCAGATTGGATTCCTGGAATTCTGGGAATTCTTGTGGACGGAGCGAAGCAGCCTGTGGCGCTTCCTGAAGTGGACCGCCGAGATGGATGGCTATGTCCATCCCGGAGCGAAGAACGTGTAGCAGCCGCTTTCCAAATTTTGTAGCTACCCTCCAAATTTTGTCATCCCGAGCGAAGCGAGGGATCTGCAACTCGCCGCGAACTGCAGATCCCTCGCTTCGCTCGGGATGACAATGCGTTAGAGGTGTCACACGCACCGCTCCGCACGACACCCTTGTCAGTTGCCTTCCATCACCACATTGACTTCGCTGCCCTTGCCCGCGCCCAGCATTTGGGAGGCTGAACCCCGGTTGGTCGCGACTTCCAGAAAACCCATGCTGCCCAGGATTCCAAAGATTTCGCCGGGAGCGCCGTCGGCGTAGTTCGTGCACATATGCGTTGCCTGTGCCTTCGTTCCAATCGCGATCTTGAAGGCGGGCGGCGTGGCACTGAAAAGTTGAGGCGCGTCTTCGGGCCTGATGTTGGTGACGAGATTGCCAAAACGATCGACTTTCAGCACCACTCCTTGTAAGGTCCGCTCGTCCACCGGCTTGGGCCGCGGCGCGCTAAAGCGAACATAGTCGGTGATCTCGTCACCGAAGCGATCGGGCTCGACCCCCTTGGCGAGATAAGCGGCGACTGGGGCGAAGATATCGCGCCCATGGAAGGTGTTGCTGCGAGGCTGCAAAAAATAATGCTCGGCGGTGACGTGCCGGACGGAGATGCGCTCTTCGCGGTCATAGATCAGAGAAAGCACGCCGTTGTCGGGAGCGACAAACAGGTGCCGGTCGCTGTTCAGAATCACGGGCCGCCGCGCCGTCCCCACTCCGGGATCGACGATCACCATGTGCACGGTGCCGGAAGGGAAGTAGGAGTAGGCCTGCGAAATGGTCAGCGCGCCATCCAGAATGTCGAAGGGCTGCACCGCATGGCTGATGTCGATGATCTGCGCCTCGGGGGCAATCTCCAGGATGACCCCCTTCATGGCGCCGACAAAATGATCGTTGAGTCCGAAATCAGTGGTAAGAGTGACGATCGCGGTGCGTGCCAAGTCGTTACCTCGTCGGGCCTGAAAGTGTTCAGGAAAACTTTTCAGGAACTCACGAAGTATCAGCCGTCGCACGACAGCGCGTCAAGGCGCGAGACCATTCAGCCATCAGCCATCAGCCGTCAGCCAAACCTGTACGCCTTCTCACGTTGAACCGCTCAAGCTATTCTATTGCGGCTCGCGCCATTATGGCTCCTCGCGGCACAGCTAAGCCTTGTCCTTGCCAAAACCTGAGTTGGCTGAATGCCGACGGCTGACGACTGACGGCTGATGACTGACGGCTGTTCTAGTCGACCTGCACATTGCCGGAACTGGTATGTACGGAAACCATGGGACCGCCGCCACGTACTTTGCCAACCACACTCTTCCTCGACTCCTGAACGCGGCCCTGGATGGTGGTGCTCACCGGATGGCCCAGCGTGACGTTTCCGGAATTCGACGAGATGTCGACGTCAAAGGCGGCGTCGGAGGGCACATACAAGGTCACGTTGCCCGAGCCCGCACGGACGCTCCACATGTTCTTGGGCAGGCCCTTGCCGTGAATGTTGCCGCTGCCCGCCTCGGCACGGAATCCACCATTGATGCCGCTTACGGTGATGTTGCCCGAACCGGTGCGGATGTCGACGTCGCCCGCGCCAATCTCCTCGAGTTCGATGTCGCCGCTGCCCGCTTTGACCTTCACCGGGCCGGAAAGTTCGTGGCCGCGGACGTTTCCCGAGCCCGTCTGGAACCGCATTTCACCGGTGAGGCGCGCCAGCTTCAAGTCGCCCGATCCACTCTCGAGATCGATGTTGCCCTTCAGTCCTTCGACATTTTGATCGCCGCTGCCGCTATGGGTACGAATCGCGGTGTTTTCTGGGACGGTGATTTCGTAGTCGACTGAAATATTGTTGAAGTGGACGTAGTCTATGCGGATGCTGTTGCCGTTCTGGCGAATCGGAGGATTGTTCTGCAGCTCCTGCACCTCCGCTTTGTGGTCGCCGCCCAACCAGGAAACGCCCGAGTGGATCTTGGCATGAATCGAGACCGTGCCCGCAGCCCCGTTCCGCACGGTGATATCGCCAGAGCGAGTCAGCACTTCAAGGTCGACGGGCCCATTAACCTGGAACGAACGGTCAAAGGTTCCGGCGACGGAGGCGAAGCCAGCCAGCGAACTAGCAAAAATAAAGATCACCGTGCGGACGGCACGATGCCGAGAAAGGGAAGTGTTACTCATAGCAACTCCAATTTGATAAATAAAGGTCAGAGGTCAGAGGTGAGATTGCAGAAGTAAGAATCAACCTTTCACCTCTGCAATCTGACCTCATACCTCTGCAATGGCTTCCTACTGCAGCACCACCTGGTCGCCTTCCTTCAGCCCTTGCAGCAATTCGGTCTTGGCGCCATTCGAAATCCCGATGTTGACGGCGATCTTCTTCTTGCCTTCTTTGGCTTTGGGATCCGGTATCTCGACCGACGCCTTCTTATCCTTGTCGTAAATGATCGAGCCTTCCGGAATTTGCAGCACGCCCTTGTGCTCTTCGAGAATGATCTCGGCGTTGGCCGTCATCATCGCCTTGAGGACGCCCTCGGGATTGTTGATGGAGACGCGCACCTCGAAGGTAGTGACGTTGTCTTTTTCGACGCCCATGGGAGAGATCTTGGTCACTTTGCCGGTGAAGGTCTTGTCCTTGAACGACTCGACTTTGATGCGGGCCGGTTGTCCCAGATAAACCTTGCCGATATCGCTCTCGTCCACTTTGCCTTTGACGTAAACCTCGCTCGTGTCGCCGAGCGTCATCACCAGCGTGGCCGTCGAACCCAGCACCAGAATCGAACTCACCGCATCGCCAATCTCGACGTCGCGCGACAAGACGATTCCGTCAATCGGCGACTCAATCGTGGTGTAACCCAGCTGTTCTTCCAGTTGTTTCAGGTTGGCGCGGTCCTGCGACAGCTGTCCCTGGGCCTGGCCGATCTTGGCTTGCAAAACCTGCAACTGCGCTTTGGAGACATTTTGCTTGTTCAGCGCCATCTCGTAATTCTTCTCCGCGTCGTCGAGCGCGGAAGCCGAAACCACTCCGTCCTTCGCCATGCCCTGGGCGCGCGCATACGCGCGTTTCAGCAGCGGAACGTCCGGGCCCTCGGCGTCGACCTTGGCGCGTTCCAGGTCCGCGCGCGTGCCGTTCAAGCTGGCGCTCGATCCCTCCAACTGCGCGCGCGCCTGTTCGACCCGAGCCTGAATCTCTTCCTTGTCAAGTTCGGCGAGCACCTGCCCCTTCTTCACCTTGTCGCCATATTCGACGTAAAGCTTTTTCACGATGCCGCTGGCCTTGGACTTGATTTCGACCTTGGTGATGGGCTCTATCTTGCCCGTCGCCACCACGCTTTTCGCCAGGTCTCCCTTCTCGACCTGGGCGAGCTTCGAGGGGTCGATCTTGGTGCCACCGCTGGATGCGATCAGCGCCCCGGCAACCACCAGGATGAGAACGACTGCCGCTATCGAGCCCCAGATGATTCGCCTGCGCCGTTTTTTCTTAGCGCTGCCATTGCCGTTGCCTTCCACGCCGCCTCCTGCCTGATTTCAATCCGTAGAACTGGCATTCAGTAGAACTGGCTTCACCTGTTGGTACGGGAGAAAGATTGGAATAGTTCCTCGAAAATGTCGAGCTTCGTGGAGGGCATCGCTTTAGAAGCTGCGGAAAAACTAACGTTTCATATCAGGGCATCGCTTTAGCGATGCCGTAAGTCTTTCGCAATCAGACGCCCCTTTAGGGGCCAGGGCGCGAAGCTGGACTTTTTCCGCAGCCTGTTTAGCAATGCCGCATGTTCTCCCAATTGGATGCCCCGTCGGCGTGCGCGTGAAAACTGCCTTTCCTGCAATCCCGTGGAACGAAATCATCGAGAACCCAGTCCCGGAGGGACGACCCACCTTAGCCCAGCGCTTCAAGCGCTGGGAAAAGTGGCCCTAATGACTCAAGTCCCGGAGGGACGATCCAGTTCTCACACGCACACTTAGCGCCGCGCACCGACATCCGATTTCTTCCGCAGCCGCTCTGCCGCCCTATAGACACTTAGACCGCCGGGATCCGAAAAAGAAAGCGATGAATTGCGCGAGCAATTAAGGATTAAGTCTTAATTGTACAGCGAGCGAATTACAAGGCCGGCGATCGCGAACGATTATCCCTTTGGAATGTTAAAATTAGAGTTCCATGATTGCATACGTGCTGCTGCGGGTGTTTGTCATCCTGCTCCTGGTGGCGGCCAATGCCTTCTTCGCCGCAGCCGAGTTCGCGCTGGTCAGCGTGCGCGAAACCCGCATCCAGCAGTTGATCGAAGCCCACCGCGTCGGCGCCCGCACCGTCCTCAAACTTCACCAGCAACTCAGCCGCGTCGTAAACGGAGTGCAACTCGGAATCACCGTCGCCAGCCTAACCCTAGGCTGGCTTGGCGAGCCGGCTCTGGCGCGGCTATTCGAGACCTGGATCGGCAACATCCCTCATGCGGTAATCTACTCTCATACCATCGCCGTCGCGGTGGCCTTCGTGCTGATCACCAGCCTGCACGTGATCCTGGGAGAACTGGTTCCCAAGTCGCTCGCCTTGCAACGAGCCGAGCGGGTCGCACTGGCGGTCGCCGCGCCCATGGACGTTTTCCTGACCGTCACCGCACCCCTCACGATTGGCATGAGCCGCGCCGCCGGTTTTGTCCTGCGCGCCTTCGGAACCCGCGAAATCCGCCACGGTTCGGTGCACTCTCCCGACGAACTCAAGCTCATCGTAACTGCAGCGCGCACCTCCGGACAGCTCTCTTCCGCCCAGGAAGAGATGCTGCTGAATGCGCTCGCCCTGGACAACATTACCGCGCGTCAGGTGATGGTGCCGCGGACCAGAATTTTTTCCCTGCCCTCCGACCTCACCATCGACGAAGCCCTGTCGCGCGTGGTCGACGAACAACACTCGCGCGTCCCGGTGTATGATCCGCAGCGCGGTCCCGAACATATTATCGGCGTGCTTTACGCCAAGGACTTGATGCGTTGGACGCGGCTGCGCTTAGGCCACATCGCCGCAACTCCTGCCTCGGCCGCTGCCATGCGCATTGCCCAGATGAAGATCGGCCAGATCATGCACGATGTGCTGGTGGTGCCCGAAACCAAGTCCTTGCTCGACCTGCTCGGTGAATTCCAGCTGCGCAAGCGGCACTTGGCAGTGGTGGTCGATGAATTCGGCTCCACCGCGGGAGTGATCAGCGTGGAAGACGTCCTCGAGCAACTGGTCGGAGAACTGGAAGACGAATTCGACGTCGCGTCCACGCAGCCGGTGGCTATCGATGCCAATGCGCCCCTCGTGTTCGACGGATCGATCAACATCCGCGACCTCGAAACTCAATATGAGATGAAACTCCCACAGGACGAAGGCTACGAGACTCTTGCCGGCTTCCTGCTCTCCCGCTTGCAGAAAATGCCCGCAGGCGGCGAAGCGTTCGACTATGAAGGGAGGCGTTTCGTAGTAGAAAAAATGGACGGCCATCGCATCGCCACTGTGAGGATCGAACCAGTGCCCGTGCCCCCGGCGTCCGCAGTGTCGGCGCCGGCAACCTCGGTGCAGCGGGCCGGAGACTAGATCGTGTGGGGACGGGGCGACCTCGCCCGTCCAAGCCGAGCACACCTCGGCTGTTGCCTGTGGTAACAGTGACTCTGGATTCGCTATAACGCCCGTGGTACAAGTGAATCCAGCCCCGCAGGGGCGAACCAGCTTAGCCCAGCGCTTCAGCGCTGGGAAAAGTAGTAAAGAGAAATGATTCAAGTCCCGGAGGGACGACCCAATTCTCGCGTACTCTTTAGCACCTCATGGCCGGACATCACGGCCTAAGAACTATTTATGAGACAGCGATCTTAGTTCCCGATGCCGCGCTACATCATCTCCCGCGTCCTCTACACCCTGCCGGTCATCTGGCTCGTCGTCTCCACCGTCTTTCTGCTGATTCACTTCGTCCCCGGAGACCCCATCCAGCAAATGCTGGGAGAAGGTGCCGCAGCCGGAGACATCCAGGCCGCAAGACATGCCTACGGCCTGGATGTCCCACTAGGCCAGCAATACCTGAATTACTGGCGCGGCGTTCTCCACGGAGATCTAGGTAAGTCGCTGCGTTTCAACCAGGGAGTTACAAGCCTGATAGCACAGCGCTATCCCTTCACCTTGCAACTAACCCTGGCGAGTTTGTTCGTAGCAATTGTCCTGGCCATTCCAGCAGGAGTGCGCTCGGCCCAGCGCCGCAATCAATGGGATGACCGCGCCCTAAGCGTAGTAAGCCTCTTCGGACTATCGTTTCCGAACTTCGCGCTAGGCCCGGTGCTGATCCTGTTCTTCGCGGTAGAGCTAGGATGGCTCCCCGTCTCCGGTTCCGGCAGCATAGCCCACTTAGTGCTCCCCGCAATCACCATGGGCGGAGCGCTAGCCGCGATCCTAACCCGCATGGTGCGAACCTCAATGCTAGAAGAGTTAGGCCAAGACTACATTCGCACCGCCCGCGCCAAAGGCCTGCCGGAGCGCACCGTAGTCTATCGTCACGCCCTGCGCAATGCCATGATCCCAATCCTAACCGTCCTAGGATTACAATTCGGCGCGCTCTTAGCCGGAGCCATAGTAACCGAAACCATCTTCTCCTGGCCCGGCATAGGACGCCTAACCATCCAAGCCATAGCCAACCGCGATTACTACCTGGTGCAGGGATGCATTCTGGCGATTGGCTTGACCTATGTCGCCGTAAACTTTCTGACCGACTTACTGTACTCGGCGGTGAACCCGAGGATAAGACAGTAATCCCGTGTAGGGCGGACACTCTTGTCCGCCGCCTTTGACTTTGCCGGGTGCCCCACTCATCGCGCACTTTGCGATGAGTGGGCTGCCGCGGGATTAGTCACACTAATTCAACCACGACGCGCTGACCCACTAGCGCTGCCGCCCGCTGCAAACTCGACAGCGTGATGTCGCGTTTCGGATCGAGAATGCGATCGACCTGGGAGCGGCTCGTCTTCAGCAAGACCGCCATGCGCGCCTTGGAAATCTTTTTCTTCTTCATGGCCTTGGCCAACTGCCAGGCTACGACCTCTTTGATTGCCCGAGACTGCGCTTCCTCAAAGATGTTTTCCTTCTTCAGGAAGTCGTCAATACTCGATCCCAGATTCTTCTTATGCATTTGCCTCTAATCCGCGGCTAAAATGACTGTACCACAAAAGGTACATGTTCCTACCTGAGTCATGCAACGCCGACTTTTTTTATCACAAACAGCCTGTGTGCCCCATCACAGACTCCCAACGCGAACTGCGCGACAATGAATCTGATTAGGAGCAGCGAGATGGTGGCCCATTTCTAGTTAG
>PLHP01000206.1 GCA_003138955.1 Acidobacteriaceae bacterium | reverse complement strand
CCGGAGGGGCAATGGCAGTTCCTGTATCCCAGATGTGGACAGTGGCTTCCTACGTTCTGCGCCAGAAGCTGGCCGGACGCAAGCGCTATCCGCTCGTGCTCATGCTCGAGCCGCTGTTCCGCTGCAACCTGGCCTGTGCCGGATGCGGCAAGATCCAGTACCCTACCCACATCCTGAAAAAGGATCTCTCCGTAGAAGACTGCTTCAAAGCGGTCGATGAGTGCGGAGCGCCCATGGTTTCGATCCCCGGCGGCGAGCCGCTGATGCATCCGCAGATCGCCGAGATTGTGGAAGGCCTGCTCGCGCGCAAGAAATATATCTATCTCTGCACCAACGCGCTGCTGCTGAAAGAAAAGTTGCACCTGTTCAAGCCCAGCAAATATCTGAGCTTTTCCGTTCACATGGACGGGCAGAAAGAGCATCACGATTTTTCGGTTTGCCGCGAAGGCGGATACGAACTTGCTCTCGACGGAATCCGCGAGGCCATCAAAGCCGGCTTCCGCGTGACCACCAACACCACGCTGTTCGACGGCGCCGATCCCAACAGCGTCCGCAACTTCTTCGACGAGATGATGGAAGTAGGCGTCGAAAGCATGATGGTCTCGCCCGGATATTCTTACGACAAGGCGCCCGACCAGAAACACTTCATGGGACGAGCCCGTATTCGCCGCATGTTCCGCGCCATGCTTTCAAATCGCAAGAAGACGTGGCGCTTCAACCAGTCGCCGCTCTTCCTCGAATATCTGATGGGCAAGCGCCACTACAAATGCACGCCCTGGGGCATGCCAACGTACAACATCTTCGGATGGCAGAAGCCCTGCTACCTGCTGCAAGATGGCTACGCCGAATCGTACAAAGAATTGATGGAAACGACGGAGTGGGCCAGCTACGGCACCGAGTCGGGCAATCCACAGTGCGCCAATTGCATGGTGCATTGTGGCTACGAACCATCGTCGGTCGACGATACCTTCGGATCGCTGCGCGGATTCGCCGACACGGTGAAGGCGACCTTCTCGCTCTATCCAGACAAAGATGCGCTCACCGACCTCGATCGCGAGACGCGCCCGGTCCACTCCTACAATCCGCTCATCCAGATTGAGGCGCACGCGGCCGCTCAGCAAGCGCAAGAGGAAGCGAGCCGCGTATGAGCGGCCGCGAACACGGGCACGATCCTGCGCCGCCCCACGCCGCGCAAGCCCTCGCTCCCCAGCCGCCTCCGACCCACGAGCTTCCGAGCCTCGAACTTCCGAGCCACGAACTTCCGAGCGACGAACTCGAAGTTGTCCCCGGTTTCGAGCGCGAAAATCTTCAAGGATGGATCCCGCAACTCGCCACCGAAGCCGACATTCGAGCGGTCATCGAAAAAGCGTTCGACTATCGCGGCGACATAACCATCACTCGCAGGAATAAAGACAAAGAGAAAGAAGGATCGCAGATCACCGGATATCTTTTCGACCGTCGCATCGGTCCAACCCTCGCGACCTCCGTCGTTCGTCTGATGCTGGCGACCAGCAACGAGCGCCCAGCCATCCCCTATTCCGAAATCGCCGCCATAGCCTTCACCGGACGCGATACCGCCGCTGGCAGGAGCTACGAAGCCTGGGTGAAGAAATACTGGGAAAAGCGCGCCAAAGGCGAGAAGAACATTTCAATGGAGCCCGAAGCGCTGGAGTAAGCTTCGTGTGGGGACGGGGCTCCGCCCCGTCCAAGCCGAGCGCAGCTCGGCAGTGGCCGGCGACCACGCAAACATTGGGTCCGCTCTAGAATGATTCCATGCTAGTGCTCGCTTCCGCCTCCCCGCGTCGCCAGGAACTATTGCGCAGCGCGGGCATTTCATTCGAGGTGCAACCCGCAGATATTCCAGAAAACGCGCTGCCCGGAGAAGCCGCGAAGGACTGTGCCGAACGTCTGGCGCGTGACAAGGCGCTCGCGGTAGCGCGTCAACGTCCGCACGATTTCGTCCTCGGAGCCGACACCGTGGTAGTCGTCGATGGCCAACTTCTAGGCAAGCCCACCGATGCCGCAGACGCCGCGCGCATGCTGCGCCTGCTTTCCGGACGCGAGCATCAGGTGATTACGGGAGTGTGTTTGGTGGTCGACGGCCAGCCCTCGGTGGCAAGTGAAACGACGGTCGTGACCGTGAGTGAACTCACGGACAAGGATATCGCCGACTACGTCGCCAGCGGTGAGCCTATGGACAAAGCAGGAGCCTACGCGATTCAAGGCATAGCTTCCCGCTGGATTCCGCGGATCGAAGGAGATTACTGCAACGTGGTGGGATTGCCAGTAGCGCTGGTATTTCGAATGTTGCGCGAGCACGCGGGCGAAGTCGGTTCCCAGTTTTCAGTGCGCAGTTCTCAGAAAACCCGCGGTTCTTGAGTTCGTACTGAGACCTGAGAACCGGGAACTGAGAACCTCAAGCGGCAGGCGGCTTGGGTGTTTCCTTTGGCTTTTCTTCCGGCTCTTTCATCGAGGCCTTGAAATTCCGGATACCTTCTCCCAGCCCTTTGCCTAAGTCGGCAAATTTACTCGGTCCAAAAAGCAGCAGCGCGATGCCGATAATCAACAGAATATGCAGCGGCTGAAACAGTCCCTCACCCATAAATCCTCCAGCGGGGTTGCCCGGCACCCGGACACGGGCACAGCATCACTCCAAGGACCCCAAATTGAATTCTAGGTTAGTGTGGACCCTCAGGTCAAAGCTGTTTGTGACACTCGTCACTGGCGGTTGTGAACGCGGTCACACTACCGTCCTCTGGCCGCGGTCAGCCAAGCCAAGCCTCGATCAGCCTAACTCCAGTCAGGCCCGCTCGATCAGCCCGGCAATGAGCGCGGCGCGGCGGGGCAACTCCGAGATCACGATGTGCTCGTGCGGGGCGTGAGCTCCGTCGCCCACGGCGCCGAGGCCGTCCAAGGTTGGGATTCCCAGACCGGCGGTGAAATTTCCATCGGAGCCGCCGCCCACCGCGGCCTCGCCCAGCTTCCATCCGAGTTCACGCGCGATGGCAGCGGCCTGCGCGTACAACGCCGATACTCCGGCGGTGCGTTCCATGGGCGGACGATTGATGCCCCCCGTGATCTCGATCTTGCATTTGCGATTGAAGGGGCGCAGGCGGCGCATCTGCTTATCGATTCCAGCCGCATCCTTTATGCGCGCGATTCGAACATCGACCTGCGCCGCCGCTTCGGACGGAACCACGTTGGTTCGCGATCCGCCGCTCACGACGCCGACGTTGACCGTCAAGCCTTTCTTCAGATCGGTGAAGCTGGAAATTTTTTCGATCTGACGCGCCAGCTCAAGAATCGCGTTCACGCCTTTCTGGAAGTCGAGGCCGGCATGAGCAGCCTTGCCGGTAACCTTGACGAGGTATCCGCCAACTCCTTTGCGCGCAGTTTTCACGGCGCCCTGGGATCCATAGGCAGGCTCGAGCACGAGCACGGCCGCAGCTTTTTTCGCCAGCGACTCGGTGAGCGCTCGCGACGAGTCGCTGCCCACTTCCTCGTCGGAAACCAGGAACACTGTCACGGGGCGCGGCAATCCCTTATGCCAATCTTGCAAGGCCGCGAGCGCATGCAGCATCAGGGCGATGCCGGATTTCATATCGAAGACGCCCGGTCCAGTCAGCTTATTGTCCACGGCGCGGCATGGCATGGCGGCGAGTGTGCCCAGCGGATAAACCGTATCGTAATGTCCGAGCAGCAGCACCGGCTTGGCTGCCGACTTGCCGGGGAAGTCGAAGTCGATTTGCAGGTGATTGCCAAAGTCTTTCGCTGGATGGATGCGGATATCGGCGTTGCCGCCGAGCTGGGAAAATTTCTGCGCGACGGCCTCCGCCATGCGATCTACGGCGGCTTTGTTGTCGCTGGGAGATTCGATTTCGACCAGTTCGCGGATGGTCGAGACGATCGCATCACTCCGCTCGTTGAAGTAGTCTAGACGGCGCTGTGCTTCGGCGCTTGGATGCGCGGGTGCTTTCCTGGAAACCGGATTCACGACCGATTGTCCCTCGCGGGCTGAGGCCCATTTCCTAAACTAACACCGTTACTGCGCGATGAGTCATCTGGCGGAGGGACGGGCGTCTCGCACCCCTAAGGCAATCGAAGCTCCGATTCCGCTTACTCAATTCGGGAGAGGCATCTACGAAAGACCTGTCCGAATTATTCTTCGGGTGGTTCGGGGTGCAGGCCGTCGCCGGGGGCGAGCGGAAGGTGGCATGCTCCGCTGAGGATGCTGCGTTCCTGCGGTGAGAACGCGTTCCTGTACTGGTCGGAGTTGATGAGCTGGTCACGCTGTCCGGGTGTCAGGCCGCGCATGCTGCGGATCGCCCGGTTGACGGCTTGGCGGCGGTCGGGCGGCAACTGCTTGAACTGCTGAAAGAGCTGGCGCGCCTGCTGCTTCTGATTAGGAGTCAGGTGCTCCCAGGTTTCCATGCGGTTGAGCACGCGNNCGGGCGGCAGATCCTTATAGCGGCGGAGCCAGTTTCCGGCGTGGCCGGGCTGGTTCTGGCGCGGGCGGCCTTGATAGGGGCTGCTGGAGCTGGGACGATCCTTCTGAAAGTAGTGCCATTGCCCGTCCGCCTGCTGCGATTGTGGGCGCTGCCGCTGTGGAGGTTGCACCGGCGCATACGGGGATTGGGCGAACGATTGGGCGAACGACAGCGTCAACAGAAGCGCCGCCACACAGCCCGCAATTTGAATTCTCGCCCAGCCCACCATGCCTTGGTCCCTTGTTACTGGTCTTACCTTGCCTGCGAAACTCACGGATTCGCGGTTACGTCGTCCTGCACCTGCAAGTCGTCGAGCACGTCGAAATCGGCGTACAAATCATCGTTCCTATCCAGGGCCTGCAGATCGCCGACGGCGGTTCCCGGCTCAACCGGCAGACCGAGGGATGGAGGCTTGGTCGCGATGGCTTCCGTTTGAGAGATGTATGACTTGTTGCCGACCATCAGCGCTCCGGCAACTATTACGGCAGCGAGCGACGTAGCCCATGCCGGACGCCGCAGCCAACTGAGCCATCCGGCATGCGGGCGCGCCATTTCTTCGCGCAGCCGCGCCTGCAGGCGGGTGTCAAAATATGGCGACGGTTCGGGCGCTTGCCATTCATCGAGCAGCGCCATGGTTTTCTGCAAGTCGCGCAGATGGGCGGCACAGTCGTTACAGGACGCGATGTGGCTACTGACCTCCGGTTGCAGTGTTGTTGCGTCCATGCCAGCGGAAGTTATTATGTCCGGCAACAGTTCGCGAATTTGATTGCAATTCATACTGCCTTCCTCTACTTCCCCGAAACGAACTCTTTCAGCTGCTCGCGCAACGTTTCGTAGGCGCGGAACAGCAACGACTTGGTAGCGGACTCACTCAACTTCAGCACGTCCGCAATCTGGCGGTAATCCATCTGCTGATACTTGTGCATGATGACCGCCAGGCGCTGGCGTTCGGGCAGCGCATTCACTTTGCTGCGGATCGCCGCCAGCCGCTCCCGCTTCAAGATCTTCTCTTCCGCGGTAAGCGAACCGTCGGCCAGGTCGGGCGTCGTGCCCGTTTCCCGGTCCGGCTCATCGAGGCGCACGGTGTTTTCCGGACGCTCGTGTCGCGTGTCGCGCGCGTGGTTGACGGCCAGGTTGGTCGCGATGCGATACAGCCAGGTCGAGAACTTGGCGCTCGGCTCGTAACTGGTGCGCGAGCGGTACACCCGCAAAAATACTTCCTGTGCCAGTTCCTCGGCGGTCGACGGGTTGTGGCACATGCGGTGCATGAAGCCCACCATTGGCCGGCGATACTTCTGCACCAGGTAAGCGAAGGCGGATTCGTCGCCCGTCTTTACCCGCAGCATAAGGTCGACGTCGGAAACGGCGTCGCCTGAACGGACGTCTGAACTAACGACGGAATTTGCCATGGCGTCGGGCGCAGACGGAGACTTCGCCCCTGTAAAGTTCGGCAGCCCGCCACCCAGCAGTCCGCGATCCAGCAGTCCGCGATCAATGGCCACGCTGCTCACATCGGTAGAAACCCCGTTCGGGGGCGAAAGTTGCGCCTCTCCGGGAGCGGGAGCGCCGGTGGAAGTGTTTTCCCGTGAACCAGTTACGGATCGAGCGTCGGGAGTGTCGGAGGCCGCCATGAAGGGGTGATGGAAAGAGGCTACCGGGAGCGGCGAAGGCGGTCAAGAGGGTGCTTGCACGCCGAAGGTGCGGGCACGACACGCTCCCTCAGTCACACAGGTTTCAACTGCCACCGCGTGACCACGCCTCCCACAGCACGTCAAAAGAGCGACCCTCGAACACCGAAGCCAACCCGCTCCTATTGAACAAATCCCTTATGCGCTGTTTTGGATTGGCAATCTCCAGATCGCACTTTGTCCTTCTCGCATGCATATAGACACTTATAAGCGCTCCGAGACCGGCACTATCGACGTAATCTACATTCGTCAGGTCCAGCACGATGCGCTTGCCCTCGGCGATCAGATCGCGCAGAGCGGTCTCCAGCGTAGCGGCTGTTTCCAGTGTGACCCGGCCCGTCGCCCGGACAGTCGTTTCTGAGTCTTTCTTCTCCGTTTCAAGTTTCAGTTGGGGACCGCGACTAACCGGATCGGCAGCCATGGCAGACCTCCTGGTCGTTGCCTTCGAAGTAATCCCGCATCGCTATTGTGGCTCCTTTGGAAAGATGCTGACCGCCAACTTGGTCGACTCCTTCCAACGGAATCGGATGTGGGCTCGACTTAATTGAGTAAAGATATATCAAACCCTCGCAAAGTCAAGCCGAAGTCCCGATGGACAGGTGCGTTCAGGCAGTCAGTGAACAGAAAAAGCAGGCGCAAAGCAGGGTCGTGAGGTTATTGGCCCAAATGGCCCCGCGATGCTAGAATTACGTACCGCAAACTGTTGAAGCCAAACGGCTGGGCGCTTAACTCAGCGGTAGAGTGCCATCCTCACACGGTGGAAGTCGTAGGTTCAAATCCTACAGCGCCCACCAATCTTCATTTCTTGCCAGATGAAAGATCATATCGAAGGGCTTCCGGTAAGCGGCCAGAGACTTACGCCGTCCGTGGCGCAGTTCAAAGCACCCACTTTGGAACTAGACACTGGCGGGCAAGCAGGTAACCTGTGAGGACAGGGCCCTGCACAGCCCGTTGGAACTAGACACTGGCGGGCAAGCAGGTAACCTGTGAGGACAGGGCCCTGCACAGCCCGGTGGTGGCGTATGCAGTTATCAGCAGAGGGAGAAGTGTCGCGGTTAAAGGCGCTCGCTGAGTGCCGAATCGTTGACAGCCCGCCAGAGGAGTTCTTCGATGACATTGCCAACCAGGCGGCCTACCTTTGTGGCACTCCCATCGGATTCATCAGTTTCATCGACGAGCAACGCGAATGGCTGAAAGCCAAAGTAGGCTGGGAGGTCGCGGAGATCCCGCGCGAACAATCGTTCAATGCGCTGGTACTCGGCAATCCCCACGCTCTCATCGTGGAGGACACTGCCGCCGACAGAAGATTTCGCTCCCATCCCTGGGTGACGCAATCGGGAATCCGCTTCTATGCCGCTGTCCCTGTGGTTACAAAAGAGGGCTACGCTCTGGGCGCTGTTGGCGTGCTGGATCGTTTGCCCCGATCGCTACCCAGCGGTCATCGGAGGATCTTACAGACACTTGCCAACGCGATCGCGGCTCATTTGGATTTGAGGCGCGCATCTTTCAACCCGACAACCTCCAGTCCCGATAGCAGCTACCAACTCCTGTTTGACCACAACGTGGCAGGTTTTTACCGCTCCACTCCCGACGGTCGAGTGCTGGGCTGCAATAATACATTTGCGCGGATGCTGGGATATGCCTCCCAGGAAGAGGTGCTCGTCTGCCCGGCAGAGCAGTTCTATTTCTCGGCTGAGGAGCGCGGCCAGTTCCTCAAGAATCTGCAACGGGAAGGGGGTCTGGTCAACTTGGAGCTGTGCCTTCGACGGAAGGATGGAAGCTCGATCTGGGTGGTCGAGAACGTGGTCGCGACCTGCGATGCGCAGGGCGGTGTGACGCTCATCGAGGGCACGATGGTGGACATCTCGGCTCATAAACGCGCCGAAGATGCCGTTCGCGACCACCGGGAACGCCTGCTCGGCATTATCGCATCGGCGATGGATGCGATCATTACCATCGACGAGAAACAGCAGATCATCGTGTTCAACAAAGCGGCCGAGGATATTTTTCGTTGCACCGCCGCGGAAGTGATCGGCCAATCCCTCGATCGCTTCTTGCCCGAGAGTCTTCGTGAGATTCATCAACAGCATATCCTCAGTTTTGGACAAACCGGCGTGAGCACCCGTTCCATAGACTCGCCGAGAACACTTGTCGCCGTACGGTCGAATGGTGAGGAATTTCCGATCGAAGCCTCGATCTCCCAGGTAAAGACCTCTTCTGGGAGACTCTACACGGTGATCCTACGTGACATCAGTGCGCGCAAGCGCACCGAGGATCAACTGCGTCAGACCCAGAAGATGGAAGCGGTCGGGCACTTGGCCGGGGGCATCGCCCATGAATTCAACAACTACCTCGCCATCACCATGGGATACACCGAACTGCTGGAACGCGAGACAGCTGGGAACGACTCCCTGCGGCAGAGTCTCTCGGAGATCAAGGGCGCGAGCCAAAAGGTAGCCTCGCTGACCCGGCAACTGTTGGCCTTCAGCCGGAAGCAGGTCATCGAGCCCAGGGAAGTCGATCTCAACTCCACGGTGTGGGAAACCCACAAGCTGCTCCGCCGATTGATTCCGGCGTCGATTGACCTGATCCCGAAACTGCAGGGTGACTTGGGCAAAGTAAAAGCCGATCCAGCTCAGGTGCAGCAGATTCTCATCAATCTGGTAATCAATGCTCGAGACTCATTGCCCGAGGGTGGCCAGATTGTGATCGAGACAGCGGAGGTAGAGTTGGACCCGGAGTACGCCAGCCGCCAGCTTGAAGTCCAACCGGGTCGATACGTCATGCTCTCGGTGGCGGACACAGGCGTCGGAATGGATAAGGAGACTCTCTCCCAAATCTTCGAACCCTTTTTCACCACCAAGGAGGAAGGCAAGGGAACGGGGTTGGGGTTATCAACCACTTACGGAATTGTGAAGCAAAGTGGCGGCCACCTCACCGTGGCCAGTGTTCCGGGAAGAGGTTCTACGTTCCGCATCTATCTGCCCAGGCTGTCGGATTCCGGCGCCCTGCCGCAACCCTCGAAGGCGCAGTCCAATCGACCACAAAGACAAACTGTATTGGTCGTGGAGGATGAGAGCGCTCTGCGCAAGCTCATAATGAAAGTGTTGGATGGGGCAGGCTTCCAGGTCGTGGAAGCAAAGGATGGTGAGCAGGCGGTAGAGATCTGCAAGACCTGGGCTGAACCGATCGACATCGTGGTAAGCGACCTGGCGATGCCCAAACTGAATGGCCTTCAACTGAAGGAGATAGTCGCAGGTTTGCGACCCACGGCGAAATTCCTGCTCATCTCCGGCTACGCCGAGGACGTTGGCGAAGATCCCGCTAATCTGCGGACAGATACGAACTTCCTCGAAAAACCGTTCTTGCCCGACGAACTAATTCTCAAGGTTCGACAGCTTCTGCGAGGCAAGAGCGCTGAACCATCCGGTGTTGACTCCGCACCTCCTGCAGATGTGGGAACTTGAATCTGCAAGTCTGGACCCCGCAAATACAAATCATTAATCAGGCCGTCCAGAGGCGGCTTTCCGGCCGTTTGGCCAGCAGGAAAGTTCAAAAATCGTCCGCAAGGGCCGGCCAACCAAATTGACGGAATTATCCACTTGAGAGGCCCAGTGGAATTTTGTTAGGATCAGAAACCCTCTCCGTACAAACGGCGTATGATCACCCTGTACTAGGAGAGTTGGATTATGCAATGGCAGCCATCGATCTTATGCCTTCCCCTCATGCCCTCACGATAATGATGACCGCTGCAGGTCGCTTTCTGACGTGTGAAGAGTGCAGGCTGTCCTTTAAATTTCCTGCCGGGATAAGCTATGACACGGTTGCAAGACAGTTTCCATGTTGTTTTGTGAACCCGCCGAAAGATGTGACAGGACAGCCTGAAACTAGGCATTCGTAGCTTTTTGGCTGGCATCTTCGTGCATGTGGACCTTGCGGAAATGCTCAAGGAATAGGCTTTCCAGTTTGCTGTGCTGCTGTTGGGCTGGGCCAATATCGTCCCCCGTCGTAAAGAATACGTCTTTGCAAGAGGAGCAACCGCCTCTGATCGGAATTCTGCCCACTTCCACGAGGATGACTAGATGCGGTTCTTCCTTGACGGGGTCCACTTGGGCAAACTAGCCCGAAAGCATTATGCTTGTCTGTGGCAGAGATCACTCTGCCATGTGATGCCATAGGCTCTTTATCTCCACACTAGAGCATCACTACCCTTGTCCGGGGGCGTGCCGACTGCGGTTGTTGACGCAAGAGCGCCATTTCGCCAACAATCAGGCCGTCCAGAGGTGGCATTCCTGCCTTTCGACTAGCAGGAAAGTTCGAAAATCGTCTGCTAGGGCCACCATAACTTCAAATCGACCCCATGATTTCGGGGATCGCGCGTACCCCCCCCAACATTGTGAACCGACCTGCTCGCCAGGCGGGGAAAACCGCACCTCATTGCTGATTGCGGTGTTCTCCCCGCACCACGCTCTCCGAGGTTCGTGGCTTGGGTTGTGGATCCTAGCGCGCCGTGGCAGCTACATGGAGCTTCCTGATGCTAAGATTTCCGGCATGCCCCTGCGCAGCAAACTCAAGCGAGCCGCCCACCCGTCGACAAAGTCCGTTCGCGGGCGTAAGGGCGAGCCGCATGCCGCGGCGGAGTTGGTCATCATTACCGGCATGAGCGGGTCGGGGAAGGCTTCGGCGCTGAAGGCCTTCGAAGATCTTGGCTACTACTGCGTCGACAACCTGCCGGTGGAGCTGATTCCGCGCTTTGCCGAGCTGGCATTGCAGTCGGGAGAGATTCCGCGCACGGCGCTGGTGGTGGATGTGCGCGAGGGTTCGCAGCTGGAAAAGCTGCCGGCGATTCTGAAATCGGTGAAGCGGGCAATCGCGACGCGGGTGATTTATCTGGAAGCGAGCGATGCCGCNNTTCAATGTTCATGAACTGCGGGCGCACTTGACCGACCGCTTCAAACAGCAGTCGGGAAGCCAGCAGACGATTCTGGTCTCGTGCGTGAGTTTCGGATACAAACACGGCGTACCGGACGATGCCGACCTGGTGTTTGATGTGCGCTTTCTGCCCAATCCTCATTTCGTGCCGGAGTTTCGTGGGCTGACGGGACGCGATCCTCGGGTCGCGAAATACATCCGCTCGTTTCCGCAGACGCAGGAGTTCATTAACCGCATCTCCGAACTGCTGGTCTACCTGCTGCCGCACTACATTCGCGAGGGCAAGAGCTACCTGACCATCAGCTTCGGATGCACCGGCGGCCAGCACCGCTCGGTGATGATCGCCGAAGACGTAAACAAGCGGCTGCGGAAAGCGGGATACAAAGTGAAGGTCGTGCATCGGGACAGCCCGAAGTAGGTGGCCGGCTGGGCATTCTTCCGTCGGTAGAGACGGGGCTTGCCCCGTCTTACTCTGCGTCAGGAGACGCGGCAAGCCGCGTCTCTACGGGAAATCACAGGTAGAATTGAGCCTTACTCGAATGGCAACCTCCACAGTGGCGGGCGCGAAGAGTGAAGGAACACCGGCAAAGCCGCGTCCCCCTCGTCCCATCGCCCGCCTGTTGCGTTACGTGTTGCCGTACTGGTGGCAGTTTCTGGTTTCGGTGGCGCTGATGGCCATGGTGGGGCTGCTCGATGCGGGCCGGCTTCTGTTGATCGGCCCGATTTTCGATCGCGTATTGAATCCCGGCTCCCAGGAAAAGACCATCCCGTTGTTCAAGCTGCCGGGCAGCGAACGCTTTCTGAACCTCCAGCAGTTGGTTCCGTCCCACTTTCACAACCCATGGACGGTGGTGGCGTTTGCGCTGGTGGCAGCCACGGTGTTGAAGGGGATCTTCGACTACGCCGGAACCTACCTGGTGAACTACGCGGGTTTTGGGATGATCACGGACCTGCGGGATGATCTGTATAACGCAATCCTGCGGAGTTCGGCGGCGTTTTTCACGAAACACAGCACGGGCACGTTGCTCTCGACGACGGTCAACGATATCGAGAAGGTGCAATACGCGATGTCTTCCGTGCTGGCGGAATTCCTGCAGCAGTTTTTTACATTTGTGTTTACCGCGGCGGTGGTGGTTCGGCTGGGAGGAAAGCTGGCGTGGGTGTTGCTGCTGTTCGTTCCCGCGATTTTGTACTCCTCGAGAAAAATCGGGCGCCAAGTGCGGGGCACGACGCGAGGCGGACAGGACAAGCTGGCCGATATCCAGAACATTCTGCACGAAACCATTACCGGGAACAGGATCGTCAAGGCGTTTGGCATGGAGAACTGGGAGGTGGATCGCTTCCGCGCGGCGGCGCGGAGGTTGTTCCGGGCAAACCTTCGGCTGGTGGCAGCGTTCGCGATCAGTTCTCCGCTGATGGACATTCTGGGCTCGATCGCCATAGCCCTGCTGCTGCTGCTCGGACGCGACCAGATTAACAGGGGGATATTCACGCCCGGGATATTCCTCGGGTTTATTATTGCGGTCTTCAAGTTGTACGACCCGGTGCGCAAGTGCGCGCAGTTCAACAATAATTTTCAGCAAATGGCGGGAGCGTCGTCAGAAATTTTTCGTTTCATGGATATGGAAGACGAAGTGCGCGAGCGGCCGGCAGCCAAGCGGATGGGGAAGTTTGCGCGCACGATCCGGTTTGCCGACGTGTCTTTCTCCTATGAAAACGCCGAGGATTCGCCGGTTGTGCTGCGTGGTATCAATCTGGAGGTGAAAGCAGGCGAGGTGCTGGCGGTGGTGGGATCGAGCGGCGCGGGCAAGAGCACGCTGGTGCACCTCATCCCGCGCTTCTTTGACGTCAGCGGCGGGCGCATTCTGATTGACGACAACGATGTGCGGGATGTGACGCTGGAGTCGCTGCGATCGCAGATCGGGATTGTCACGCAGGAGACGGTGTTGTTCAACGATACGGTGAGAAACAATATCGCCTACGGCCAGCCGCATGTAGCGCAGAAGAAGGTGGAAGAAGCGGCGCGGGCGGCGCGGGCGTATGAATTCATCCGCGGGCTTCCTGAAGGGTACAACACCATGATCGGGGAGCGCGGGGTGCGGCTTTCGGGCGGCGAGCGGCAGCGCATCGCGATTGCGCGGGCTATCCTGAAGAATGCCCCGATTCTGATTCTGGATGAGGCCACGTCGGCGCTGGACAGCGAGCAGGAATCGCTGGTGCAATCGGCGCTGCAAAATCTGATGAGCGGGCGTACTGTGTTTGTGATCGCGCACCGGCTCTCGACTGTGCGGCGCGCGAATCGTATCGTGGTGCTCGAAAACGGCACGATCGCCGACATCGGCGCGCATGAAGAGTTGATGCAGAAGTTAGGCACGTACCGGCGGCTTTACGAATTGCAGTTTGCGGAAATGCCCACGTAGGGACAGCCGCCCTCGGCTGTCCAGCGGAGCGCAGCTCCGCCAAGGTTTTTGATCCATCGGGAAGTACTGCCGCCGCTTCTCGCGGGCGGACACCCGAGGGCGGCTGTCCCTACGTGATTCGAGAATGACCTTATGCCACTTCGCTCCATGACGGGATTCGCGCAGGTCAAAGGGCAAGTCGCTGCTCAGTTGGCCTTTGCGCTGTCGCTGAAATCGGTGAACCATCGCTTCCTGGATCTTCACTTCCGGCTGCCGTCCGACACCGACTCGCTGGAGATGAAGCTGCGCCGGATGCTGAAAGAGAAAATGGCGCGCGGCCACGTGGAAGTGATACTGAATCTGGATCGCTCGGGCCCGAACGGGGTCGCACTCAACCGGCAACTGATTGCCGGCTACGTGGAGGCGTTCCGCGCGGCCGCCGATGAATTCGGGGTTGAGGGCGAGCCCGATCTGAACGTGGTTCTGCGGATGCCGGGCGCGCTGGACTCCGGCGCCGAGAAATCGGGAGACGAACTGGAGACCGCGGTGATGGCGCGAGTGGAAGAAGCGCTTTCCCGGCTGAATGAGATGCGCGAAGAAGAAGGCCGCAGCATCGGCACGGAGTTGCGCGCTCGCATGGCGAATCTGGAAAAAGCGGCGGCCGGGGTGGAGGCACATCGCAGCACCATTCTGCGCAGCTACTCGGAGCGCCTGCAGTCGCGCATGCTGGAGGTGCTCGGCGCACAGGTGGACAAGGAACGGATCCTGCAGGAAGTCGCGGTGCTGGTCGATCGCAGCGACATCCAGGAAGAACTGGTCCGGCTGAATGCGCATGTGAAGCATTTCCTAGGTTTGCTCGACCAGGGCGGCGAAGTGGGCAAGAAACTGGACTTCCTGCTGCAGGAAATGAACCGCGAGGCCAACACGCTGCTCTCAAAGACCTCGGGCCTGGCGGGCGAGGCCTTGAAGATTACCGAGATGGGCCTGCTGATGAAGTCGGAGATCGAGAAATCGCGGGAGCAGGTGCAGAATCTGGAATGAGCATCGTCTACATTGTTTCCGCGCCATCGGGTTCGGGCAAATCCACGCTGGTGAACGAACTGTTCAAGATGGTTCGTCACCTGGACTTCTCGATTTCGTACACCACGCGCCCGCTGCGGGGCAGCGAACAGAACGGCAAGGAATATTTCTTCGTCTCCCGGGAAGAATTTAAAGCCATGATCGACGCCAAAGAGTTTCTGGAGTACGCGGAAGTCTTCGGAAACTATTACGGCACTGCGCGGCGGTTTTTGCGCGAGGCCGAGGCGCGCGGCAACGACCTGCTGCTCGACATTGATGTGCAAGGTGCGAGTAAGATTAAAGAGAAGATTCCGGAGGCGGTGAGCATCTTCATTCTTCCGCCCGACCGGGAGAATCTGGAATGGCGGCTACGCAATCGGGGGCTGGATTCGGAGGCGGTCATTCGTCGCCGGTTGGACACGGCCCGACGAGAGATTGAGAATTACTCGAAATACGACTATATATTAGTAAACAACGTGCTTGAGAAATCTGCGGA
>PLHP01000190.1 GCA_003138955.1 Acidobacteriaceae bacterium | reverse complement strand
CGGGAACCCGTTGCTGAATCCGGAGCCGTAGTAAACGTTGGTGGAGGCATAGGAGCGCCAGGGGAAGGTGACGTCGCCGCCCACGTTGAGCGTGTTGCGCTGGTCATGGTCGAGCGGGCAAAGGTAGGGGACGGTGCCGATGGCAAGTGGCGGGCAGACGCCGGTGTTATTCAGCCCTCCCGTGATGACGCCGCCGGCCTCGGCAATCTGGTTGGAGTAGGCGAGGTGAATTTGGGCGCGGTGCGCGATGCGCGGAGAGCGCAGCGTAAGTTCCCATCCGCGAATCAAGGCTCTGGTATCGGAGAGGGGAAAGAAGATGTTGGAAGCTCCGATGTTGTTGTGGTCGAGAAAATTGGCGACATCGGTTTTGAAGGTATCGGCGTCGAGGACCCATCCCCGGTAAGGAATGGTGACGCCGAACTGATGTTCTTCGTCGCGCTCACCGTGGAGCGGCAGAAACTGGCACGCATAAGCGGGCTCGGTACACAGGGATTCCAACTGACCGGAAACGGTTTCGATGGGCGGCGCCTGATAGTAGTGTCCGTAAAAGGCGCGGAATGTCCAATGCAGGCGAGGAACGGTGACGGTGGCGCCGAAGCGTGGGCTGATGGCGGACTCGGAGATGGGCGGCTCGGCTGAATCGGCCGAAAAGTTGCCTTCGGAGAACCACGTGGGGCGCATGCCGGCGGATAGAGTCAGCCAGGGAAAAGGATTGAATCTGTCGTCGATGTAAACGGTCTCGAGATTCGCGGTGGGGCTCTCGCCGATGGTGAACGGTGAATTTCCGCTGCCGTCGTTGAAGATGGCGCCGAAGACTTGGTTATCGTGCTGGTAGAAGCTCAGGAACCCGACCTGCAAATCGTTCTTCTTGTAGTTGGCTGCGAAGCTGGCTTGGCCCCCGACGTAGGTGGAGGCGCGGTCTTCCGCGGTGGCGATGGAAATGTCGTGGGGATTACTGGCGTAGTCGCCGCTGTTGTAGTGGTAGAAGGGAGAAACCGTGGTCAGCAAATGGGAATTGAAAGTGTGGAGCCAGGTGAAAAGGACGCCAGCGTCGACCTCTGTCTGGGCATCGCGCAGGCCGTAGCTGGGGTAGAGTGGGTTCTCGATGTCGTCGGGATTCGGATCGTAAGGGATCTGATAATAGTCGCGGCGGCCGGAGGTCATCAGGCGAAGCTGGTTGGAGGGATCCACATTGAGGATAAAAGACCCGAATCCGCCGACGCCGTTGACCGCATCATGCACAACTTGGGGAACAGGCGGCTGCAGTCCGAGATCGCTGCGGTTGCCATTGACGCTGGCGTAATACGCAAACCGATCGGTGTGGCTGCCAAAGCTGAGGGCGTCGTCGGTCTGGTAGAAGTTGCCGGCGGTCATGACCAGTTCGGCTTCGTTGTTGCGTTCGAAACCGGTGCGGGGCNNCCGTAGGTGCGGTCGCCGAATTCTGCGCTATAGCTGCCACGATTGACCTCGACGTAATCCAAGTCTTTGGGATCGAACTGGGGTCCGAGATTTTGCGCGATGGCGGTATTGATGACCGGAACGCCATCGAGGAGCCAGGTGATCTGGTGGCCGCCGCGCATATGGAGCATGTCGTGAGTCACGTAAGCGGCGGGGACGTAGTCGGTGATCATGGCCATGCTGTTGGTGCCGTCGGCGCCGGGGGTGCGTTCGATGTCGAGGCGGCTGACGAGGGTGGTCGGAGTGAAGCTGTCGGTGGCGGCCACTGCGGGCAAAGCAGAGACGGTGACTTTTTCATTCGCCGAGGCCACTTGCAATTGAAAGTGAACGACCGGCACAGATCCCGAGATGACGGTGACGTCCTGTGCAGTTTGCGCGAAACCCTTACTGGCGACACTGACGGAGTATTCGCCGAGCGGCACGGCGTTGAGTTGGAATTCTCCGTTGGCGCCGGTGGTGACGCTTTTTGCCCAATCCGACGATTTCGCTTTGAGCATCACCATGGCGTCTTGAATGGGACGATGCTGCGGGTCGTGCACCACGCCGCGGACGGCGCCATAGACGTTGGCGAACGCCGCGGGCGCGATCAATACGGTGATCAAGATCAAGACAGAGAATGTCAGTCGCTTGAGGCGAGTCATGTTTTTGTGTCCTCAGGAAATGTCGCTGGAGAGACAAATCCATCCTGCTCGCTGCGCTCGGCCAACGGGTCCGGCGGGATTTGTCTTTTCCTCTTCGACAATCCAGCCCCGGAGGGGCGGCCGAGCTTAGCCCAGCGCTTTAGCGCTGGGAAAAGTGCACCAATAAATCAAGTCCCGGAGGGACGACCGAGTTCTCACCCGTGCCCTCTCGGGGCTGACGACGCGGCGCAGCCATTGTTGTTCTCAGAATTTTAAAAAAAAGGGTTAGCTGCGAGGAGGCGCGCGGGCGGAATCGTCTCCTGAGATGTCGCGTGCGTAGAGGGCCGAGCCTTGTGCAGGGCGCGCCGGTTCGCTCAGGAGACTTAAACGGGAGAGCAGATTGGAAGCGGGTTGCGCCCACTCGGAGGTGGTAGCGCCGCAGCAGCAATGGTTCTGACAGCAGTTGGCGTTATCGGTGGCTTGAAACGAAGGTTCGGAAGACTGATCTGGAGATGATATGACTGGAGATGATTCAGGCCGGTGGGGCTTCGACTGTGCCATCGCATGATGGCATTGCATTGCTGGTTGCGCCGGGGGCCCGGACACAGCCTTGCGCATGCAGTCCATGGCTCCCGGCGGGGCAGCACAGGCCATCGTCAGCGGCCCGAAGGACGAGACGAGCATGACCAGCACCAGGAATCTGGCAGTCCAGTGTGAACCTTCCCACATTTGCGGAACAGCATAGCAGAGGGCAGTTGCCAGTTGCCAGTGCGCAGTTGCCAGGAAACCGCTGCCACCGGCAACTGGCTACTGGCAGCTGGCAACTGGTTTCCTGCTGTACCATTTCTCCGTGCACGAACTGGCGGAGCGGCTGTTGAAGACAATTCGGAAGCAGGATTCGATTCGAGCCGGGGACCGCGTGGCCGCGGCCGTTTCCGGTGGGGCGGATTCTGTGGCTTTGCTTTGTTTGCTGCTGGAGTTGCGATCCGAGTTAGGGATCGTGCTGTCGGTTGCGCATGTTAACCACAAGCTCCGAGGAGAAGAGTCGGACGAGGACGAGCGGTTTGTCGCGAAGCTGGCGCGGCAGCACGAGCTCGAACTGAATGTTCGTGACGCGCCAGTGTACGGCCGTCATATTTCCGAAATCCGTTCCGGTATCGAGGCGGCCGCGCGTGAACTGCGCCACGGCTTTTTTCGCCAGCTGGCGCGGGAGGGTCGGGCGACGAAGATTGCGACGGCACACACTCTCGACGATCAGGCGGAGACGGTGCTGCTGCGCATTTTTCGCGGCACCGGCATTCGTGGACTCTCGGCCGTCCATCCGCGGATCGTGTTCGAAGAGCAGGGGCGCGCGTTCGGCGAACTGGTGCGGCCGCTGCTGGGCTTCCGGCGCTCTGCATTGCGGGAATTTCTGCGCGAGCGGGGCCAGAGCTGGCGTGAGGATTCATCCAATCGTGATATTGCCTTCCTTCGTAATCGCGTGCGGCATCGGCTGCTGCCGATGATCGCGGAAGAATTTGGCGAGGCCGCGATCGAACACATGGGTGAGCTGGCGGAAATTGCGCGGGCTGAGGAGGAGCATTGGGAGCGCGGGCATCGGGACGTTCGGGTGCAGTGCGGGGGCGATTGTTCCGATGACCAAACGCGGCAAGCCGCGTCTCTACCGGTACGACCGCTGCTGGCACTTCCGCTGGCGGCCCGGCGCCGACTGATGCGCTCGTGGCTGGAAACCAATGCGCCCGATTTGAGTATCTCGTTCCGGCTGATCGAGGAGGCGCTTGAGTTGGCGCGCGGTTCACTTGACAAAAGATCGGCAAACAAAAGCCCAGCAGGCAAGCGACTGGAGCTACCGGGTGGCCGCAATCTTCTCCGGCGGAATCTTCGCCTTGAACGGCAGGAACTTTTGTTGGAATTTGAACCTTTCGGCGCTCGCGGCGAAGCGGCGGATTATGAATACACTTTAGCGGTGCCGGGCGCGGTGGAGGTTCCCGAACTGGGCGTCTGCATTGAAGCGCGAGTGGTGGATGCGAGCAGCGTTCCGGAGGGGAAACGCGGGCAGTTGCTGGCTCTGGGGCGCATGCCGAAGGAAGTCCTGATCCGCAACTGGCGGCCCGGAGATCGTTACTGGCCGGCGCACACATCGGCGGAAAAAAAGGTGAAGGAGTTGCTGAGTGACCGCCATGCCACCGGAGCGGAGAAAAAGCTCTGGCCGGTTGCGTTCGCGGAAGGTTGCGGACTGGTCTGGATGCGAGGGTTCCCGGTTCCGGCGGCTTTCCGGTCGCCGGCGGGGGCGTCGCAAGCGATTTGGATTCGCGAGATCGCTGGCATGATGTAACATTCCTTCGTCAGGGTTAGGTTGCAGTGTCAGAGTCGCAGCTTCACCGTTACAAGCTTGGTTACCACTCCGGAGGCGCCACTTCCGCTATGAATGCTTCGCCGAATTTCAGCTTGCGCCAGGTCATCTCGTCTGACCAGATTCAGAAAAGAGTCCGCGAACTGGGGCGGCAGATTTCCGACGACTATCGCGGCCAGACCGTAGTCGCGCTGGGGATTCTGGAGAACAGTTTCCTGTTCATGGCCGACCTGCTGCGGGCGGTCGACGTACCCGTCATCTGCGCCTTTATCAAGCCGAAATACAAGCAGAGCAAGCAGGGCGATGCCCCGCTGTTGGAGATCATTTTCAGCCACGAACTGGCGATTGCAGGCAAGCATGTGCTGCTGGTCGAGGGCTTGGTGCACTCGGGAGTGACCACCGAATTCCTGATGAGCGACCTGCGAGGACGGGGCGCGGCTTCGGTGAAACTGGTCACGCTGCTGGATCGCCAGTCGGCGCGCCGGGTGCAGTTGCAGCCGGACTACTTCGGCTTTCTGGTGGATGACGCCTTCCTTTGTGGCTATGGGTTAGGGAGTCCGGAGCAGACGGGACGGAACCTGCCGTACGTGGCGGCGACGACATAAAGCGCGCTGCGGTGTCGAGCTTTGTGTGGGGACGGGGCTCTGCCCCGTCCAAGCGGGGCAAGGCCCCGCTGCCACATGCGCCCTTTAATCGCGTGATTTCTGTTACTTCCTTCCGGCTCCCCATTTTCTTCGCAAAAGGTCTAAAATGAAAGCGCTGGCTTTTCCCAGTCGAATTTCCGCCTCCGGCATCTAATATGAACGAAGAGGCGGCATCTTTCGTATTGGGTAGGGATGGCACTGCACTTAGAGGAGTTTTAGGTGAATTCGACGATCAAGACGGTACTTTTCTGGGCGGTCATCGTGGTCTCGGCCTTTCTGCTTTGGCAGGTGGTGCGCACCGGCAGCAATGCCCAGAAGGAAAAAGAAATCGGCTTTTCTGAATTTCTGTCGGACGTGGACCAGGGCAATGTCCACGACGTGATGTTTATCGGCCAGGAAGTGCGCGGGAAATTTAAGAACGACTCGCCCTTTCACACGATTGTGCCGGCAAACTATCCCGATATGTACAAGAAGCTGACGGATAAGAATGTTCCCTACAGCTTCAAGGACATCAGCAACGGCACCTGGCCCAGCTGGATTCTGAATCTGGCGCCGCTGGTTCTGTTGGGCGCATTGTGGTTCTTCATGATCCGCCAG
>PLHP01000305.1 GCA_003138955.1 Acidobacteriaceae bacterium | reverse complement strand
AGACTTGCACCACGGCCTGCTAGCCTTGCGCGGGATGCAACACGCGGAAAGTGCTGCCACCCTGTGACCAAACTAGCACCAGCGCATCCTGACCGCTCGGCACGCTGGACAATTCCTGTGCTACCTCGGCCGAGGATTTCACCGCGTGCCGGTTCACTTCCATGATGACGTCTCCACGCTGCAAGCCGGCGTTATCGGCCGGGCTGCCGGGTTGGACGTCCTCCACAATGGCGCCTTGAACCGATTTTTGGGCTTGCAGTTCATGGCGGACGTCCGGGGTCAAGTCGGCGAGACTCAGCCCCCAGCGACCTTTCCCGTGTTCGCCGCCGGCGGTCTCAGTGCCTTTGCCGTTGCCCAGGGCTTCCAGCGTCACCGAAATGGTGGTCGGTTTGCTGTCCCGCACCACCTGCAGGTGAATGGTGTCACCCGGCCGCTTTTGTCCGACTGTCATTTGCAGTTGTCCGGCGTCGGTCATGGGCTTTCCGTCGAGTTCGGTGATCACGTCTCCGGTGCGCAGACCAGCCTTCGCTGCGGGTGTATCCGGCCCAACCTCGCTGACTACAGCTCCCTCGGCTTTGTTCAGTTGGAAAAACTTTGCGTTGTCGGGAGTGACGTCCGAGATCTGAATTCCGATGAACGCATGAGTTACTTTGCCGTCCCGAATCAAGGCCTCCACCGTGGGCTGCACAATCTGGGAAGGAATCGCAAAACCCATTCCTGCGAATGATCCCGAGGATGAAATCAGGAAGGTATTGATTCCGATAAGTTCGCCACGTGCGTCCACCAGGGCTCCGCCCGAGTTTCCGGGATTGATGGCGGCGTCGGTCTGGATGAACTCACCCGGTTTGCGTCGATCGCTCGGGTCGGGATTGGGACGGTTCAGCGCGCTGATGATGCCGCGCGTCACCGTGAAGCGGAACCCGTAGGGATTGCCGAAAGCCAGCACCGTCTGCCCAGGATGCAGTTCCGCCGAGTTACCCCAGGGCACGCTCGGTAAGTTAGTCGCATTTACCTTGATGACCGCGAGGTCCGTCAGCGGGTCGGCGCCCACCAACTTAGCCGGCAGAACTTCCCGGTTACTCATGGTGACGCGAATATCGACGGCTCCGTCGATGACGTGATTGTTAGTGACGATATATCCGTCGGGGGAGATGATCACGCCGCTGCCCAGGCCGTGTTCCATCCGGTTCTGAGGCTGCGACGGGACATTGAATTGACGGCCGAACTGATGGCCGAAAGGACTGCCCGGACCAAAAAACTGTTGCATGTCGGGCGCGCCTTCCTGACCGCTCTCTTGCGCGTTGGACTTCGACACCACCGTGACGTTCACGACCGCCGGTGTAACCCGTGCCGCCAGGGTTTCCATGGCGCGGTCGAGCGTGAGTAACGCTCCGACACTGTTGTCATCAAGCGCGGCCGCGGCCGGAGCCGCCACCGCTGCCTTTACCGTCTTCGTAAAGTTGAAGGTCGCCACTGTCCCAACTGCCACCACGGCAATCAGGGCCACTGCCCGACGCCTTGTCATCGCTGCCTTGCAACGTGCTTTACAACTTTCCAGCCACATCTTCATTTTCGTTTCTCCTTGTGTAACTAACTATGTGCAACTAATTATCTAGTTGTTGCTCGCAAAAAATTTTCGCGCTAAATCGAACTGGCTACAGGCACCGCCGCCACCGGGCCCGGAACTGTGCTCACCCACGTCACGCGCCACACCTGGACGCTCCACACTGACGAATCGGCGGTCCTATACCGCGTGGCTTCAATAAAGACCAGGGTTCGGAATTGCGGCACGATTTCCCGCTCGGCGGTTGCGCTGATCGCAACTACTCCGTTGCTCGGCGGTGCCGCGTTCAATCGGGCAGAGACCGGCTGAGCCGAAGCAAGCTCGGGTCCAGCAACGGCGCGCGCAGGGACAGCGTTGGCAGTCGTCATTTTGGCAGTCGCCGGGGACGACGGTTCACCATGGCGAATCCAGAGTTGCTGTGGCTGCGGGTAACTGCCGAGCTGCGCCCGGCTTGGACGGGCGAGAGCGCCCGTCCCCACACGAGCGGAATTGCTCGCCGTCATGCCGCGGTCAAGCCCCTGATCAAACGCGACGAACTGTGGCGCGCGCGGCAGTGCCATCAGGCAGACCACGGAAAAAGCGGCGACCATACCCAGCGCCGGTTTCCAGACTCGCGTGGCCACTGGCCGTTTTGTGTCGAGAATCTGCGCCAGCCGCAGCGCAGCCTCGCGGGCCCGGTCGACAGCGGCGTGGGCCAGCGACGATGACCGTCGTTTGTCCACCAGGCGGTGCGCGCGACGATGCGCAAGACTCTTTTCCAGCAGCGAGACCAGACAAGTGGCGTATCCGCGCGGGTTGGCGGTTTCGGCCAGTACGGCATCGTCACAAGCCATCTCGCGTTCCACGGAGAGACGGTTCTCAATCCACCACACTGCGGGATGAAAGAAGAACAGCGCGCGCACGATCTTCTGAATGAGATTTGTCCAGTCATCCCCGCGCCGCAGATGCGCGAATTCGTGCAACAGGATGACGTTGAGATCTTCGGGGGGCAGTTCGCGCAATGCCCACGCGGGCAGGACGATGGTCCGCTTCCAGAAACCGATGGCGGCGGGCACGCGCACGCATCCTGACGTCGCCACAGTTACTGACTTTGACGCGCCGATTACTTCGACCGTTTTTCGCACGACCGGATCAAGATCCGCCGCGACGACCGGAGTGCAACTCCGGCGCAACTGTCGCAGGTGCCAAAGCCCAGTCGCCAGACGCGCCATCGCCATGCCTACCCCCACAGCCCAGGCCAGGAAAACGAAAAGCGCCCAGCGGCCGGGAATGGCGATCGCAGGCCGCAGGCTTCCCGACATCGACGTCATCGTCAGTGCCTGCCCTTCGCCGACGCCGAAACCACCCAGCACAGGAAGCGCGGCGACGGCCAGCAATGCCAGGAACCAGACGGCAAATCGCGTTCCAGAATTTTGCCTTCGCAACCCGCGCAGCAACGCCCAGGCAAAGAGTGCGATCAGGAATCCTTCCGGAAGCGCGTTGAGAACACGCTCGACCGAGATCTGCGCCACTGTTTGCAGGGGAAACCAGTTCATCTTGCGTCCTTCTGAATCGTGTCCTTTTGTACCGTATCCGTATCCGTATCCTTATCCTTTTGAACCAGCATCTCCCGCAGACGACCGATTTCCTCCGACCCAATACCCTGGTCCTCGAGGAGGTTCAAGACCAGTTGCTCGTGAGAGTTCTTGAAAAAGCGGCTCACCAGGTGGCGGATTTCCGAGCGCGTTGCCTCTTTCTGACCGACCAGCGGCGTATACACGTGCGCCCGCCCATCCTTTTGATGTTTCAAATAGCCCTTTCTTTCCAAAACGCGGATGGTGGTCAAAACAGAGTTATAGGCGATGGCAGGCTTTTCAGTAATAGAATCAAGGACTTGCTGAACCGTACCCGATCCTCTCCGCCAGAGCACGTCCATGATCCGCAGCTCGGCTTCGGTCAAAGTTCCTGATTGTCTCGGCGGCACCGGACGCCCTCCTGCACCTTAGACGCCCCACACGGCGAAAGGTAACTAATTGTTTAGTTGCAGGGCGAAGGCCGAGGGTTGCTTGCCTGGTGGAGAGCCGGGCGTCCCCGCCCGGCAGGAGGAGATACGTCCGACTTCGCGGATTTGTTGTTGGACAAACGGGGGATTCCTGGGACAGACGGGGGCAATTCCTATCGTGGATGTGACATGCGACCGCAACTCCCCTTGACTTGAAGTGCCTTCCGCTCGCAAACTCAAGGAATCCAAGACAAGCCGCTAGCTGCGCAAGATTCGTATCCGGGTATCGCTTTAGCGATACCATATAGTTCTTCGACGTAAAACGCCCCTTCAGGGGCTGGGCATCAAGGAAGCCATCCCAGGAGAAGCATATGACGATCACAAAACTCGGAAAGATGGTGGCGATGTGGGCCGTGCTCGCGGCGGCATTTCTGGTAGTCTCGGCGTCGGGCGAGTCGAAGGCGCGCATCGTCCGCTTGAGCGACGTTCAGGGCACCGTGCGGTTCGACCGCGCCGCCGGAAACGGTTTCGATAAAGCGTTTATCAACTTGCCGGTGATCGAAAGCTCCCGGCTGATGACGGGCAAAGATGGCCGCGCGGAAGTGGAATTCGAAGACGGCAGCACGCTGCGCCTTGCGCCCAACAGTGAAGTGGACTTCGTTCGTCTTGCGCTCGGCGACGATGGCCAGAAGCTCAGCACCGCGCAACTGGTCTCCGGCACCGTCTACGCGAATCTTCACCCGAAAAACGCTGGCCAGAAAACGGGCGACGAGTTCCTGCTGAATTTCGCCCGCGAGTCCGTCACCGTAACTCGGGCCGCGCACTTCCGCGTGCAACTCGCCGATGCCCGGGCGACTTTGGCCGTGTTCAAAGGCAAATTGAGCGCGACTTCGCCTGCCGGACAAATTGACGTTGCCGAGAAGCACAGCGCAACCATCGATCTTGCGAAGGACGATCTTAAGAATGACGATCCCGCCAAGAAGAGCACTTTCGTGATCGCCAGGAATTACAAAGACGATCCCTCTGACGACTGGGATCGCCAGCAGACCGACTATCACGATCGCTATACTTCCGCTGCCGGCTCCGCCCTGTCGTCGCCCTATGGTTACGGCATGAGCGATTTGAGTTACTACGGCAACTTCACGACCGTACCCGGTTTCGGTTTTGTCTGGCAGCCCTACTTCATCGACGCTAGTTGGAGCCCGTTCCAGGATGGCGCCTGGGCCTTCTACCCCGGCGCCGGCTACACGTGGGTGTCCGGCTATCCCTGGGGATGGATGCCCTACAATTACGGCAACTGGGCCCTCGCTCCCGGCTATGGATACGTTTGGCAACCGGGGAATTGGAATACGTGGAATGCGTTTCCGCTGGTGGTGAATGCCCCGGCCAAGATGATCGTGCCGACCGCGCCTGCAATCGGGCATCAGACGGTGATGGTGGGACTCGGCCTCGGAGCAAACCCGGCCGGGGAAGCGCCGCGTCGCCTGACCATCAATCCCGGCTCCGCCAGCTTTGGCGTGCCGCGCGGATCGGTCAGCCACCTCAATCGCCTCGCGAAAACCATGGAGCGGACTTCTCGTCCCGTCGTAGCCTCGACGGTTCAGCCAGTTTCGGCCATGCCATCGGCACCCGGCCTCGGTGCGGCTTCAGGCCCACGTTCAGGTCCAATTCCAATGAGAGGCGGGATTTCCACTGGAGCGGCTTCGACGGCGCCCGGGCATACGTCGACCGCTTCGCCGCATCACTAAGAGCAAGAATTGTCTTTGAAAAAAGGCGGCCAAAAAATGGCCGCCTTTCTTCTTCACCGCACTCTTCTTCCTGCTCCACTTCCTACTCCACAATAATGCCCGCGTAGCCAACGACTGACTCGTAATCGCCAGAGACCTCGCCCGATGTTGCATACTTGACCAGCGTGGCCGCAGTCGCTCCCAGAAGCTTAGCCGCAGTGAGCATGACAATCGTCGGCCCGAACCCGCACATGCTGATGTCTTCATTCATCACCACCTCCCAGAGCCCACGCGCGTCCATGGCCAGCACGCGTTCGATTGCCTTGTGGTCTTTGACGCGAGTGACCGCGTCGGACTCGTAGTGGTTCATGTCGCTGGAGGCGACGATTAGAACTTTCACGTCTCGACCGTCAATCACATCCCCAAGTGCTTCGCCCAATCCGCGGAGCACATTAAAGTCGCTGGTGCCGACGGCGATCGGGACTATATTCAATCCCGGCTGTCGCGTCTGCAGGAAAGGAAGCTGAACTTCGATGGCGTGTTCGGCGCGGTGCGCGGCGCTGTCCTCTTCGAGCGCAGCAAAGCGACGCAGCAACCGGGCGCCCATTTCCGCGTCGGCCGCAACCTCGCCCAGCGGAGTCTGCCACGTAGTGTTGGCCATAATCGAAAGCGGACGTCCCTTGCCCGTGTGATTGGGGCACAGAATCACGCAGTGCTCAGGGATTTCCAGCCGCGCATACACAGCGCCCGCAACGCCGCCGGAGTACATATATCCCGCATGGGGAGCGACGCATCCGATGGCGGCAATGCGGCCGGCCTCGACCGGAGTCTTGCCCGGAGAAGTATATTCCCGAACGTCGCGCAGCAATTCGTCAGCCCGGCCCGGATAAAATCTGCCGGCGACAGCGGGAGTTCGTAAAGCGGAAGTCATAAGCAGCCTCCTGGCGGAGACAAGGTTCGTGTGGCCGCGGGCATTTGCCCGCGAAAAGTAGGCTCGCGAAAGTAAAGCCAGCGAGAATTAAGAACTGCCGTCGCCGAGCGCGCGGAACAAAGCGGCGGTTCTTTCGAGCGGCAGAGCTTCGGCCCGGATCGCAGGTTTCACCCCGCTTTTCGCCATTGCCGCGCGCAGCGCATCTTCATCGTACGCCGTCTTCAGATTATTCCAGAGAGTTTTCCGTTTCTGCCCAAAGCAAAGTTTGAGAAACTGAATAAACGCGGCCTCCGGAACCCGCAGCGACTCCAGCCGAGGCCTGATGGTAATGCGAACCACGCTCGAATGAACCTTGGGCGGCGGAGCAAACGCCGCTGGCGGAAGCGTGAAGAGCTGCTCGATCCGCCCGTACAGTTGCGCCGTCGCCGAAAGCAAGCCATAGTCACGGCTTCCCGCCGAAGCCGCCAGACGGTCGGCAACTTCCTTCTGCACCATGATGACAATGGTCGAAAAGTAACGGTGATATTCCAAGAGGCGCAGCAGAATATCGGAGGTAATGTAATACGGCAGGTTGCCGACAACGCGGGCCGGTTCGGGCGCGAAGTTCAAGCCGGTGCGAAGGCTGCCCGGCTTCGCCCCGAAGACGGTATCCAGTTCGATGGTCAGAATATCGCCTTCGATGATTTCAACATTGGGTTGCATGGAGAATTTCATCCGCAGCTGCGCCGAAAGGACACGGTCCAATTCCACCGCAATCAGCCGCCGCGCCTTCCCTGCCAGCAGATCGGTGATGGCGCCGCGGCCCGGGCCGATCTCCAGCACCGTGGCCTCGGAAATATCGCCCAGGGCCTCTACAATGCGCAGCGCCGCCGCTTCGCTCGCCAGGAAATGCTGCCCCAGTTTGGGCTTGCGCGAACTCGTTTGTACGCTAGCGCCCTTCGTCACGTTGACCCTCTTTCTTTCCGGCCTTAGACTGAACTGAATTTGTAATTGGCGATTTGTAATTTGCAATTGAAAAGAAACGACTCAACGATTTTCAATTACAAATTGCAAATTACAAATGTCCCAGGGGCGTCTCTACAGAAACTTAATCATAACGTGAGCGAGGCTCATCGAGTTCTCGCTCAGGAGGGTCTTTCGCAATGCATATCGCCTTCGCAGCATCCGAGTGCGTTCCCTTTTCGAAAACCGGCGGATTGGCCGACGTGGTCGGCGCCTTGCCGCGCGCCCTGGCCGCTCTGGGACATCAGGTCAGCGTGTATCTTCCGCGCTATCGCCAAACCAAGCTGGCCGATCCGCAGACGGTCGTCCGCAGCATCACCATCCCCTTCGACGACAAGTATCGCTTCTGCTCGGTGGTCGCGGCGGGCGCGAATACGCCCGCCGGGATCAAGTTTTATTTTGTGGATTATCCGCCCTACTTCGACCGCGAGGCCCTCTACGGAAGTCCGGCCGGCGACTATCCCGACAACGCCGAGCGCTTCGCTCTGTTTTCGCGCGCCGTGCTTGAAGCCTCCAAGGTGCTGGGCGTGCCCCATGTGTTCCACTGCCACGACTGGCAGTCCGCGCTCGTGCCGGTGATGCTGCGCACGCTCTATGCCGAGGATCCCGCGTTTCGCGAAGTCGCCACCGTCTTCACCATCCACAACATGGGATACCAGGGCCTGTTCTCGCCCGATACGTTGCCGCTCCTGATGCTGCCCTGGGACCTGCTCACGATGTCGAAGATGGAGTTTTTCGGCCAGGTAAATTTTCTGAAGGGCGCGCTCGTACTTTCCGACTACGTCACCACCGTCAGCAGGAAATACAGTCAGGAGATCCAGACCACGGAATACGGATTTGGCCTGGAAGGCGTGCTGCGCGATCGCGCCGCAACCGTAACCGGCATCCTGAACGGCGTGGACTACGACGAGTGGAGCCCGCAGACCGACAAATTCATCACCGCGAAATATTCGCCGCAGGATCTGAGCGGCAAGCTGCAATGCAAACACGACCTGCTGCACGCCTTCGGAGTGACCAGCGCCGATTCCAAAGTGCCGGTCATTGGCATCGTTTCGCGATTCGCCGCGCAGAAGGGTTTCGACCTGATCGCCCAGATCATGGACCGCCTGGCGCGCGAAGAGATGATCGTGGTCGCGCTCGGTGCGGGCGACAAGACCTACGAAGAAATGTTCCAGCGTCTCAACAAGCAGTTTCCCAACAAAATTGCCACGAAGGTAGCGTACGACAACGCCATCGCCCACAAAATTGAAGCGGGCGCGGACATGTTCCTCATGCCTTCCCGCTACGAGCCCTGCGGCTTGAACCAGATTTACAGCCTGAAGTACGGCACGGTTCCCATCGTGCGGGCGACCGGCGGTCTCGATGACACCATAGAGCCTTGGGACGCGCGCACCGGCAAGGGCACGGGCTTCAAGTTCACCGACTACACGGGCGAGGCGCTGCTCGCAACCATCAAGCAAGCATTACTCTCCTATCGCGATGCGTCGTCGTGGCAGACGTTAATGCGTAACGGAATGACTCGCGATTTCTCCTGGGGAGCGTCGGCGCGCGAGTACGGCAAGGTCTACGATCGCGCGCGACAGGTGCGGGCCGCCGCGAACGCGGTCCCAGTAGTCGCGGACTTGAAGAAGGAGCCGGTTCTCGGGTAGCGTCGCGCCCAGTCAGTTCGTTGACACAAAATCATTTTGTCATCCTGAGCGAAGCGAAGGACCTATGGATTTTGCTGGCGCGGGTGAAATGGATCCATTGCGCCACGTTAATATAGGGTCCGCAGACTTGCTACCGGGACCCCATTTTGAACGGCGGCCGACGCTCCTCTACTTTGGCACACTGAAAATGGCGATGCGTTTAACGCCGAGATTGTACGTCGTCAGCAGCGTACCAGCGAACACTCGCTTGCGCCCGGTCTCTTTTGTGAGCCTCCATCCGCTACCCATTGTCATTCTCTTGCCACGCCTAGCCTTCTGGCCCATGATTCTTATTTGACCTGCCATTTGTGATTCCTCCGTAAAGTATTTTGTCGGGACCTTTCTCCAATCAGAGCTAGCCCCGATTCTTGTTCATTCTCTATATACAGATTCTGAGGTTCTATTTATTGGTCGCTCCGCCGCAGATGCTCTAAGGCGACTAACCGGTGGGCCGGACGCGTGTTTGTCGCGCAAAGGGCCCAACTTGAAACGTTCCACCGCCAGAATCAGTTTCCACTTCTAATTTTCGACCTCAACTCTCTAATTCGCGCATCCTTAACCCTCAACTCACCCTGATATTTCTCTTTCTGGGCCCGGTTTTCTGCCTTTAAGGCTTCAATCCGGGCTTTCAGTGTTTGTTCTCGTGGCGACAAATTCTTGTCACCTTTTACACGCATAATCTCCCTCCTTCCCTACCGCAATCTATTTCCAATTATATTATAGATATTGAAATAGATTTAGAAGCAGCTGCAGGCGTACCTTGTTTCCCGGCATAAAAGCGAGGATACCTGGATGGAGCTAGAATGGTGCGGAGGGCCGGAATATGAGACCTCTGATCGGCGCTGTTCTTTTTCTCGCTATGAGCTACGCCCAAGGGCAAACGACTTGGCAAGGGCTTTCGTTCGGCATGAAGCACGAACAAGTACGAGACGCGCTTTCGGCAAAGGGCTTCTCCCTACATGGCAGCGATGAGGCCACAACGTCTACAGCGGAGCCAGATTTGGAGGTGAAGACCAATAGTGCGACGCTGTCTTCGAACCTGAAACCGCCCGTTGCGAACGCTTCCATGTTCTTCAAGCCGGAACTCAGCTTTGATGCTCAGGGTGGACTGCAGTCTGTAAAGCTCGATTTGGATCAGGCGAAGGTTTTCCAGTCCACCCCAGCCCTACAGCCAATGGCGCTGCTCCCCTATATCGCCGGGACGTCGGTTTACGAGCAGCTAACGGGAAAATATGGGCCGCCGACTGCCAAACGCGGCCCCTGTGACAACATCAGTCTGGCATCGCTGGTCGGCTCCGCCCAAGAGTGCAGTGCCAAGTGGAATGGCGCCGGCCAAACAATTGAACTGTTTTGGAACTGGACTGGACTGATAGGCCGCCCTGAAAAGTTATCATTTTTTGTTTCGTACTCTAGAATTGGGGCAGTGTGCGAGTGCGTCCGTCCAAGACGATCCTCGAACCTGCCCCAAACTCATTTTTCAGCGCTCTTTGACAACCTAAGTCCTTATTCCGGAGTACCTTCCATATAAGTCTTTATTTTGGAATACTTTGCGGGGGCTCATCCGCTAAAGCCTTGATTCCAAAATACATAAGAAGGGGGTGGGGGGGTAGGGGGACCACCACTCGGACGCAGGAACCAACGGGTTCTCGCGGTACACTTCTGCAAGGCACGACGGAACTCCGATGAGCACCTCCCCCCCGCGCACCATCTTTCACCTCGATATGGACGCCTTCTTCGTGTCGGTCGAGGAATTGTTTGACCCGTCGTTGAAAGGCAAGCCGGTTGTTGTCGGCGGACAGCGCGACGAACGCGGAGTGGTCTCGGCCGCATCCTACGCGGCGCGAAAGTTTGGCGTGCATTCGGCCATGCCGCTGCGGACGGCGGCGAAACTCTGTCCGCAGGCGATTTTTGTGAATGGGCATCCCGAGCGTTATCGCGAATATTCCGCGAAGGTGCACGAGGTGCTCGGCCACTTTTCTCCGCTGGTCGAGATGGCTTCGGTGGACGAAGCGTATCTCGACATGACGGGCACCGAGCGCCTCCACGGCCGGCCGCTCCATTCTGCTCATCGGCTGCATGACGCAATGAAGTCGGCTACACAACTGAACTGCTCAATTGGGATCGGCACATCGCGGCTCGTCGCGAAAGTCTCCTCCGCCAAAGCCAAACCGAACGGCGTGCTCTGGGTTCTCCCCGGAGAAGAGGCGAAGTTTCTGGCGCCGCTCGCCGTCGGCGACATTCCCGGCGTGGGCAAAGTGATGGAGCAGAAACTGCACGCCATCGGCATTCAGAGAGTCGGCGACCTCGCGCGCCTCGACGACCGCGATCTCGAACATCGCTTCGGGAAATGGGGCCTCGCGCTGGCGGGCAAGTCGCGGGGCGAGGATGCGGGTGGATGGTTCGACAACGAAGTGGGAGAACACGTCGATCCCAAATCGATCGGCCACGAGCATACGTTCGACGAGGATACGGGCGACGCCGAGCGCTTGCAGTCCACGCTGATGCGTCTCAGCGAGATGGTGGGACGGCGGCTGCGCGAGGGCGGATATTTTGCGCGCACGCTCCAGTTGAAATTGCGCTACCAAGATTTCTCGACCATCACGCGAGCGCAATCGCTGGAGCAGCCGACGCAGATGGATAACCAGATTTTCGATCATGCGCGGCGTCTGTTTTTCGCCAACTGGAAGCCGGGCGCGCCGGTGCGATTGCTGGGAGTGCAAGCGTCGAATTTCGAATCGGGTTCCACTCAGCTCGATCTGCTGGAGCCTGCGCAGAACGAGCGTTGGCAGAAGGCGCTGGCGGCTGCGGACCATGTGCGCGACAAATTTGGCGAAGCGTCAATCGGACTGGCCCGAGGGATGAAAGGCGGATTCCGCGAGCGCACCCACGAGAATCCGGCAGCGTTGCCGGGCAAGGGCGGCGGAAAAGCGAGCGACGCAAAGAAAGCGTGAAACTTCCGCTCCTACCTGGTAATCCAATTTTGTAGAATGCTTGTGGGGTGATGGCATGACAAAGTGGGTTGTGGCGTTGGTGTTTGCTACGGCGCTGGCGATGGTTTTGCCCGCGCATGCGGCGGAGAATCTCAAACTCAATCAGCATCTCGACTACAAGAGCGACAGCCAGGATGGGCCGCTGATCACCGGCGACCATCTCGAAGACGGGCCGGTCGCCGGCAAGCCGACGTACGCGATCATTTATCAGGAGGGCTGTTTCAATTCCAAACGGCAGGCGCAGCGCACGGTCGATCTCTACGAGAAATACAAGGGCACGGTGCAGTTCGTCGTGGTCGACCTCGATCGCCACGACTCCCGGGCGCAGAAAGAATTGGTGAAGAAGTTCTACAAAGGAACCATTCCGCACGTGGTGGTGCTCGATCGCGACGGCCAGCCCGCGTACAACGCTCCCGGTGAAGTGGACGAAGGCGAAATCTCGAAGGTGCTGGACAGGACTTTGGCGCAGTAATAGCAAGACTGGATGATCAACGGCGTGGCTGGAACCATGCCCCTTCACAACTACGAAATGTATTCGCGAATATATTCGTCGCGCGAAGTGGCGAGGTCGCGAGCATCGCCATCGAAGATGACTTTGCCGTCGCGCAGAATCAGAAAGCTCATGGGCACGTCGCCACGCTGGCCTTTGGGCAGGACGACCATCCGGTTGGTGGCCTTATCGAACTGGTGAGTTGCCATGGTGAAGGCATCCTGCAGGCGGTGAGTCACCATGAGGGCGCTGGTTTTGTAGACGTCACGTTGTTTGACGATAAGTTCGACGATGGTGTTCGAAGTCACCGGATCGAGTCCGCCGGTAGGCGAGTCGTAGAGCAGCACCTCGGGCTCGGTGATGATGGCGCGGGCGATGGCCACACGCCGCCGCATGCCACCCGAAAGTTCGGAGGGAAACATGTCGTAGGTTTCTTCCAACTCCACGAAGCGCAGCGCCTCGCGCACCCGCCGCTCGACTTCCTCCGCGGAGATCCGCTCTTCCATCAGGCGGAAAGCGACGTTTTCGTAGACTTTGAGCGAGTCGAAGAGCGCGCTTTCCTGGAACACGATGCCCACGCGCCGGCGCAGCTCGAACAGTTCCTGTTCCGACATGCGCGTGACTTCCTCTCCCAACACGAAGATGCGGCCGCTATCGGGCCGCAGCAGCCCCATGGCCAACTTGAGCAGAGTGCTCTTGCCCGAACCAGCGACGCCAAACAGCGCCTTGGTTTCGCCATGGGGAAGCTGGAACGAAACGCCGTCAAGCACGACGTTTTCATCGAACGCGATTGCCACCTTGTCGAACTCGATGGCGTAGCCGGACACGCTGGCCACCGCGGCCGCCGGATTTTCGCTGGGCAGAGTGGGAGCCGGCATGGCTTACCTGTAACCGAAAATTGCGAAGATCAGCTTGGTGACAAAGAAATCCGTTATCAGAATCAAGACCGAAGCAGCGACCACGGCCTGAGTGGTGGAACGGCCCACGCCCTGCGTGCCGCCCCGCGTGGACATGCCGTAATAGCAGCCTATGGTGGCGATGATGAACCCAAACAGCACGGGCTTGATGAGGCCGGTGAAGACGTCGCGGAAGACAAGGACTTGCCAGACGGAGGTCCAATACTGCTGCGTGTCGAGCCCGAACAGCAGGTGCGCAACCCCAAAGCCGCCGATCAGCCCGAGCAGGTCGGCGATGATGGTCAGGAAAAACAGCATGAAGGCAGTGGCCCCCACTCGCGGCGTAACCAGCTTCTTGGTGGGGTCGGTGCCCAGCGCACGCATGGCGTCAATCTGTTCGGTCACGACCATCGAGCCCAGTTCGCTGGCCATGCCGGAGGCGTTGCGTCCGGCCACCATNNCACGATGGGCAGGGAGCCGACGCCGATCAGGTCGGCCTGCTGCAGCATATCGCCCATGTACAGAGGACGGCGGAAGAGGTTCGCGAGGGATTGCGCCGAGAGCAGGGTGTATTCCTGAACCGCCAGCACATACCCCTTGGCGACGTCAACGGGCGAAATCAGTTCGAGTTCGAACGCCATGTCGGATCGAAAAACGCGTGGTCGGGGAACTTCTGCTCAGGGAACTATAGCAGAGAGAGAAATCATCTGGTGATCGGGTCATCGGGCGATCTAAAACCTTAGAGACCTCACGGGCTTCAGATGACCCAATGACCCGATGACCCGATCTACTCGCGGTTGTTCTTCTTCTTGATCTCGATGGCCAGCCGCTTGATTTTCTGATTCAGCGTGGAGAGCGGTACGTGGAAGCGTTCCGCCGCTTCGGTCTGGTTCCAGCCGCACTTCTCCAGCATGTCAATGATGATGCGCCGCTCGCAGTCCTCCATGATGCTGAACAGCGTGGCCCCCGCGCTCGCATCCAAAGCCGGAACCGAGCTGCCCTGGCCCACGATGTGGTCGGGAAGCAGATCGATTCCGATGTCGCTGTCGGAAGAGAGCACCACGGCGCGTTCGATCGTGTTCTCCAGTTCGCGGACATTGCCTGGCCAGGCGTAGGTCACCAGCGGGCGCAAGGCCTCGGTGGTAATGCGGCGCCGGGGCCGCTCATTTTCCTCGGAATACTTCTGGAGGAAGTGCTGCACCAGGAGCGGAATATCTTCGCGGCGCTGCCGCAGCGGCGGAAGGTCGACGCTGATTACGTTGAGGCGGTAGAAAAGGTCCTCGCGGAAGCGGCCTTCGCGCACCATCTGGCGAAGATCCACGTTGGTCGCGGCGATGACGCGCACGTCCACTTGAATTTCCTGCACTCCTCCCAGATGCATGAACTTACGGTCCTGCAACACGCGCAGAATCTTGCTCTGCGTGTCCATGCTCATGGTGCCGATCTCGTCGAGGAAGATCGTGCCGCGGTCGGCGACTTCGAACAGCCCCTTCTTCGACGCAACCGCGCTGGTGAAGGCGCCTTTGACATGCCCGAAGAGCGTGGATTCGAGCAGGTCGGGCGGCGTTGACCCGGAGTTGACGGGCACGAAGGGCCGGTCGCGGCGCGTGGAATGCAGATGAATCGCCTTGGCGATCAGTTCCTTGCCCGTCCCGCTTTCGCCTTGCAG
>PLHP01000400.1 GCA_003138955.1 Acidobacteriaceae bacterium | reverse complement strand
GCGCCCTGCCGGGCGCACCAACTGCCGAGCTTCGCTCGGCGTGGACGGGCGAGGGCGCCCGTCCCCACACGAGCCCACCTCTTCTCGTTTGCTACATTTTGATGGTAGAGCTGTGGCTGGCTATGCATTGCCATTTTCCATCGGACATCTTCATCCAGGTATCAGTCCAGCGCTCGTGGGTATCGACCGGCTTGCCATTCTCGTCCGTCCCTTTGCCTGTCCAGTTTCCGGTCGCTATGGCGGTGTTGCCGAATACCGTTACCTTCACATCGCTGATCTGGTTGGTCTGCCACTTTGCCACCTTGATATGCGTGAGCGTCTCGACTCTCCCAATCGTCTTTCCCTGGGCGTCGGTGTTGACGAATTTGTCCGCCAGGAGAGGAGCGAGCAGTTCTGGATTGCTCGCCATTGCGGCGTCTATCCACTTCTGCTCGAGTGCGGCAACCGCCTGCTCGGTTCCGCCGCCCGTCTTGTTTTCTTTTGCTTGTGCCGCGACCAGCAGCGACAGCAATGCCACCGTACACCACACGAATGTTCTCTTCATTGATTTGCTCCATTCTGCGTTTCAGATTTGTGAGAGATGATGCCCCAGGCCGACTGCCGGAACAGACCGTCGCCATTGGTTTTGCTGCAACTACGGCGCGGCTGAAGCCGCGCCGCTTCAAAACAAGATCAAAATCCGGGTTTTATCCAAGACCGAAGATGAAGCTGATCTTAGATTTTTTCGAAGAAGTGGGCGGTTTTCTTGCCGGCTTCTTCGGTGTAGTAGACCGTGACATGGGCAGTTTTCTCGGTGCCTTTTTCTATGTCCTTGCCTGCGTCTTTCGCGGCGCGGCCGGACAGCTTGAATGTGTGCTCCGTACCGTCGGCGGCTTTGACCGTCATCGTCTTGGCACCGCGATCAATATCGGTGATGGTTCCGTCCACCGCCTTGATACCATCTTTGCCGACTTTATCGACCTCGACCGCTGTCTTATCGGCGCCTTTTTCGCTGTAGTGCGCCACTACTTCTGTGCCTTCCTGGAGCCCGTGAAAGGCGTCTTTGCCACCCATCTCTGTTTCATGGGCCCCTGCTTTGACACCATGGACCGTGGTCTTGTCGACAAACTTGATGCTGTGCTCGGTGCCATCCTTGGCCTTGACGACCATCGTCTTGGTGGCTGAATCCAGTTTGGTGATGGTGCCATGGACGGCACTGACCACGTCCTCCGCTGCCCAGCCAAGCGCACTCAAGAGCAGAAGGGCGAGAGATGCCAGGACAATGTTCTTGCTTTTCATTTTTCCAGTCTCCTTGAAGATTTAGTCGGAATTTCCTTTTTGGACTCGCAAGCAGGCTAACTCATACGGCGGTTTTGCGCTAGAGTCGTTCGATGCTGACAGGCTATGGGTGAAACTCCAGCGCTCGGGACCAGCGCCTAAAGGCGCTCTCGTAACACGGTTCTTGCGGTATGCCTGAAGGCACACCCTGATACGAATTGCTCTGATACGAATTGCTCTGATACAGAACTCGACGCATCTATTCATAGCGCAGGGCTTCGATGGGGTCGAGGCGGGAGGCTCGGATGGCGGGGACCATGCCGCTGATGAGTCCGACGGCCGTCAGGATGAGTACGGCTACGATGAGGGTGAGGGGGTTGATTATGAGGCGGATGTCGCCGGCTTCGGCGTGTTTGGCCATGGCGCTGTAGAGGGTAAGCCTGCCGACGGTGAGAGCAACCACGTAGGCGAGGATGATGCCGAGCAGTCCGCCGGTGAAGGTGATGGCGAGCGCTTCGGCGAGAAACTGGAGAAAAATGTGGCGGCGGCGCGCGCCCAGGGCTTTCTCGACGCCGATTTCGCGGGTGCGCTGGGTGACGGAGACGAGCATGATGTTCATCAAGCCTACGCCGCCGATGCCGAGCGTGAGAGTGCCGATGAAGGCGAGCAGAACTTTGAGGCCGATGGTGACGAGCTGGAGCTGGTGGACCTGCTCCATCAGATTAAAGACCAACAGGGCGCGGCGGTCGGCGGGATTGAATTTGTGTTGCGCGGCCATGATGTAGCGCACGGATTGCTCGATCCGCTGATAGTCGTTGCTCTCGTAGTTGAACCAGACGGAGTCGAGGTAGTGAGTGTCCTTGAGGTCACTCATGGTGGTGAAGGGGATATAGACGAAGCGATTAATGTTGTCGTCGCCTGCCTGCATTTTGGGGGCGAGAATGCCGATGACTTCAAAGCCGATGCCATCAATGCGGATGTGCTCGCCCAGGGGGTTGCGTCCGGAGAAAAGTTTTTCCCTGGTTTCGGAGCCGAGGACAGCGACACGGGCGCGCTGCGCCTGATCCTGGGAGTTGTAGAAGCGTCCCTGGTCGAGGGTGAGAGCGCGGATGGCGAACGTGTTGGCATATTCGCCGTTGACGTTCATGGTGTAAGAGCGTGTGTCGTATTGTAGGGTCGCGGTCTTGAAGCAATCGGGCGTGATGTGGGTGATTTGCGGGATGTTGGTGGTGAGCAGATCGATGTCGTCGAGGGTGAGGCGGATTTGCGCGCCGGCCTTCTCGCCGCCGGACTGCATGGAGGAGCGGCCGGGAACCATGATGAAGAGCCTGGTTCCGAAGTTGGCAAAGATGTTGGCGCAAGCGCGGCCAAAGCCGTCGCCGTAGGCGAGGAGCATGACGACGGTGGCGATGCCCCAGGCCATGCCCAGCATGGTGAGGGCGGTGCGGCGCCGGTTGTGGCGCATGGCGTCGTAGGACTCCTGGAGCAGATCGCGGATCATGTTTTTGATTTGGTAATTTTGTAATCGGGTAATTTGGTAATTTGAAAACCTGAAGCCGCACGATTTTAAATTACACAATTACCCGATTACCAAATTACAAAATCCCTTTCATTCCTGCCTTAGGGCTTCGACCGGCTCCAGGCGTGCGGCTTTGCGCGCGGGATAGAGTCCGGCGGCGACGCCGGCTAGCGCCAGGCTGGCGATGGCGAGCATCGCGGTTTTTGGAACCAGCCGGGGCGGATCGAAGCCTCCGGGGCCGTTGTAATTGCCGAGCAGGGCCATGAAGCCGCCGGCCAGGGCCATGCCGATGAGTCCGCTGACCAGGGTCAGCACAATGCCTTCGGCGAAAAATTGCAGCATGATGCTGCGGTTGGTGGCGCCGAGAGCTTTGCGCAATCCGATTTCACGCGTGCGCTCGGTGACCGCGATGAGCATGATGTTGATCACGCCGATGGCCCCGAGGGCGAGCGTGACCAGGCCGACGGTGCCGAGGAATTCGTTCATGGCATCGAAGATGGTGCCCATCATTTGCGCCTGCTGGACGGTATCCCAGCCGTCGAAGGCGTCCTCATCGCGATAATCGAAGCCGTGATTGCGGGCGATGACGCGGCGTGCCTCCTCCTGGGCGAGCAGGTGTTCGCCGGCGACGCGGGGCTGATAGTTGAGGAAGGAAATGGCGTCGTAGGCCTCCTCGCCCTTGAGCGGGAAAGCGCTGCGCATGACCTGGAAGGGAATGTAGCAGCGAGTGTTGGTCGTGTTGTTGTCGCCGCGGCCGACGCGGAGCAGAGTGCCTATGACTTCGAAGCGATGGCCATTGAGCAGGATGAACGAGCCGACGGCGGGGCGTCCCGGAAAAAGGTTGCGTGTCATTTCGTCGCCGAGGACGACGACGTCGCGCTTTTGACTCTCGTCGAGGTCGTTGAGCCAGCGTCCCAGCTTGAGCGGAAGGAAGCGGATTCCTCTGTATTGCGGTTCGGCGCCAGTGAGCAGGCCGCTGGCGCTGGCAAACTCGCTGACGGCATGCACGTCGCTGGTGACGAGGACGGGACTGATGGCGCGAATGTGCGGCGATTCCTGGCGGATGTCGAGGTAATCCTTGTAGGTGAGCCGGTACTCGCGGGCCGAGTTCATGCTGCCCGGAACGGCCGGAGCGCGGGCGGGGAAGAGCATCATGATGTTTTCGCCGAGATCCGAGAGGTTGCGCTTGTTGCCGGTGCGGAAGCCCTCGCCGAGACCGACCAGCAGGAGGAGCGAGCCGACTCCCCAGGCGATGCCGAACATGGTGAGGAACGAACGCAACTTGTGCGCCCAGAGGGTGCCGAAAATCTGAGCGAAAACGTCGAACACCATTTGCATGGGCGTGATAACTCGTGGACAGGCTTAGCTGTCAGCTCTCAGCTGTCAGCAACCTTGGTCCTCATCAAGGATAGCAAGGGGGACGGAGTGGGGTACACCGTGTTTTGGCTTTCAAGCGAACGGATAGGGGCGGGCGGTGAGCCTCACTTTCTCGTTTCTGCTTCTCGTTACTGCCTGTTGAGGCGGGTGCGGGGTTTTGCCGCGGTTTACATAGCTATCTTAGATAGCTATAATACGGTTATGCAAGTCAGTGTCGCAGATGCCAAGAACAAACTTCCGGAATTGATTAAGGCAGTGGAGGACGGAGAGCCCGTGACCATATGCCGCCGGGGTGTACCCGTAGTGGATATCGTGCGCACGAAGGAGGCGACCCGCAAGAAGAGGAAGCTCGGAACGCTTAAGGGGAAGATCGAGATCCTCGACCCGAACTGGTGGAAGCCCATGACGGACAAAGAAGTGGAAGCCTTCCTCGTGGGGCGTGGTTGAAGTGCGCGTCCTTCTGGACACGGCAATTCTGATCTACGCGGTGGAATCGCCGGAACGGCTCACCAAACGCGCCACCACCGTTTTAGAGAACGCACAAAATGTTCTCGAGCTGAGCGCTATTTCGCTTTCCGAGATCGCAATCAAGACCGCCCTGGGCAAGTTGAGAGTCTCAGCCGCTGTCGCGCGCCAGGCGGTTGCGGCTCTGAACATCCGCATTCTTCCTTACACCGCCAATCATGCATTCCAGTTGTTCGACTTACCCCTTCACCATGCTGACCCCTTTGATCGGCAGATCATTGCCCAGGCCTTGTCTGAGAAGATTCCCATTCTGGCTTCTGACGAAAAATTCAGCCTTTACAAAGGGCTCAAACTCATTTGGTGATAGCTGGGCCGGTTCCGGCCACGCGGGCGATATGATGTTCATACCAGAAACAGATTGGCAGAGGGCTTTATATTCGGCCATGGTGTAGCTTGTCTCTTCCGGTGATCTGATCGCAGGCACTCAGGAGCTGCCTCAGATGGCGGTCCAGTTCGGAACGAAGCTCTTGCTCATCATCCGTGTGGTCTCTCTTTGCAGCGAACATTCGTTCGAGAGTGTTCTGAAGCTGTAGTGTGGCCCGGCGTACATCGTCATATCGTGCGAAGCGGCCAGCAGCCTGCTGAAGCTCCTCCATCCTTGGCCCCACGTTTGATCCATCAAGAGTGCGATAGCTGGCTAGTTCTTCGACAAGCTGGCCGGCGAGTTCCTCCAGGGCAAGGAACCGCTCAAGCTCTTTGGACCATAAGAGCTGCCTGCGTTCCTTGAGGAGAGCCAGACGTGTACCCACCAGTATGGTGAGAAGCGAACCGACAAGCGCGAGTATCGAGGCTATCAGCGTGACGGTTTGTGGTGTCACGACGTTGAGTATAACCGCGACGGAACTAGTTTTCTTCGCAGTCCTGTCTCAACTCCTCGATAATGATCTCCGGAAGACTCGGGTCTTGTGAAGCTAAAATCTGGCGCAGATCCCTCGCCGGAGGTGTAGCAGTTTCCCCGTGTGTATAGCTCTCCCAGAAACCGATTGACAACCGTATCTCCACTGCCCTAGTATCGTGCCCAGTATGACTTCGCTGACTCATCACCATCGCCATCATCACCATGCGACGAGCGTGTCGGCGGGGGACATCGGATAACCAAGAGCACTTATAGGAATCCAAGCCCGCTGGCGCGGACCTCGCCCAGCGGGCTTTTTGCTGTTGTGCGAGCTTTGAAAATCGGGCACACAATTCTTGAACTACGACTCTTAAATCAGGAGTCTTAAACCGCTATTCTTATAAGGAAGAGTGGGAGGGTTCGATGGAAATCGATTTCGACAAGATGCAGGGTCTGGTGCCTGCCGTTATTCAGGATGCGGGCACCGGGGAGCTGCTGATGGTGGGCTTTATGAACCGGCAGGCGCTGGATATGACCTTGCACAATGGATTCGTGACGTTCTACAGCCGTACCCGCCAGACCCTGTGGACCAAGGGAGAAACTTCCGGCAATCGTTTGCAGGTGGTTGCCGCCTTCGCTGACTGCGATCGGGATACGGTGCTGCTGCGCGTCCGTGTGCTGGGCGAAGGCAAGGTCTGCCACACCGGGACACGCTCCTGCTTTATGCAGGAACTTCCTTTGGGAACCGCGCTGGTGGGACAGGAGACGGATGGGCAAGAGAGGGCGGAGCGATGAAATTGCGCCTGGGCATCCCTAAAGGAAGTTTGCAGGAAGCGACGCTGAGCCTGTTCACGCGCGCCGGACTGCGCGTGTATACCAACGCCCGCTCTTATTTCGCCGCCACGGACGATCCCGAAATCGAATGCATGCTGATTCGTGCCCAGGAAATGGCGCGGTATGTCGAGCACGGCGCGCTGGATGCGGGCTTGACTGGCCTGGACTGGGTGCTCGAAAGCGGCCTCGATGTGGTCAAGGTCTGCGACCTGATCTATGCCAAGCAAAGCATGGGCACGGTCAAATGGGTGTTGGCCGTCCCGGAGGAATCGAGTTTCCAGAAACTCGAAGACCTTGCCGGTCGGATCATTGCCACTGAGCTGGTCAGTTTCACGCGCAATTATTTCGCGAATCGGAAGGTTGACGTGCGCGTCGAGTTCTCCTGGGGCGCGACCGAAGTNNGTTCTGGAGTCGAATACGCAACTGGTCGCGAACACGGCCGCCTGGGCCGTTCCCGCGCGGCGGCAAAAGATTGAGAACCTGGCAGTCATGCTGAGTGGGGCTATCGCCGCGCTGGGGCGGGTCGGTCTGATGCTCAATGTGCGCAAACCAGACTTGCCCGGTGTTCTCAGTCTTCTGCCCGCGCTGCAAAATCCGACGGTCGCGCCGCTGGCCGATGGCGAGTGGGTCGCGGTGAACACGGTCATTGAGGAACAAGCCGCCTGGTCGCTGATTCCGAAGCTGAAGCAAGCCAACGCGCAGGGCATCGTCGAATATCCGCTGAACAAGGTGGTGATGTGATGCGCGATCGGGCGGTGCGCAATAAGGCGAGGCGCGATAAGGCGGTGAGCGATGGCGCCATGCGCATTCTCGAAGGCTCCGCGCAAGCTCGTCTGGTGACGGCGCTGGCCGGGCGCGGCGCGACCGATCTGGCCGAGGTGGAACCGGCGGTCCGCCGCATTGTCAATGACGTCCGGCGCAACGGCGATCGCGCCGTGCGCCGCTACGCCGCACGTTGGGACGGATTGGGCGAGGGCGAGCCGCTGCGTGTTTCTGAAGATGAGCTCCACCAGGCTTGGGAGCAGACTAATTCGGAATTGCAAGACGCGATCAAGCAGGCTGCGGGCAATATCCGTCGCTATGCGGAGTGGCAGGCGGCCACTGCTAAAGAGTGGCGGCGCGAAATTCAGCCTGGCGTGAGCGTGGGCCAATTGGTGCGACCGCTGGAATCGGTGGGATGCTACGTTCCGGGCGGCCGCTATCCTTTGCCTTCTACGGTGCTTATGACGGTGATTCCCGCGCAGGTCGCCGGGGTCCAGCAGATTCGCGTGGCCTCTCCGCGCCCGGCGCAGGCAACGCTGGCGGCGGTTGCATTCCTCGGCGTGCGCGAGTTCTATCGAGTCGGCGGAGCGCAGGCGATCGCTGCCCTTGCTTATGGAACTGAAGAGATTCCGCGCGTGGACAAGATCGTTGGTCCGGGCAACCGCTACGTCACCGCTGCCAAGAAACTGGTGGCTTTCGATTGCGCTATTGAATTTCTGGCTGGTCCTACCGAGGCTGTCGTCATCAGCGCAGACGGCGATCCGGCTTGCATCGCATCCGACCTGGTGGCGCAGGCGGAACATGATCCCAACGCGCTGTGCATCTTCATAACAACTTCACGCGCGTTGGCGAAAAAAGTTCAGAACGAGGTGCGTACGCGCGCGCGCGCAAATCCGATTGCCGCCGAAGCGCTCTCCCGGCGCGGCGCCATACTTCTGGTTGCTTCTCTTGAACAGGCGGTCGAAGCGTCGAATCGCATCGCACCCGAGCATCTCACGCTTCCGGCGGCGTTGGCGCCGGCAGTGCTGCATGCGGGTGCGGTTTTCCTGGATGAGTTCACACCTCAGGCCGCGGGCGACTATGTCTCCGGACCGAACCATGTGCTGCCCACGGGTGCGATGGCTCGGGTGCGTGGCGGCCTCAGCGTGCTTGATTTCGTACGCGTCATTGGCTGCCAGCAGGTGTCCCGCGCAGGAATCCGCGGGATCGGGGCGCCGGGTATTGCGCTGGCAACTGCCGAAGGATTGACAGGACACGCGGAGGCATTCCGAGTGAGGTGCTCCCATGCTTGAAGCTCGTGATGCGGTAAAGAAGTTACACACCTATAGGCCCCCGTTGGCTGGGCGAACGGGGCTGCGCCTCGATTTCAACGAGAGCACAATCGGATGTTCGCCGCGCGTGTTGGCGGAGCTGCGGTCGCTCGATGCTGAAAGCCTGGCGCGTTATCCCGAGCGCGAGCCGGTGGAAAAACTGGTCGCGCGTTTTCTCGGACTCGATCCGGCACAGGTCTTGCTCACGAACGGAGTTGACGAAGCGATTCATCTGCTTTGTTCCACGTATCTCGAGCCTGGGGACGAAGCGCTTATCGTGGTGCCCACGTTCGCCATGTACGCGATCTTTGCTTTGGCGGAAGGCGCGCGCGTTATCGAGGTGCCTGCCGGCGACAATTTTGTATTTCCCACGCGGCAACTGCTCGCTCAAATCAGCCCGCGCACGCGGCTCATCGCCGTGGCGAATCCTAACAATCCGACCGGAGCCGCGGTTGCAGGCAATGTCCTCACTCAGATTGCGCAAGCAGCGCCGCAAGCGGCTGTGCTGGTCGATGAGGCGTATTTCGAATTTCACGGAGAAACGGTCATCGACCGCACCCGGCAAATCGAGAATCTCTTCGTGGCGCGCACTTTTTCCAAGGCCTACGGACTTGCCGGTCTGCGAATTGGCATCCTTGCGGGAGACGCGCGGCAGATGGCGATGGTTCGGCGCGTTGCCTCGCCCTACAGCGTCAACGTGGCCGCGCTCGCAATTCTTCCGGCGGCGATTCACGATCAGGAGTATGTCAACGGCTATGTCGCGCAGGTGCGGCGCAATCGCGAGAGATTGCAGCTGGAACTTGGCAGTCTCGCTCTGCATTACTGGCCGAGTCACGCGAATTTTGTCCTGGTCCGCATCGGCTTAGGCCACGCGGAATTTGTTCGCGCGCTGCGCGATCGCGGGATTCTGGTGCGCGACCGGCACTTTGATCCGGGATGCGAAGGCTGCGTCCGCCTTACCGTGGGGACGGACGAACACACGCAAACTCTCATTCTTGCTATGCGCGACGTAATCAATCAAATTGGCTTGCGAACCGGGTTGCGGAGGCCGTTTCCAAACGAGGTGCAGTCGTGAGGAAAGCTAAACTGCATCGCAAGACCGCGGAAACAGAAATTCAAATTACCCTCAACATCGAGGGCCGCGGAAAGTATGAAGTCTCCACCGGGATCCGTTTTCTCGACCACATGTTGGAACTGTTCACGCGGCACGGTGGGTTCGATTTGAAACTCGCCGCTCGGGGCGACTTGGATGTGGATCAGCACCACACCGTGGAAGATGTGGGGATCGCGTTGGGTGAGGCGTTCGACCGCGCTCTGGGCGACCGGCGCGGCATCTGGCGAGCCGGCTATTTTCTGATGACCATGGACGAGACTCTCGGATTGGCGGCGGTGGACTTTGGCGGGCGGGCGGTGGCCGTGGTCGAGACTAAGGTTCGAGCCGCGCGAGTCGGCGATCTGCAAACGGAATTGGTGTGCGACTTCTTTGAGGGCTTCGCCCGCGGCGCGCGCGCCAATGTTCATGCGCGCGTGCTATATGGGCGCTCCAGCCATCACAAGATTGAAGCGCTGTTCAAAGCTTTTGCGCGCGCTCTGCGCGTTGCCTGCTCGCGCGACCGCCGGTTGGGACGCATGCTGCCGAGCACCAAGGGGCTTCTATGATCGGCTCTTCTATGAGAGCTCCGACGATCGCGATCGTGGATTACGGCGCCGGCAACCTGAATTCGGTGAAGAAAGCGTTTGATTATCTCGGCGCCGACGTTGTTCTAACCACGCAGCCTGAAGCCGTTGCGGCGGCGGACAAGATCGTGCTGCCTGGGGTCGGGCACTTCTCCGCGTTGGGCGCGCTCGACAACACGGGCTTGCGCGACGCCGTGCTGCAAGGCGCGAGCGCGGGCAAGCCGTTCCTGGGAATCTGCCTGGGAATGCAGTGGCTGTTCGAAGGCAGCGACGAGGCTCCCGAGTTTGCGGGAGCGGGAATTTTTGCCGGGCGATGCCGGCCGTTTCCTTCTTCGGTGAAATCGCCGCACGTCGGATGGAACTCGCTGGCGGTGCGGGAAGGCTCGCGCTTGCTGCGTAACGTCGCGCCTGAATCCTTTGTCTACTACACTCATTCTTTTCAAGCGCCGGTGGTTGCCGCTACCACGGCGGCGACCGAATACGGAACGCAGTTTTCCGCCGTGGTCGAACAGGAAAATATTTTCGGCGTGCAGTTTCATCCGGAAAAATCGTGGACCGTGGGGTTGCTCATGCTCAAGAATTTCTGGGAGATATAAGTGCTGACCAAACGCATCATCGCCTGTCTCGATATGGATGACGGCCGAGTCGTGAAAGGCGTGCAGTTCGTGAATCTGCGCGACGCCGGCGATCCGGCGGAGTGTGCCGCCGCCCACGCCCGCGATGGCGCCGACGAGATCGTTCTGCTCGACATTACGGCCACCAGCGATAACCGGCGAACGATGCTCGACGTAGTCTCGCGCACGGCGCGTTGTTTGTTTATTCCGTTCACGGTCGGCGGCGGAATCCGCGAACTCGCCGACGCCGAGGCCGTGTTCGAGGCGGGCGCCGATAAAATCGCGATCAACTCGGCCGCGGTGAAGGATTCGACACTGATCGGAAAAATCGCGGCTCGTTTTGGCTCGCAGGCGGTCGTGGTAGCCATCGATGCCAAGCGCGTAAGCGGAGGTCTCGGGGGCTTCGAGGTGTTCGTTGCCGGCGGCCGCACTCCTACGGGCCGGGACGCGATTTTATGGGCGCGGGAAGCGGCGGCGTGCGGCGCGGGAGAAATCATGCTCACTTCGATGGACCGCGACGGGACCAAAGCTGGTTTCGATTGTGAGTTGACGCAGTTGGTGGCCGACGCCGTTTCCATTCCGGTGATCGCTTCGGGCGGCGCCGGTTCGGCGCGAGATTTTATTGAAGTGTTCCAGAGTGGGCGCGCGGACGCGGCTTTGGCCGCTTCCATTTTTCATTTCGGTCTCGAGAACATCGGACAATTAAAACTTGAGCTGCGCGCTGCCAATGTGCCGGTGAGGTGGCCATGCTGATTCCGTCAATCGACCTGATGGGCGGCAAGATCGTGCAGTTAGTCCAGGGAGAAAAGAAGAAGCTGGAGTTCGACAACTTCGATTACTGGATTGAGCGCTTTTCGAAGTATCCCGTAGTCCAACTCATCGACCTCGACGCAGCCATCGGCACCGGCGACAACCGGTCGTTGGTGGAGCAGATCGCCGGACGCCTGCCTTGCCAGGTTGGAGGCGGCATTCGCACGCTCGAAACTGCCCAGGAACTTCTGAACCTGGGTGCGCGCAAAGTGATCATCGGGTCCGCGTTGATGACCGAAGGCCGGATCAATCAGGAGTATGCTCGCGCACTGGCAGATAAATTCCCGAGGGCGGCGCTCATGTTTGCTCTCGATTCCCGCGGAGGCCGGATTGCGATTGACGGCTGGCGCACGCAGACTGCGGTCACTGCCTTCGATATGATTCGCGATTTGGAACCTTTCTGCGAGACCTTTCTCTATACGCACATCGACACGGAAGGCTTGATGGGCGGAATTCCGATGGAGACGGTTCACGCCATCAGGCGCGCCACCGAACGACACCTGGTGGTCGCCGGCGGTATCACTGAACAGCACGAAATCGACAGCCTCGACGCGCTGGGAATTGATGCCGTGGTGGGCATGGCGCTGTACTCCGGAAAGATTCAGGGTTGAACAACGCCTGGGCTTTCCTAGCTCACATTTTCTGCTGCACATTTTCTGCCTGACATTTTCTGATTCACAAGGTGCCGGCTCGCGCACCGTCTATTCAATGCGCCTCCGCAGAACGGGCAAAACACGACAAAACTTTTTATCCCGTAGCCACTGGCCCCGGATGGTGGAATTTTTTCCCGACGCAGCCGTCGATGGCTTGCTGTCGCAGATCGTAATTAGACTCTAATATGATATCGACCATCATTCTTGCGTGGCTCTGCCACGCGGAGAGGCCGTTCCCGGAGTGAATGTCAAGAAACTGTTCGATCTGACCGGCCGCGTGGCCATTGTTTCGGGTGGCTCGATGGGACTGGGTCTGCAGATGGCCGAGGGACTGGCAGAGATGGGGGCGAATCTGGTGCT
>PLHP01000054.1 GCA_003138955.1 Acidobacteriaceae bacterium | reverse complement strand
CGGCAGACGATCGAGAAGCTGGTGAGCTTCCAGAATCGGTCCACAATTTCTGCGCAGGACGAGGAATCCGTCAAAGCGGGGAAGGGAATCGGAGCGGCGCGGGAGTGGATCAAGTCGGAGTTTGAGCGCTACTCCAAAGACTGCGGCGGCTGCCTGGAGGTGAAGACTGACACTTTCACCGAGCCGCCCGGCGACCGCATCCCGAAGCCGACCGAAATCACCAATGTTTATGCGGTGCTGCGCGGAAGCGACCCCCGGCAGGCGGATCGCATCGTGCTGGTAACCGGCCATTACGACTCGCGTAACAGCGATACTTTCAAGGGGACCGACCCCGCGCCGGGCGCGAATGACGATGGCAGCGGCACGGCGGTGAGCCTGGAATGCTCCCGCGTCTTGAGCAATGCTGGCAGCAAACTTAAGTTCCCGGCGACGATTATTTTCCTGACGGTCGCCGGCGAAGAGCAGGGTCTGAACGGCAGCAAGCATTTCGCCCAGATGGCTAAGCAGCAAGGGTGGAACATCGAAGCCGTCTTGAACAATGACATTGTGGGAGGCGACCGCAATCCGCAACAGGATACGAGCGTGGTGCGCGTTTTTTCCGAAGGGCTACCGGCGGTGGCGAGCGAGGCTGAAATTCGGCGAATTCGAATGCTCGGCGGAGAGAGCGACTCGCCTTCGCGCGAGCTAGCGCGCTATATTGCCGACATCGGACGCTCGTACGATGCGGGAGTGAAGCCGCTTCCGATCTTCCGACTGGACCGCTTCCTGCGCGGCGGCGACCACTACTCTTTCAATCAGCAGGGTTTCGCTGCTGTGCGGTTCACCGAATTCCGCGAAGATTTCAACCATCAGCATCAGAACGTTCGCAAGGATGACGCCAACGGCATCGAATATGGAGACCTGCCGAAGTTCGTGGACTTCGACTATGTGGCGCACGTTGCACGGCTGAACGCGGCGACCCTGGCCTCGCTGGCATCGGCTCCAGCCCCGCCGGCGACCGTAAGAATGCTGACCAAGAACCTCGAAAACGACACGACTTTGACGTGGGAGCCTGCGGCCGGTGCAGTCACCCATGAGGTGGCTTGGCGTTCGACGAACGCGGCCGATTGGGAGTACGTCCAAGCGGTCAGCAGCGGTGCGCGTGCAAGCCTGAAGGTTTCGAAGGATAATGTGGTATTCGGTGTGCGCGCGGTAGATGCGGCGGGACATCGCAGTCTGCTAGTTGTGCCGGAGCCGGAAAGATAATGGACCAATTTTGATGAGTCGCGGACAAACCATCTCGTTCAGCTTTCCCCCATTTGCCGGATGGGTGAGGCGCATCATTCTGACTTGCACGGGGATCTATCTGTTTCAGAAGGTGATGGAGAATTTTGCCCCGGACGTTGTCGTTCAGATGCGGGAGTGGCTGGCGCTGATTCCGGTTGCCGTGATGCATGGCAAAGTGTGGCAAGTGGTCACGTACTCGTTGCTGCACGCCGGCTTCAGTCATGTGTTTTTCAACATGCTCACGCTCTGGTTCATCGGCGCCTACCTGGAGCGCGATTGGGGGCCGCGACGGTTCATCGAGTGCTACACGTTCTGCGTGGTGGGCGCGGCCCTGATAACCATCGCGGTCTCCTATACCCATTTCCTTGGGATGAACCCGAGGATTGGAACAGTGGGCGCATCGGGCGGAATTTTCGGCCTGCTGATGGCCTTTGGGATTCTTTACGCGGATCAGGAAATGTATTTGTTTCCGCTGCCTTTCAGGATCAAGGCCAAATACCTGGTCGGCATTTGGGTGGTGGTGGCGATCATTGCAGTTTTTGAGCCATCGCAAGGCGGAGTCGCGGTTTTCGCTCATCTGGGCGGGTTGCTCTTCGGCTACCTGTGGGTGAAATTCATGCCCTCTCGCGGCATGAGCTATGTGGCGTCCGAGCGTTATTTTGGCGTGCGAAATTCTTACTACCGCTGGAAACGGCGGCGCGCGGCGAGAAAATTTGAAGTCTATATGAGAGATCACCATCGCAAAGTCACCTTCGACGAGCACGGAAACTACATACCTCCCGACGATAACGACAAAACGAATGGCGGCTCGAAGTCGGGCTGGGTGAATTAGCCGTCAGCCCTCAGCCGTCAGTCATCAGTTCTCAGGCATCAGGTATCAGTAAAATCTACCGCATGCGATCCGCAAGAAACCCCAGAGGTAGAGACGCCGCGTCTCCTGCGCCCAGTCGGCGCGGTGGTTCCAGGCATGGCAATCGTGAAACCGCTCTAGCTGAACACCGCTTCAAATCTTGGCATGATGCTCGCAGGAAGTTCTATCGCCCGGGCCTTCACCTTGAAACCCAAGTCGTGTCCCGCGCCTTCCACCTTCATTAACTCGGTTTTGGCTGGGACTAGCCGCAGGGCGGTCGTCATCTCTTCAACACTTCCGAAGGGGTCGCGCGTTCCGTGCACGAAGAGGCTGGGCGTGCGCAGACTGGTCAGGTGCTGGACGCGGAGTTGCTGCGGCTTGCGCGGTGGATGCAGAGGGTAGGAGAGCACCAGCAGGCCCGAGACCAGCTCTGACTTGACCGAGTCTGGTTCGGCGGCGCAGAGTATCGTCGACTGGCGGCCGCCGTAGGAGTGGCCGCCGAGAAAGATCCGGCCCGCGACCTCTTGCCGCAAAACCGCCACCGCGTTGCGCAGACCCGCGCGATCGCGCTCCGCATTGCCTGGAAACGGCGGACGGGTTCGCCGTTCGCCCTCCTGGCGAAAGGGCAGATCGCAGCGCAGAACCAGGTAGCCATGTCCGGCAAAAGTTTCGCTGATCGCGACCAGCAGAGGCGCCGTGCAATCCGAGCCCGCGCCGTGGGTGAGGATCAGCGCGTCGCCGTTGGCAGTCGCGGGTGAGTGCAGGAATCCGCGGACTGCCGGGTTCAGCGAGTCATCGAAAAAGGCGACGGTCGGCTGCATCGCATCAAGACCTCTGGTGGTTTGCTTACAACCTAAGATTGAAGTTACGGCTGGCGAAAACGAAAGCAGATCCTTCGCTTCTCTCAGGATGACAAGATTTACTGGCGAAAACGAAAGCAGGTCCTTCGCTTCGCTCAGGATGACAAGACTTAGACGACAAGATTTAATAGCTGTTTCTTCTGCCGCTGCGTCGAGCGATCACTTTCTCCCGCTGTGGCAAACGCCTTCGCCGTCAGTGCGTTTCCGTGTCTGCCCGCGGCGGCGGAACTTTCGTGAGACCGCGAGGAAAGAGCATGGCATTGAATTCGGCGCCGATCAGCACCGCCAGCGAGATCAGATACATCCACAGCAGCAGCGCAATACCCACACCGAGCGAGCCGTAGATCACGCTGTAGTCGGCGTAGTGCTGCAAATACAATCCAAACAGCGCGGTGGAAATCAGCCACATGGCGGTGGCAAGAACGGCGCCCGGCAAAACGCTGTGCCAGGGCTGAGTTCGGGGCACCGCGTTGTGATAGATAAGCTGGATCACGGCGATGCTGGTCATAATCGCGATGGCCCAGCGGATTGCGCCCCACAATAACAGAATCAAGGGCCCGAATTCGTGGCCGATGTGAAACAGAATCCGCGTTTCAATGCGGCTGCCGAAGGCAACCAGAATGGTGGAGAAAGTCATCGGTATGCCGGCCATCAACACCAGCGAAAACGCAATCGCGCGCTCCTGGACTAACCCCCAGGTCTTGGGAAGCTGGTAGGCACGGCGAAAGCCATCCATCCAGGAGATGATGGCGCCGGAAGCGCTCCAGACGGTCAACAACGAAGTGAAGAAGAGCAGGCCGACCGGACGGTCTGTGGCGCCTTTCAGATAGGAAAGCGCGGCTGAGCTGCCCGCAGGCAA
>PLHP01000248.1:2630-5406 GCA_003138955.1 Acidobacteriaceae bacterium | reverse complement strand
AGGCGACCAAGTAGAGTCAGGCAAATGAGGTTGGCTATGACTACGAAGCTGAATATCGCCGACTCGGCATCGGGAAGCCGCCGTGCTGCCAATCGCGAGTCGGGAGAATTACTTCTTCACTCGGAAGAACGCGGGACAGACGAGTGCAGCGAGGCGCAGAGAAAAGAGAGAGCGATGGACAAGACCCTTGCCGACAGCTTTCCAGCGAGCGACCCACCGAGTTGGCACTCCTGAGTCAGGTTGTCCGACCCGAGTTCTTTGCAGAAGAAAACTATATGGCGACACCAGACATTGCGGGCGGGTTCGATTGCGAAGAATCGCCGAAGACCAAAGCAGTTGAAGAAAGTCTGCAGAACTGCTGCATAGTTCCGGAAATAGGAAAAGGAACGCATACCCATGGATTACAAGTTCATTGCCGACTTGCTGGAAGACGTCAATGTACCAACTGAGGGGATTCTTAGCCGAGTGCTACAGAAGGACGAACATGTGAATATCACGCTGTTTGGATTTTCGCCAGGACAGGAACTTTCGACACACTCGGCACCTACTCCGGCAGTACTTTACTTCCTGAACGGTGAGGCTGACGTCACGCTCGGAGATGATGTGCATCAGGCGAAAACAGGATCATTTGCGTACATGCCTCCTCTGCTGCCTCACGCCATCGCTGCAAAGTCAGCGACGATGATGCTGCTGGTGCAGATCAAACTGCCGAAGCGGGCAGCGCCACATAACGGTTGCGCAGGAAGTCACTTGTGAGTTGTGCGAGCTTCTAGCTCTGCCCGAACAGCGATCGCACGGAGCATTCCCGCAAAAACCCAGCGATGGACGGGATAGAGCGCGTACCAGTAGATAAGACCGCCCAGGCCCGCAGGGTCGAAAATGGCGGTCTGGCGGATATTTGATCCCTGGGAATTTGGCTGCACACCGATCGGCTCAACCTCGAATTGGAGCCACGCACGTCCGGGCACTTTCATTTCGGCCACCAGGCTCACACGACGATCGGGCTCAAAAGCTTCCACTCGCCAGAAATCCAACGCATCCCCCACCGCCAGGGTCTGAGCATTGCGTCGCCCCCGCCGCATTCCGACGCCGCCTACCAGAAGATCCAGAAAACCGCGCAACCACCACAGAACACCCGCAAAGTACCAACCGTTCGCTCCTCCAATCTGCCGGATGGGAGCAAAAGCCGCTGCCGGTGTCACGGAGACGCGTCGATTACGCGAGTCCACGAGCCGGGTTCCGAAGCGCACGCCACCCCACGACCTGGTCTTTCCGGCAGAGGAGAGGGCATCCGACCAAGACGTCTCCGCGAACTCAAGGTTCTCGTTGTGCAAAGCTCTTTCGATCGCATCCTTCAAACCTTTCGGCCTGATATCGAACACCTTCAGCGCTGACGGGTTCCGGACTAACGTGGGGTTGCGCATGCTATCGACTAGCTTGCGTCCTATGCGAGCATAAATAGGAGTGACCAGGCCCAACCACAAACTCGAGAGCCGAGGCGTTAAGACTGGAACCGGAATCATCCATCGGCGGAGGCCGCATTGCCGCGCGTACTCTTGCATTATTTCGCCATAGCTCACCTGGTCGGCGCCGCCAATCTCGAAGACGGCTGCTTCCCCAACCGGCAGCTCAAGCGCCTGCAAGAGGTAAGCGATTACATCTTCTACTGCGATCGGCTGAGCCTTCACGGCGACCCAGCGTGGGCAAATCATCACCGGCAAGCGCTGAACCAGAGCGCGAATCATTTCAAAGGAGAGGCTCCCCGAGCCGATCACAATCGAGGCGCGAAACTCAATGGTTGGGACTTCAGAGGAACGCAGAATGTCCGCCACTTCCTGACGACTCCGCAAATGGGCAGACAGCGATTGCCCCTCTGCACCGAGCCCACCTAAATAGATGATGCGGCGCACAGCTGCTTGGCGCGCGGATGCCGCGAAATTACTGGCCGCTTGACGGTCCTCTTCTTCGAACTTACCCGGGGAGCCCATCGAGTGAACCAGGTAATAGGCTGTGTGCACTCCGACCATGACCTGTGGGAGTGAAGCCTGGTCGAGGCAATCGCCCTTCACAACCTCGGTGCTGGGAGCGACACGCGGCTGTAGAAATTCAGGGTGTCTGGCCAAACAACGAACCGGCCAACCGGCCTTCTCAAGACCCTTGAGGAGACGTCCTCCGATGTAGCCTGTGGCTCCAGTCAGCAGGACCAGCGGGCGGCCACCGGAATCAGATAATGACCCCATCCAGATCTTTCCTATGAATGCAAACGATTAGCCCGTGGCGTTACCTTGGTGATGAAACCGGAGTTGCGCCAATACCGGTGCCTACTATTTCCCGCTGCGGCACAGGGCTCATGCTCTCTCACTTGGTGAAGAGACATCGGGAAGCACTACGCTCTGACCCTTCACGGGTCGAGAGACTGGTCCAAAAGGCTGCCTGCGGCTTTGAAACGCCCGAGCGACCCGAACCCCTCCGGCGGCCAAATCCTCCAAGCCCACCTTCGAATAGGCATCCACGCCCGCCACGAACATTGGATGGCTCCCCAATCCCGCTACGAGAAGAGCCGATTCTGAATCTGGGCGAGTTCCACGGGTGCGGAGCATTCTTCGTCGTCGTTAGCCACGTGATTGATCCGCATGCTTACGGGATAGCACCGCATCAGCCGCGCATCGTAGGGTTTCAACAGGTCGGACGCCGCAGCCACATTCCGCATCCCCGGATGCTATGCCGCTGTCGCGTTCGCCTGCCTGCCCTTTATCTCGCGCTCGGCCTGAAGCCA
>PLHP01000248.1:0-2586 GCA_003138955.1 Acidobacteriaceae bacterium | reverse complement strand
CGCTCTAATCTGTCGGCTTTGGTACGTTTCGTTGCCATCTACATATTTTATGCCGCGAAGTCCCCTTTGCGCCCCTCGGTCTCTTGATACCATCCATAAGTCATGAACCTGTTCGATACATTCAAAATCCGCGATATTTCTTTTCGTAACCGCATTGCAGTCTCACCCATGTGCGAATACTCCAGCGAAGACGGGTTTGCTAACGACTGGCATCTCGTCCACCTCGGCTCTCGTGCCGTAGGCGGGGCGGGCACTGTCCTCACCGAAGCCAACGCCGTAGTCCCCGAGGGTCGCATCAGTCCCTCCGACCTCGGCATCTGGAAGGACGCGCACGTCGAGAACCTCGGACGGATAGTGCGTTTCCTCCGCCAGCACGGTGCGGTAGCCGGAACTCAACTCGCCCACGCTGGATTTAAAGCCTCCACTGGCGTCCCGTGGCGCAATCACGGCGCTCCAGTCCCCATCGCCGAGGGCGGCTGGCGTCCCATCTATTCCTCCACCGCCAAGGGTTTCACCCCGGAATCCACTCAGCCCGAAGCTCTCACTCCCGAAGGCATCGCTCGCATCGCCCACGCTTTCGCCGAGGGCTCTCGACGCGCCCGCGAAACGGGCTTTGAACTTGTCGAAATCCACGGAGCCCACGGCTATCTCATCCACCAGTTCCTCTCGCCTCTGGTCAATACTCGTACCGACCAGTACGGTGGCAGCTTTGAGAACCGCACCCGCATCCTGCGCGAGATCATCGAAGCGGTCCGCAAAGTCTGGCCGGAACGTCTCCCCTTGTGGCTCCGCATCTCCGCTTCGGACTGGACAGAGGGCGGTTGGACCATCGAGGATTCCATCGCCCTCGCCCGGCAGGTCAAGCCGCTTGGCGTCGATCTCATCGACTCATCATCGGGAGGCATCGTTCCCAAGGCAAACATTCCGCTCGGTCCCGGTTATCAAACTCCCTTTGCCGAGCGCATCCGCCGTGAGGCAGGAATCCTAACTGGAGCCGTGGGCATGATTACCGCACCCGAACAGGCCCAGCACATCATCGCCACGGGGCAGGCTGACATAGTCCTGTTNNCGCGCTCGCTTCTAAGAAAGAGTTCCGGCATGCAAGACTGAGTAAGTAGAATATCCCGCACGGCACGATGCGCTCGCGAATTCTAGTATGCTTGGCGCAGGTGCATCCAAATTTGAGCGGCATGAACATTGACCGAACCATCGCCGAAATCGAGTGGCTGGAGCGCATCTTCGCCGGTGCCGGACACCAGACCGCTGAGCGCGAGCGACCTCTCGGCTGTGAATCGAAGACACGACGACATGCTCGCGCACAGCCCATGGTTTCGGCTTTGGCAGCGTTATGGAGTTTGTTGCCGACCTGAGCCTCCCGTACTTTTGCTAGGCGAGACTGAAGCCCCATAAAGTTCCGCACCGTGCCCGATGGATGCTCATTAACGCCTGCCCTACAATCGAAACCAATATTCGAGCCACACGGTCGTGTCGTCCCCATCTTCGCTCTGGCAACGGCTGGATGCCTGTGGGGAACAGGGTTTTTTTTCGGCAAGGTCGCGCTGAGCGAAATGCCAGTCGCTACAATGATCTTGTTTCGCTTGGCGTTCGCGTGCGTCGGGCTGCCGCCCGTCATTCTCTTTGATCGTCCTCACTTTGAAGGGAGTGAACTCGGCTGGCTGTTCGCAGCATCTGTGCTGGGAGTACCAGTGCTGTTCTTGGTGCAGTTCAAGGGGCTCTCGCTCACCACTGTTTCACACGCCTCTTTAATGGTCGGTACGCTTCCCATGCTCCTCGCCATCGCAGCGGTGGTGTTTTCGAGGGAACGATTGCACGTCGGCGGCTGGCTTGCACTTGTAGCCTCAACCGTAGGTGCTGGGTTGATCGCACTGTCTAGCAATAGAGCTTCTGGCACGGCACATGCGACCGTTCAAGGCGACCTTCTCGTTGTGCTTTCAATGTTTGCAGCCATTGCATGGATTCTGATATCGAAGCGACTCATGAGACGACATTCCCCGCTGATGGTGACAGCTTCGGTCTTGTGGATCGGTACTATTCTGCTGGCGGTTGGGGTCGTTACCACATCGGGTATTCCTTCCGTACACTACTCGACCCGCGTATGGGTCGCGGTGGCTGAACAAGGACTCTTCGCCACCGCGAGCGCGACAGTTTTGTATTGCGGGTCGAAACCAACGCGGACCACCACGCATTTGAAGTCGAAATCTTTCTGAGCGATCTCGACCCAGATGCGGTGCGAGTTGAGCTTTATGCGGACGGCAACAACAGCGGCGATCCCGTACGGCAGGAAATGAAGTGGGCGCGCCTGCTTCCTGGCGCGCCCGAGGGCTGTGTCTACCAGGCGACGGTACCCGCTGCACGTCCAGCGGGAGACTACACGGCGCGAGCGACGCCCCACTGCGACGGCGTTGCGACCCCACTGGAAGACGCTCGAATGCTGTGGCAACGATAATAAAAACGCTCCGCGCGCCCAAACTCACAACCGGCGTTCGCAACTCCCTCCGAATCCTGAGGTGTTCTCTATGATCCGCCCTGCACCTGCTGCAAGAGCTGTTCATCGATCTGCTGCAG
>PLHP01000180.1 GCA_003138955.1 Acidobacteriaceae bacterium | reverse complement strand
CGCGTCCAGACACCGGAAGGGAAGACCCTCTACATCGATCCGTGGATTGCAGGCAATCCAAAGTGCCCGGAGAGTGAGAAGAACGTCAAGAAAGCCGACGCGCTGATCTGCACCCACGGGCATGGCGATCACATTGGGGACGCGGTCGAGGTAGGCAAGAAGCTCAATCCGATCGCCGTGGGCATTTTCGAGCTCTGCCTGTGGCTGCAGAAGAAAGGCGTCAAAGAGATCGCACCCATGAACAAGGGCGGCACGCAAACTGTCGCGGGTGTGAAGATCACCATGGTGCACGCGGTGCATTCCTGCGGGATTCAGGATGGCGACCAGATCGTCTACGGCGGCGAAGCCTGCGGCTACGTGCTCGAGTTCTCAAACGGGGTCAAGCTCTACCACGCGGGCGATACCAACGTCTTCAGCGACATGGCCATCATCCGCGATCTTTATGCGCCTAAGATTGCCATGCTGCCGATCGGCGACCTTTTCACCATGTCGCCGCGCGAGGCTGCATATGCCTGTAAACTGCTGCAACCGGAAACTGTCATTCCTATGCACTTTGGTACGTTTCCGCAGCTGACGGGAACGCCCGCCGAGTTGCGGAAACTGGTGCCGGACGTGGAAGTGCTGGAAATGAAACCGGGGAAGACGATTTCGTAAGCGCAAGAATAATTCGGTGGAGCGACGGGCGTGTCGCCCGTCCCGCTTGCGCCTTCGGCAGAATCGAGGCCGGCGGGGACGCCGGCGCTACTAAGGAGCAGCATGAGCGATCGACCGGCAAAGCCTGACTGGCGCATGGGCGGAATTACGGTTCCTGAAGTCGAAGAGTACCTGTATGCCATGCTGCCGACGCGTGACGAAGTTCTCTCCGAGATGGAAGTTGACGCCAGTAAGAACGATGTGCCCATTGTCGGCCCGGCTGTCGCTCGCGTGCTTTATCAACTTGCAGTCATCAGCGGCGCGAAGAAGGTCTTCGAAATGGGATCGGCCATCGGCTATTCCACGATCTGGTGGGCGCGCGCGGTGGGCGAGGGCGGACGCGTCGTCTACACCGATGGCGACCGCAAGTGCTCCGAAAAAGCGCGCCGCTATTTCGATCGTGCGGGCGTCAGCCAGCGCATTACGGTGCGCGTAGGCGACGCGCTCGAAATTCTTTCAGAGGAGAAGACACCGTACGACATTATCTTCAACGACGTGGATAAGATCGACTACCCGCGCGCCTTTCGTTTAGCGCTCCCGCGCTTGAGAAGCGGCGGCCTTTTTATCACGGATAACGTTCTCTGGAAAGGCAAGCTCCGCGAGCCCAACCCCGACGCGCAAACCAAAGCCATCCTCGAATTCAACAAACTAATCTATGAGTCGCAGAATCTGTTTACGACCATCCTGCCCATTCGCGATGGAGTTTCGGTTTGCGTGAAGAAGTAGCCGCGCCACGCTCGTTCTCGTAGCGTACGGTGCTAGAATGATCGGTTTCCGATACTAGACGATGAAGACGCTGACATCCTTGCCGGTCCAACAAATTCCTGAAACTCTGCCCCGCACTCAGGCCCACGCGCGGCCCGACTCCTGGAGCGATGTTTTGATCGTGGGCGCCGGCCCCACGGGCATGGCGTGCGCCATCGAGGCGCAGAACGCGGGCTTTAAGGTCACCATCATCGACAAGGGATGCCTGGTCAATTCCATCTATCACTATCCGACCAACATGGTGTTCTTTACCACGCCGGAGTTGCTCGAGATCGGCGATATTCCTTTCACCACCGCGCTGGCAAAGCCGACGCGGCTGGAAGCGCTCGAATATTACCGCCGTGTCGCCGAACACTTTCACTTGCACATCCGTCTGTACGAATGGGTAAAGACTATTACGGGTGGGGACGGTGATTTTCGGGTTACTACCACCGACCGGCACAGCGCCATTCACGACTACCGGGCGCGCAAGATCGTGGTCGCCACCGGCTACTACGATCTCGCCAATCAGATCGAAGTCCCCGGCGAAGACCTGGAGAAGGTTTTCCATTACTACCGGGAACCGCATCCTTATTTCGACACCGACGTGGTCGTGGTCGGCGGCAAGAATTCGGCGGCGGAAACGGCTCTGGATTTGTGGCGGCATGGGGCGCGCGTCACGCTTGTCCATCGCGGTGCGCAGATGCACCAGCACGTCAAATACTGGGTGCGCCCCGACATTGAGAACCGCATCAAGGCCGGCGAAATCGCGGCGCACTTCAACAGCACCTTGCACGAAATCGGCGGCGACTATGTGGTGGTGCGAACTCCATCCGGCCCGCTTCACCTGAAGAACGATTTTGTGTTCGCGCTCACGGGATATCATCCCGACTACGATTTCCTGCGCAGCGTGGGCATCGAGCTTTCCTCCGAACAGATGCGTCCGGTCTGCGATCCGGAGAATCTGGAATCGAACGTTCCGGGAATCTATGTGGCCGGAGTGATTGTCGCCGGCTCGCGGACGAATGAGATTTTTATTGAGAATGGCCGTTTCCATGGCAAACTGATCGCCGCCCACATCAGCGAGAAGCTCGGCCGCGGGAATCCGAATTTTCCTCTGGACGCGACTTGACGTGTAACCGCCTAGCGAACGGGCGAGGACGCCCGTCGCTCCACCTTGGTGAAAAATAGGCCGTCGGACAGGTCGGCGCCCGCTCCTTGCAAGCAAAGCGACAATCCGTTGGCAATCCTGTGACATATTGTCTTCTGAGTTCGGATAACTTCTTTCTCCAGCGACGGCGGCTGGCTTCCGTATCTCATAGCTGATGTGCGCCACAGCTCGCGTGAGGCCGTGTGCCGCTTGCTAGCAAGTGAAAAATCCAAGGAGGAGAAAATGAATCTACAATGTCGCCCTAGAAATCTGGTCCTCGTCCGCGTGGCGAGCACGGTGCTGGCTCTCACGTGCCTGGCATCGGGGTTCGCCGTCGCTGCGTCTGCGGCATCGGAGACCATTACAGTCGTCGCGTCCACGGTCCCGGCAAACGGCGATGTGAATCCTTATGGGATTGTCGTCGTTCCGGACACGGTGGGAAATCTGGTGAAAGGGAACCTGCTCATCAGCAACTTCAACGCCGCATCCAATGAGCAGGGAACCGGAACTACGATTATGCAGATATCGCCTGGCGGCACCGTCAGCCAGTTTGCCCAGATTGACGCGGCCAGTCTTCCTGGCCCTTGCACGGGCGGTGTCGGTCTTACAACGGCGCTGGCTGTGCTGCGCGCTGGCTGGGTGATCGTGGGCAGTTTGCCCACGGCCGATGGGACGGCGGCAACGGCGCAAGCCGGATGTCTGCTGGTTCTCGATTCTATGGGCAACGTGTCGGAAACAATCTACGGCACGCTGATCAACGGGCCTTGGGACATGGCCGTGCGGGACCATTCGGGTGTCGGCGGCGGCGGGACTGCGGCGCTATTCGTCACCAACGTACTGAACGGCACGGTCGCAGCCGGCGGGAGCGTCGTGAAGCAAGGCACGGTGGTTCGAGTCGATCTCACGCTCTCGAAGACGGCCGCTCCGTTCGTGGAAGCGATGACCGTAATTGGCTCGGGGTTCGCGGAACGCACCGACCCGGCAGCGTTGGTGATTGGGCCGACCGGAGTGGGCTTGAGCCCGGACGGGCTCTTGCTGTATGTGGCGGACAGCCTCAATAACCGGATCGTCGCGATCTCTCAGCCCATCACGCGCCAAACCAGCGCCCACACCGGCAATACGATCACGAAAGGCGGCAGTCTGAACGATCCGTTGGGGCTGACGGTCGCGTCCAACGGTGACATCCTCACCGTGAACGGAGATGACGGGTACATGGTCCGGACCACTCCCGATGGATTGCAGGTTGCGAAGACGCTACTCGATAGCAGCGGCAGTCCTCCGGGTAATGGTGCACTGTTCGGCCTGGTTACGGCCGGGGAGAGCGTCTACTACGTGGACGATGCCAGCAACACGCTGAATCTGTTTCAGTAGGCGCCCACGGCCGAACCTCTGAGGCGGTGCGCACGCCCACACATTCGCAAACAACGCGAATGTGTGGGGCACCCGGCTGCAGAAAAAGTCGTTCCCGCGGGGGAAGTGTGACCTCAGCGGCTAAAGCCGTGGATGAAAATAAGCCAGTTATCGCAGCGGTAAACCGCTGCGCCCCCCAAGAACAAAATCGAAGTCAA
>PLHP01000312.1:10000-23800 GCA_003138955.1 Acidobacteriaceae bacterium | reverse complement strand
AACCTAATTTGGACAAGAGTGATATTTGCTATAAGAACTCTTCGAGCGATTGAAAAGCAAGCGAATCTGATGCAAGCCCAGTTCGACCAGTGGGTAGACCTTACCAATTGGAGGTGTGAGAAGCAGCTACGGAACAACATATTGCGAATCATGGTCGATCTGGTTAATCCTACCCAATTCCCGATAACGTACAGTGGGGAGATTATCGTTGGGACCAAGGAGCGGCGCTTTGATAAAGAAGTTCTCTCTCCGAAACGCCCCAAAACGATAGACTTCGATATGGTAGTTACCAACGGTGGACAGGCAGCAGGGTCGGTTTCTTTCCAAGTAAGCGAAAGCTTCACCCATTGGCATAAGATCACTAAAGAAGCCGTCACGAACGAACGGTTGGGGAGACTTGATTGCACAAAGTGGCAGAAGGTCGACAAGAGGTGGCACGCCAAGTACACAAGTTTAACGGAGAAGCAGCCGCGCGATAGGACAGCTATGAAAACCGTCAACTCTTATCGCCTCATTGCCTATCAAGTCGAATCTGGAAAGGTGGTATTTGATTTGGCTAACTATGCCGAAACGCATACCCTGAGCCCCGGTACGGTTTTAATAGAAGGCGGGGCCAACTGGGAAATAATCGGCTTACGGGAAGACAGCACTCCACAAGTGCGGCGCATTGACGTTAAAAAAGTAGACTGAGCATCTTGACTTCCCTTCCCGAGTCTTAGGATTGACCGCCCTCAGTTGCCATGACATTAGCATGGTATGGCGCTATGCGACTTCTGCATGTAGGTCAGCACATTTATCTGTGGAACGGGAAATTGGAGCGGGAATACGTCGTTATCAGAGTTGATCTTGCCGCGTATCTTCTCGAAGACACAATCAATGGGAACCGTAGGGTGATTCCACATTCTCATCCAGACCTAAGCGATTCACAATTGTTGTGGTTTGAAGCTCTTGATGGCTTAAATTCAAAGTAGCCCACTACCCAATTTCCTAGCATCTTGAGTTCCCTTCCACGGCAAAACGTGCGCCAGTGCCCCGCAAATTTATTGGGCTGTCAGTGCGGTCTACGGGGAGCACAAAACATAGCGTGGTGACATGAATCACTGACGGTAGCGCGGAAACGTGTCAGGGTGCGTGATCATGAAGGTTCTGGCGATTCTGTTGCTACTGATCGCAAGTGTTCCTGTTCGGGCGCAAACTGCACCAGCAAAACCTAAGGTAAATCAGGAACAAACGACGTTATTCGGACTCACGCTAGGTCAGCCGGATCGCTTTCCAACAGACGAAGAGATGGGATTGGGGTATAACGCGGTCGATTTACACACCGATACAATCGGCGACGAGCCAGAAGTAAAGATTGGGCGAATTGTGGCCGTTTGGTTACCTGAGGTGTGTGAGCACGTTGAAGTGGCGTTGAAAGACAAATTCCATTCGCCAACTCGTATCTCTTCATGGCGAGGGCGCAACGGATTGGGGTTGCCGATCAGTGGCAAAATCTGGATTTGGCAGCGGAAGAACGGCGATGTTGTCCGGTGGGTCTGGCCGTCTATCGATTTTCCAAATTGTGAAGTCCAAGCGTGGACTGCCGAATTTATACGGAAGCAGCCGAAAAGCAAGGATCACTTGTGATGGCAAGTTTAGCGGAATTTTGTTATGGGGAATGCCTGAAGAGAATGGTGTTGGACGTGGATATTGCCAACCAAGTCCTGTGGTCTCAGGCAGCGGACAAGGTGAGCGCCGCTAGTGCGGTTTTGGAGTAAGGGCCGCGCACCTCACACTGGCTGCAATTTCAGTTGCCTCACTTGCTCATCCGTGATCACCACGGCGTTAGGCGACTGCCATGACAAGCCGTTGCTGACATTCTGTTGAAGATCACTCAAATCTCCGCCATCCAGAAGATCGGTGCGGACCAATTCCTTTATCAGATCAGCGAAACTCTTGAACGGTCGTCCTGATGCGGTGCTCTCGCCATCCTTGAAAGCGCGGACGATGGCAAGACGCACAATGTTTTCGCGTCTGAGAGTTGCAGGGCAGCAATCAAGAACCGGGGTGAGAGTTGCAGGCAAGCAATCAGAAACCGGGGTGACGTAAATGGAACAGATGCTCATGTGGAGTCTCCAATCAATTAAGAATAACGCCCTACAGGGAAAAGCTGCTGTTGACAGAGTAGATTCGCCTAGCCGCGCCCACAGTGTTTGCGGTAGGAAGCCCTATAGCGGTTGATGGTAGACGCTGAGCCGAGCCGTGGGATGCGCCTATACGCGCTGCTACGAGGCTAATTTTGCTGGCGGGAATGTGTGTAGGGCGTTTCACCAAGTTTCCGCGTGTCACGCGACGTTCCGTGGGGCAGAATTGCAAGGGACTGAAGCCGACGAACTCCGCGTACACAAAGAACCGCTTGCCTAGGTTAGTTCACAGCCCCTCTGTCCATTGCAACCATTCCTTATCTTGCTCTTCGGGGTACCACCACGTTTGAGTGTGGAGAACCCCAGTCCCAATACAACCAGAACTACTCTTGAATTTTCCTGACGCTTCATCCAGAACAAAGTTATACATCCAGTGGTCATGGAGTTTGGGTTGAGCCAATAGGGGTGCGATCTCTACGTGAAGCACGAATTTCTTAAGACCGCTTAAGTTGGTTCTGAGGATTCGAGTCTGATAGGCAAAGCATCTGTTACCCTTGCTCGGCACAAATTCTTGATACTCAGAAGGGTATACGCCAATTGCAACGTTCTTGTCGTTCGTAAATGTGCAGCGCACTTCAAAAGGTAAATAGTTTTTGGACTCAAAATGGACGTACAAGTGGGGCTGCTGTGGGGCCTGCGAAATGCGCGGTTGCCAAAGTACGTGTAGGGGAGCACTGTCTCTGAATTCTTCCCTAAAAATCCACCACTCGGACAGAACGAGCGCAGAGCCAAAAATCGCCCCCCAAATCGACAAGGGGAACGGTGGGGTTATTCCCTTGATAAGAGCAACAATATCCGTAAAGACCCAGAACGTGAAAAAAATATTGGCAACCAAGAGCCGCCCTTTACGCACAGTCCAAATTCGTTCGGCAAATACTTTGAACCGAATTGCCCATGCAGAGCGAATGCTTACGGGATTTCCAGAAAGGTCAACGAATGGCCCGAACCAGTACATCTTTGTCAACCACATTGGTCTTCGCTTCTTCATAGATGAACGGGGAACTGCTATTTTCCTATACTGGTTGCTGCTTCCGCCCCGAACGTCTGGATCAATCTTCCGTGAATATCCTTGACGTAAAACATCGCATCGGGGTTCCAAATCGGATCACCATCGATCACATCCCCCACTCCCACGGTGCAATGACCGCTACTGCGGGCGACGATTTCGATTGTATGCGTGTGAACGTGACGGACGGTGATCCGGCACCACGGCTGCGGGCTGTCCCCCTGCTCCAGTTTTAGCACACGAAAGTTGAACCGATCTTCAAGGTCTCGCTTTTCGCTTTCATACATCCAGCCGAGTACGATCCCGAGCAAAATAACCACGAACAGAACCCATTTCCCAAACATTGCGATGCGTTTCATAAGTGCATCTCCGCGATTAGAGTCCGCTGACTTGATTATGCGCTTGCGAGACTACTGTTCACACCACTTCCTTTTGATTCCAAAACAGGCGGGTCAATGATAATGTCCGTCATTTCAGTGCGGAAGATGTTAAGCGGTTGGTGAGCTCCCGCAGCAGAGTAGAGAAGACTCTATGACCGATTCGGCTTCTTCATTTTCCGCTGAAGTTGCTGTCAATCCTCTTCATGATCCGCTCCGCCCACTGAACAGCAGCAGCTACGAGCGACTCTGTCCGCGGACTTGATCGGCTATCGAACAAGTGGTCAATTCCTCTGGCGATTGTTGGTCAATTCCCACTTTGCTACGGACGAGCGGCAAGCAGAGAACTGTATCTTGCCTTGGAGGTGGAGTATCCTTTGGGCCGGTGAGGAAGGAGGTCTTGCGTGGACAATTTTAGGTTCTTCGCGTTGGCTTACCTGAACGATTGGTGGCAATACGACCGGACCTTCGTTGCCGGACTCTCTCCCGGCCAGAGCGTGGAGAATAGGGTTAAATGGCTAAGTGAAGCCGCGAACTATTATCAGGTTAATCGGAGGTTTCCGGGGGAGGAGTGGGAGAGGTTTGGTCCAGTGCTTGACGTCCTCGATGCAGCAACAGAAGAGTTGGGCGTTCTTACACAATCAAACGTGGATAAGACCGTACAAAATTTGGCGGAAAAGCTCGGCAGCATTAGGGAAACTCTGATTGAGTCTCGCGCCCTCACCCGCGAAAAATCGGCGAGCGGCAGCAGTGTTCGCCCCCGGGAACCTAGCATTGAAATTTCGGCGGCTTCAAAGTTTCTCTGGATTCGTCACAAGACACCCGTCGTGATTTACGATGATCGAGCATACAAGTGTCTGACGGGGCGGCTGGGCTGTAAGATCTCCGTACGTAATTGGCCGCGCAGCGGGTACGACAGCTACCGCGAACAGTGGATTAAGCAATTCGATAAACGCGAAGAGAGCATACAGCTGGCGTGCGCGGAACTAGTCAGATTGAAGGATTTCTCTCCCGATGATGAGACAGAAGAGAACCTCAAGTCTACCGTGACGAGTCGATGGTTTTTCGAGAGAGTCTTTGACAAATTTCTCTGGTGGGGCGGGGTTGGTCAACTCCGTGTTGCTGTGTCTTAGGGCGGCTGGTCGCGCCACCAGGATTCCCGCCACAATCGCCAGCACGCGCTTGCGTCCCTCGTCCATGACGGGCATGCTATCATGTTCGTGTTTTGTTCGCCAGTGACTCGACCGGTTGCAAACGTCCCAGTGACTATTCACAACTTTACATGCATTGATACCCCCACATCTTGTATGAGCGACCCATGCTCATGTCCTAATTTGACATCGTTGGGGGATTTTGGTAGTCTAGAGGGTATCGGCTTTCGTGTAGTCCAGTTGATGCGTGTGCTTCGTCTACCGTAACAGCTCCACACCGCTCGACCACCCCCAAGCCCGTAGGAATTGAGTCCGGCCCGCTTTCACTTTGGGGGTGACCTATGGATTTTTCTCTTGGCGGCTTTAGCCGCTTAGGCCAACAAGTCGTAATAAGTTCAGTAGACGTAAGTCGTGAAGTGAGGGCACGGCAAACGCCGTGCCCGATTTCGTTTTGTGGCTGGAGTTGAATTATGGCTAACTTCGACACAGACCTGTGGCGAGTATTGTCAGAGTACCGAGCCAAGAGCGTGTCCCAAAGCTTCGAGGACCTACTGACGAGTTCGATTAACATCTCCGAGGGGATGCGCAGCACGGCGAGCACGAGTCACCAGAATCTGCGTCAGTTCCTGCAGGAGGAATACGAGCGCGACCCAGGTTTTCTTCCGATACTGAAGACCGCGGATTGCGACTTTCTTGGAGGCTCGTTTGCTCGACATACGAAGACGTGGCCGCTCGACGACATCGACATCTATTTCCCCTTGGACGGGGCCAAGCTGTCTTACTATATGAACGGAGCCGTCCTGCCCTACACGGTGGCTAGTGACGGCGCCGCCTGGAACCCGCTGCTTACGCCAAGATGGGCTAATGGTTCTTGGGTGTCGTCGTCGAAGCTGGTCGATGGATTTGCTACCGTCCTGAAACGTCGGTTCCCGCAAACCGAGGTCAAACCCAATGGTCACGCGGTGACCGTCCAGATGACTCAGGGCGCAAGCTCCTCAAGCGATGGCCTCGGCTACGACATCGTTCCGTGTTTTTCTTTGAGTCCTAACCAGCAAGGCGAGGGTCGCTTCTATCTGATGCCTGACGGGCGCGGGAACTGGATTCGGACCAATCCGAGATATGACGGCGCTGTGGCCGACCTGCTCCAAGAAGACCACAATAAACTATTTCGCAAGGCGGTTAAGCTGCTGAAGTACTGGAATGCCGAGCAACTGAACGGCAAACTAAACTCCTACTTCATCGAACTCACAGTCGCGCGGGCCTTTTGGGATAAGGGATGCAAGCGTGAATCTATTTCCACACTGTCCTATGGCGTGGCCCTCGCATTTTGGGCCGTGCAGCAGGCCGTGACGCGTGGAGTTCAAGACCCTTGGCTGTCGAACGCACCGCCCGTCTATCCGGGCGACGTGTTTGCTGGGCGCGTGATCGTGCTGAAGTCGGCAACGGATCTCGCGTGCGCCGCGTGGGACGACGAAAAGGCAAGCAGAACCGCCTCAGCTGCAGCGAAGTGGAGGCACGTATTCGGAGAAAGGTTCTCGGACTGAAATGAATCTTGTGGCTGCGATGCGCGCTGAGTACCAGCGCGGCGAGGGGTTGCTGTGGACCGGCGTTTGTGTCAAGACGGTGATCTACCTCACCACCCTCGCTACCGTCACGTGGAATAACAGGACTGCGGACACGCTGTTCTTGGTCCTCGCGTGCGTGGGCCAAATGTTCTTGTTCGTTTCGCGCCTTTTAATGGACGGTTACGTCGCTGTTGCGGAGCGCCTGAGAAGGCTCGCCATGCTGCAGGATGGAACCGGAAGGGAGCCGACCTGTTTTGAGCTGGCCGACCTTCCAGAGAGAGTATGGAGCGTAACCTGGGGCCCTGTCCCTGATCCCTACTACTCCTCCCAGTTGCCGAGGGGCCCAAAAAGGTTGGTCGACGTAACCGCAGAGTGCGCCTTCTTCAGCGGCAAAATCGCACAGGCCGCATGGAGGGGGTTTCTTATCGTAAGTGTCGCGGCGTCGGCCGTCATCCTGATCAGTCTTGTGCTGATTGCCGTCCTGGGTGTTTCCCAGTCGCGGCTCGAGCTTGTGGCAAAATGCGCGCTGGTCGGCATCACATTCTGGATGACCGAAGACCTAATAGATATGGCGCTCCGGTATAGATCGTTGGCGAGCCGTTGCGAAAACATCCTGCAAGAATGCTTCCGGCTACTAAATGAGCAAAGTCCTTCCATGGAAGAGGCCTACGTTGCTCTTCACGAATATGATGCTGCCGTGGCGGGCGCTCCTCCGCTGCCAAGTATCGTCTATAGGCGACGCAACGAAGGGCTAACAAAAATTTGGCAAGAGGCCCGCTTGCACCACGCAACGAGCTAACGCCCCGATCGCGGGCGAACTGCAGTCCGAGACGGCACGTGGCTGAAATCACCACTGCTCTTCGGTGCGCCTTTCCCACTCAACAACGAGACGGCCCGCAAGTTTGTCAATCGATGGGCGCCCCGAGGGGCCCCGGAGGTGCATGTCGAGGATGAGTTCAGCCAACCCGAGATCAGACTCAGCTATTTGGTATCCCATATCTATCATCCGGCTTGCGGTGGACCCCCTCGAGAGGCGGGCATTCAATATCTCGAACACGTGGTGTGGTGATGGGAGTATTTGGCCTGTGAACAATTCGAACAATGTTATGCCGAAGGAATATATGTCGCTACGGACCGTAACCTCTCTTGGTGCAATTGCTTGCTCCGGAGACATGTATTTTAGAGTTCCTAGCCCCTGTTGGCTGGTCACCGTGAGCGTTCCGGTGCTAATCGACGCTTGGAAATCGCCCCATTTCATGATCCCGAAGTCGCCGAGTTTAGCACGTGGCTGAGTGCCCGTAGCAAAGTTATCAGGAATAAAGATATTCGCGGGTTTGACGTCGCGGTGAACGAGCTTCTTTTGGTGCAGGTACTGAAGCGCTTGGGCGACGCATGCTGCGATAGACAGTCGTGCTGGGGTAAGAAGAAAGGTCCTGCGTTCGCGCTTTTCTGTTTGTCGGCGCTCCTCTCGCCTGATGTAGCTCTCGAGGGTCGTGCCCTTCACCTGCTCCATGAGAATGAAGGGATTTCTCGGCCAACCCTTCGCAAATGCTTTTCCTCCGTCGTTGTCCTCGTAAGCATGAATTCTCACCAGGTTTTCGTGGGCCAGCTTTTGAGAGCGCTGGCCTTCGCGCCGAAAACGCGCTGCCACATCGTCAAACACGGCTTCGTCAATGTATTTAGGGTCGGGTGCGAGGAATTTGATTGCTAGGTCCTGGCCGTCCGAGGCCCTTTGAACCTTACGAACAAGGGCTGCAGCTCCATCCCCAAGCTTGCCGTGCAGGACGTACTCAGAGCTGCCTACAGTGAACCTTTGGCCGCCTTCCGGCCTGCAGCGGTTGCGACTCAGCCAATGGGCCATTGTTCCCCCAGAACATTAGTCTACCGTGTTGTCGGAAGAGCAGAAACCATGCAAAGCATTCATGGGGTGGTCGAACTAAGGAAGGCTGCACTCTTTGTTATCCAGCAGTGAACGTTTGATTGAATCTGGCCTGTATCGCAGCTCCCCGCGCTGGCTGCAGATAGCGTAGGGTTCGGCTCAGGACTTCCAGACTCGATCCACCAGACGCTGCGTGGCGGGTGACTTCTGCTGAATAGCCTTCAAGTACAATTTCGTGGTTTCAAGCGAAGTGTGTCCGAGCCAATTGGACACAGTGGCAATGTCAATACCAGCCCGCAGCCAGCGATTGGCCGCACTGTGTCTGAATCTGTGCAGAAAATAATGGTCAGGATTCTGATTCCCTTCCTTCGCTCGCGCCTTCAGAACGCGAATCAGATGCCGCTGCACTCGCCCGTCTTTGCCGAACACCAGCGTAGAACCGCTGCTCTGTGCTCTGCGAGCTTCTAGAGCGTCAGCAAGCTCCTGTGGGAAGGGAACGTCACGATTTCTCTTGCCTTTTGGAGTGAACCCTGGCTTTGCTCGGACGTGAAAGATGCGACCGGTCAGGTCAAGATCAGCCCATTCGCACGTCGTCATTTCGCGTTCACGTGCCCCGGTCATCAGAAGAAACTTCCAGCACAATTTTTCTTCTTCACTACTGGCCTTATCCAACGCCTTCAAATGCTCAGGCGTATATGGGTCTCGGTTAGTACCGGCATCGCCGCTGTGCTTTGGCTTTTGTGGTCCATCGCCCATTTCCGCCACGCGCTTGACGCCGTAGGTCTTTTCACACCATTTTAGGAACGACACCACCTTCATGTACCTGTCGTAAACGGTCTGCTTCGCCAGTCCCTGAGCACGGAGCTTGTCTACAAAATGCCCAGCCACATCAGTAAGGGTGATCTCCTCTAGATATTTCTGCGGCAGGAGTGCCAGTAGGTTTTCGATGGCGGTGATGGATTTCTCGGTTAGATCCCGTCGCCTCAGATGGGCGATGTAATCGCTGATTGCGCCAGTGAGGGAGTGCCTTGCATCAGCGATAGTAGTGATCCCCGCTGCCCTGGCGTTGAGGATGATGTTCTGCCGGTTGCGTTCATGTTCGGCCTTGCGAAGGTCAGCGCCAACTGGACGGCGCACCAGCCGCCCACTCTCCCAATGGCAAACGACATAGATGCCGGTGACGGTCTTCACCTGCTCAGCAGGCCGCGAACACCACTTCCCGTTGATCTTCACCCGCTTCTGAAGCCACGCTTTGCGCTTGTGAGGCATAGCACACTCCTGTGTGGATTATGCCTCAGAAAAGCTGAAACTGAACAAACTTCTGTGCTAACACCTTTATTTGGCTGGAAAATGAGGGTTGGTAGCGCTACCGGGAATCGAACCCGGGTTTGAAGATTGAGAATCTTCCGTCCTAACCCCTAGACGATAGCGCCACTCGGGTGGATTGCGATGAAATTCGATTATAACAAAAGCTCGTTCGAATACGGCCCGGTAGGTTTGCAGCGAACCCCCACTTCAGGGCGATTTCGCTAGCGAAAATTTCTCCGTAAAGCATTGTTAAATCTTCAAGTTGCAGCGCCGGCTCATGATTCTGAGCAAACCTCCTTGACAACGGCAGGCTGAGGGTGGATACTTGCATAGGCGAATAAAAAGCGAATACACAAGCTCTCGCCCGGGCTGATCCTGCCCTCGTGTTCCCTGACAATGTGAGAAAGTATGTCTGCCTCTCTGGTTTTTTCATCGGCGGCCATGAGCCGCCCTTTTATTTTTTCTCCGCGGCCTTCTCTGCGCTCGAACGCAAAGAAGACCGCGGAGATTTTGGCCCGGGTCGGCGCCCTCCCAAAGCTGGCCGCAGTCGTTCCCGCTTCGCGCCTCGATGTCCGTCCGGCGCTGGAAATGGTGTCCAGCGGCATTCCGCAACTGGACACGCTGACCGGCGGCCTCGCTCGCGGTTGCCTCACGGAAATCTGCGGCATGGCCTCATCGGGAAGAACCAGCGTGTTGCTTTTCGCGCTGGCCCGCGCCACCGAGCGCGGAGAAGTTTGCGCACTGGTGGATTCGAGCGATGCCTTCGATCCGGCATCGGCGGCGGCCGCGGGCATGGAGATGAGCCGTTTGCTGTGGGTGCGCTGCGGAGAAAATTATCCATCGCGTAAACATCGAAGTCTGCAACGCGGAAAATTGTCGAGAGGGAAAAATCCAGAACCCCGGCGCTGGGAATCGCAACTGGAACAAATGCTGAAAGTCACCGACCTGCTGCTGCAAAGCAACGGTTTCGGAATGATCGCTCTCGATCTCGGAGATGTTCCGGTCGAGAGCGCGCGGCGAATTCCGTTGGCATCATGGTTCCGCTTCCGCCGCGCGATCGAGCACACGCCAACGGCACTGCTGGTTCTGGAACAGCAGCCGATTGCAGGGAGTTGNNAAAAAGCTGTCAGCTGTCAGCTCTCAGCTCTCAGGAAATCCGCCCATGCATACGGAATTGCCGCATTCGGAATTGTTGGATCAATTCGAGATCACGGCCGAGTTGCTGTGCTCGCGCTTGGAAAGAAAATTAGAACGCAAGCCGGTGCAATCGACGGCAAGTTTCAAGAGTCGAGCCGCATGGGCGGGATAGTTTATGCCGCAAGTTCGAAATCGCGAGTTCTCAGTTACCAGACTCAGAAACCCTTATCGTCATCTTCGTCGTCATGATTTAAAGCATAAGCCTTTACTGAGAGCTGACAACTGAAAGCTGAGAGCTGCACTCCATGTTTGCCTGCATCTTCATCCCCGATTTTTCTGTGCAAGCGATCATTCGCTTCGAACCAGAGTTGCGCGCCCACTCTGTCGCGGTGCTCACCGGACGGCCTCCGCTGGAGAAGGTGGTGGCGCTCAACGAAAGAGCGCGGCAAACCGGCGTGGAGATAGGCGCGACCAAATCGCAACTCGAAGCATGGGAAAACCTGGTGCTGCGCGCGCGTTCGGATTCGCAGGAGACGTCGGCACACGCTGCGGTGCTCGATTGTGCGCAATCGTTCTCTCCGGAAGTGGAAGACACCTCACCCGGCACCGTGCTTCTGAACCTCGCCGGACTTGAGCCGTTGCTAGGTCCGCTGCCGAAAATTACCCGCGATTTGGCGCAGCGGGTTTCGCAGATGGAACTGGAAGCGAACATTGCCGCGGCCGCGAATCCGGATGCTGCTTTACTCGCAGCCCGCGGTTTTCCCGGCGTCACTTTGATTCCCGAAGGCCGCGAAGCAGAGCGGCTGGGAGATTTGCCCGTGGATGTGTTGCTGGAAAGTTTTTCTTCCGGTTTTTCTTCCGATGCAAAGGAGGCTGCACGCTGGGCAGAAACGTTCGATCGCTGGGGCATCCGCAAGCTGCGAGCGCTGGCGGCTCTTCCCGAAGTTCCGGTCAGCGAGCGCCTGGGACAGCCGGGACTCCATCTGCAAAAGCTGGCGCGGGGCGCAGCATCGCGCAACTTGCGCGTCTTGGAACCCCAGCTGATTTTTGCCGAGAGTGTGGAGCTGGAATATCCCATCGTGCTGCTGGAGCCGCTGGCGTTTCTGCTGAACCGCATGTTGGAGCAAGTGTGCGCACGATTGAGCGCGCGCGCGCTGGCGGCGCAGGAGTTGCATCTGAATCTGGAACTCGCGGCGACACAGCCGAACGGTTGCGCATCGTTCACCCAGATGCCCACCCAGACGCCCACCCGCACACGCACCCCAAAGTTCACTCGCACGCTGCGGTTGCCGACGCCCATGCTGGACGTGAAAATATTTCTTAAATTGTTGCAGCTTGACTTGCAGGCGCATCCGCCAGGAGCGCCCATCGTGAAGATTCATTTGTCAGCCAATCCGGCGCGCCCGCGGGGCCTGCAGAGTGGCCTGTTTCAGCCGGTTTTTCCCGAGCCCGAAAAACTCGAGCTAACGCTGGCCCGCATTGCAGGCATAGTCGGCGAGGGCAGAGTGGGGTCGGTGGAGTTACTGGATACACATCGCGAAGGCGCGTTTGCACTGCGGCACTTCGCGCCCGGAGAGCCCGCGCCCACAGAACCCCAAGGGACGCAGTCTGGAAATCGAAAAAAGAATATGTCCATGCCAAAAACTGGCAGTCCATGTGAGTTTGAGGTAACCATAAAAGAAAACGCAAAGGAAAAAATGAGCGCCGTAATCGCTCTGCGCCTGTTTCGTCCGCCGCTCGGCGCGAGCGTAACTGTGCGCGAAGCAAAGCCGGTGCGCATGCGATGCCTCGAGCGCGAGGACATCGCCGGTGAAATCGTCTGGACCGCCGGCCCCTGGCGCTCTTCCGGCGACTGGTCGGAACAGGAAGGCTGGTCGCGCGAGGAGTGGGACATCGCCGTGCCCACCGAGAGCAGTTGCCAGTTGCCAGTGCCCAGTTGTCAGTCTAATGAAAGAGAACCGACAACTGGCAACCGGCAACCGGCAACTGGGCTCGTGTTGTATCGCTTAGTGCAGGACAAGCTAAGTGGAAACTGGTTTGTAGAAGGAATGTACGACTGAAAAAAGCTCTCAGCTCTCAGCTGTCAGCTCTCAGTTGGTTCTTGTAAGACTGCGAGCTGAGAGCTGATGTATGTTGAACTCCATTCCCGCTCCGCGTTCAGCTTCCTCGAAGGGGCTTCGATTCCCGAGGAACTGATCGCAGTGTGTGCGAGCCTGGGAATGCCGGCGATGGCATTACTCGATCGCGACGGAGTGTACGGCTCGCCGCGCTTCCATCTCGCCGCNNTATCAAAATCTCTGCCGCCTGATTACAAAAATGAAACTGCGGGTTGGGCGCAAAGAAGGAGCCTGCGCGTCAGATCTCGATTTTATTGAGCATGCCGACGGTTTGATTTGCCTCACCGGCGGAGAAGAAGGACCTCTGGCTGCGGCGCTCAGGCAGGGTGGGCCGCAAGCGGCATTCCAAGCGGTGAAGCGGCTGACGGAGATTTTTGGCCATTCTACTTTTGGCCCAAGCAAGGTTTACGTCGAATTGCAACGGCATTTTCATCGCGAAGAAGAGTACAGAAACCGGGTTGCGATCGAGATCGCGGAGTCTTTGCACCTGCCGCTATTAGCGACCAATGGCGTGAACTATGCCACGCCTCGGAAGCGCGAATTGGCGGATGCGTTCACCGCGCTTCAGCATCATTGCACGCTGGCCACTGCCGGACGTCTGCTGGCGCCGAACGCCGAGCGCTATCTCAAGTCTCCCGCAGCCATGCGAGCGCTCTTTGCGGATGTTCCGCAGGCCATCGCAAACACGGTTGAACTTTCCTCGCGGCTTGAGTTCACCTTGAACGATCTGGGATACGAGTTTCCGCGTTATCCCGTGCCGGAGGGGGAAACGATGATGTCGTTTCTGCGGGAGCGCACGCGGGAAGGAATGCAGAGCCGGTATGGGCGGGCGGATGCTGAGTTGAAGAAACGCGCGCGGCGGCAGATCGAGCGCGAGTTGAGCTTGATAGAAAAGCTGAATCTCGCCGGATACTTCCTGATTGTCTGGGACCTGGTGCGTTTCTGCCGCGAACAGAACATTCTGGCGCAGGGCCGCGGATCGGCCGCCAACAGCGCGGTTTGTTACTCGCTCGGCATCACGGCGGTGGATCCGATCGGCATGGAATTATTGTTTGAACGATTTCTCTCCGAAGAGCG
>PLHP01000312.1:9824-9985 GCA_003138955.1 Acidobacteriaceae bacterium | reverse complement strand
ACCGCCAACGTGATCACGTATCGAAACCGCATGGCCGCGCGCGAAATGGGCAAGGTGATGGGATTCGACGAAGACACGCTGAAGCGAATTTCAGCGGCGGTCGCCACCTGGGAATTCAAAGACGAGAATGATGCGCTCGACCGCCGTCTGCGCGATGCCGG
>PLHP01000312.1:0-9816 GCA_003138955.1 Acidobacteriaceae bacterium | reverse complement strand
GGCCGCGTGGTCGTGCAGTGGGATAAAGAAGACTGCGCGGACATGGGCATCATCAAAGTCGACCTGCTGGGTCTCGGCATGATGGCGGCGCTGAAAGATTCTCTAGAACTGATCCGCAATCATTACAAAGAAGAAGTGGATCTTGCGCACTTACCTGCGGATGATCCCATCGTATATTCCACGCTGCAAAAAGCCGACACGGTGGGGATGTTCCAGGTCGAGAGCCGGGCGCAGATGGCGTGTCTNNGTGGTGCAGGTGGCGATCATACGACCGGGACCGATCGTGGGGAATATGGTCAATCCATTTCTCAAGCGGCGGCAGGGTCGAGAGGCGGTCACATATCCGCATCCGTCGCTCGAAACGGTGCTCGGCCGTACCCTGGGCGTACCGCTGTTTCAGGAGCAGTTGCTGCGCATGGCCATGATCACCGCCAACTTTACGGGCGGCGAGGCGGAGGAGTTGCGCCGCGCCATGGGCTTCAAACGTTCCGAGGCGAGAATGAAAGTGATCGAAGAAAAACTGCGCGCCGGCATGACCCGCAACGGAATCCACGGCGAGACGCAGGAGCAGATCATCCAGTCGATTACTTCGTTTGCGCTTTATGGATTTCCGGAATCTCATGCCGCGAGCTTTGCCTTGATTGCCTATGCCAGCGCTTATTTGAAATGCCATTACCTGGCGGCATTCACCGCGGCGCTTCTGAATAATCAGCCGATGGGCTTTTACCATCCCGCGACGATTGTGAAAGATGCGCAGCGCCACGGATTGAAAGTGCTGCCCATGGATGTGACGAGGTCGGATTGGAAGTGCACATTGGAGCCGTCAGCCATCAGCCATCAGCCGTCAGTGCGTCTCGGCCTGAAATATGCGCGCGGGTTGCGCGAGCCGGCGGGGCAGGCGCTGGTACGGGAGCGCAGCCTGGCGCCGTTTGCTTCGGTTCAGGATCTGGCTCGCCGCGTGCCCGAGTTGCGCAAGGATGAGTTGACGACGCTGGCGGAGATTGGAGCGCTGAATGAAGTGGGAAATTTGCCACGGAGGCACGGAGACACGGAGAAAGATAAAGAAAAATCAATCATTGATCTCAATCAAAAGAATACCTCCGTGCCTCCGTGTCTCCGTGGTGAAAGGTTCTTTCATCGCCGCGACGCGCTGTGGCAAGTGGAGCGGGCGGTGCGCTGGTCGGGACCGTTGCTGGATGAATTGCCGGAAATCGATGGGGAATCTCCGCTTGCAGCCATGACGCACGAAGAGCGATTGGTGGCGGATTTTCGCGCTACCGGGCTGACGGTCGGTCCTCATCCCATGCAGTATCGCCGGGCAGAGATGAAAAGGATGGGCATCTATAGTGCTGCCGATCTGGCGCACCTGCCGAATGGACTCCGCTTGCGAATCGGCGGATGCGTGATTGCCCGCCAGCGTCCGGGGACGGCCAAGGGAATGATGTTCATGAGCCTGGAAGATGAAACGGGGATCGCCAATGCGATTGTCGCTCCCGACCTGCTGCAGAAGAATCGAGCGCTGCTGATTTCCGAACGCTTTCTGATGATCGAGGGAATTTTGCAGAATCAGGACAACGTGATCCACATCCGTGCCGAAAAAGTTTCGCCGCTCCGCGTCACGCGGGCAGAGACGGCGTCGCACGATTTTCATTGAAGTGGAGGCGGGCCCACAGCGCTAGGCCGTCGAAAGCTTCCTGAGATTGTGCCGCAGCGATCGGCCTTCGGCTAAACCATAAAGTTCTTCCGCGAGATTCTTGGCGTGATCGCCGACGCGCTCCAGCGCCTGGGCGGCGAGCAGGATGTCGAAATTCTTCTGCCCGCTCGGACTGTTGGGCTCGGCCAGGTGCCGGTGAAACAAGGAATGGCACAAGCGGTCCACTTCCGGATCGGATTGCAGGACGCTTTGCGCGTACGACAAGTCCCGCTTAATGAAGCCCTGATGAACCTGCTCCAGCATTGCGCACAGCAGAGAAGCCATCTCCATGAGCTGACGTGAATCCGCCGCCGGTAATTTTTCGCGGCGCGATTGCAACTGCATGACCGCATTGTAGGCGAGGTCTCCGATGCGTTCGAGATCGGTGATGAACTTCAAACATGCCAGCAACTCGCGCGCCTTGGCTTCCCCCACGCGCGTGATGGCTTCGGGCAGTTGCTCGTCAATCTTGCGCTCGATCTGATCGAGTTCTTTCTCGCAATCCTTGATCGCGAGAAATGCCAGACGCGAACCGTCCGCGAGAAAGTCTCTGACATTGAAGAGCGCGTCGCGGGCGATCAGGCAGCCCCGAATGACCAGGGACGGGAGTTCATCTTCCGCAAAGTCCTGGTTGCGGGCGTCGGCGGGACGGGTGCGAGCTTCCGCCGCTCGGGATCGCGTCGAAGTCGAGCGTCGCTTCACTCGTGGAGCTGCGGACGGTTGTTTTCGAGCCATGGAAAATCGCGCAATTCGAGACCAGCGAGTAACTGTAAAGAAACTAGCATAAAACGGGAATGTGAATGGAATGTAAATGGCCGCTGTAGGTGATGAGCGTTCTTCAGGTTGTAGAACAGAACCAGCCGTTTGTCATCGTAGCGTCGGTCATCGTATCGTTCTTGCGCAGCCGGTCGCAACGCGGCCGCCGCTCTGCCTTGCGCCGCGTCTCGTCGAATGGAGTGTTTGTGGACATCAAGGGTTTTCTTCGGATGTTTGCCTACGATTATTGGGCGAATCGCGAATGCCTCGCCGCGATGCGTGCTGCCGGATCCGTTTCCCCGGATACGGTCGGACGCATGGCTCATATTCTCTCGGCGCAGAAGCTCTGGCTCGAACGTATCCTGAAGCAGCGCCAGAGCATGCCGGTATGGCCCGGTTCAACCATTGAGGACTGCATGGCGCTGGCCGACGAGATGTCGTCGGCATGGCGAAGTTATCTTATGCAGTTTAAGAGCCAGCTTGGGACGCAGCTCCCGCCCGGCTCACTCGACGACCAAGTCGAATACCGCAACAGCAAGGGCGAACCTTGGTCCAGCCGTGCAGAAGACGTGCTGACGCACGTACTTTTTCACTCGGCGTATCATCGCGGGCAGATCGCTTTGCAGATGCGAGCTTCCGGCTTGGAGCCCGCCTACACCGATTTCATCCACGCCGTGCGCCAGGGCTTCGTCGATTAGAACTGGAGGAGAGCGTGAAGATCGATCGTGGAACGATATGGCGCGTCTGGCTGCCGTTGGTCGCGGGCCTGTGGGCTTTCGGCTTCATATTTCAGTCCGGACCGGGGCCGCACGGGCTGGCGCGATGGCTCGGCCTGCTGTTCGGTTTTATCGGCCTCGGCGGCGTGATTCTCTCCCGCTACACGCTGGGCCGGTCCTTCTCCATCGCTCCTAAGGCGACAGCACTGGTCACCAGCGGCATCTATTCGCGGATCCGCAATCCTATTTATGTTTCTGGAATGATTTTCCTGGTTGGGCTGGTTCTCATCCTGTGGCGGCCTGAGCTATTGATTGTTCTGCTGGTGCTGATTCCGGTGCAGATCATCCGCGCGCGCCGCGAAGCCGCAGTTCTCGAAGCGAAGTTCGGCGACGCCTATCGGGAATACCGCCAGCGCACATGGTTCTGAGCAGTTGGTGCCCGCGTCCATTCTTTCCGTAGAGACGCGGCTTGCCGCGTCTCCCTAGACAGGGCAAGGCCGTCTCCTTACTTTAAAGGTGACAGTTGTAAGACCTGGCTCCGGGAAGTAAACTTGTCATAATCTCTAACGGACACATTCCACGGGGTTTCCCCTTTCCCGCGCGCTGTGTTCCGGGCACAGGGCCTTGACCTAATTGTCACGAAATGAGGTGATGCCAATCACGGCAGAACTCCTCCTCGAGGCATCTAATTACTACAGCCGCACTTCCTGCGGTGTCCTGTGTTTGACAATCCGTTTACCACATAAAACTCGGAGGCAAGCCTATGAGTACAGTGATGGAACCGCCCAAGAAAGCCGGGGCGGACTACACCAATCAAATTCTTAACCTCGTCAAAGCCAAAAACCCAGCCGAACCGGAATTCCACCAAGCCGTCATGGAAGTGTTCGAGTCCTTGAGGCCCGTGTTGGGACGCCACCCTGAGTATCACGAAGCCAAGATTCTAGAGCGTATTACGGAGCCCGAAAGAGTCCTGATGTTCCGCGTGCCCTGGTTCGANNGGACTGCGCTTCCATCCCTCGGTGAACCTCGGCATTCTGAAATTCCTGGCGTTCGAACAAGTCTTCAAGAATTCGCTCACCACGCTGCCCATGGGCGGCGGCAAGGGCGGTTCGGATTTCGACCCCAAGGGCAAGAGCGACAACGAAGTAATGCGCTTCTGCCAGAGCTTCATGACCGAGCTCTGCCGTCACATCGGCCCTGACACGGACGTTCCCGCCGGCGACATCGGCGTGGGCGGACGCGAAATCGGCTTCATGTTCGGCCAATACAAACGGCTGCGGAATGAATTCACTGGCGTCCTGACCGGCAAGGGCCTGGCCTGGGGCGGCTCGCTGATTCGTCCCGAGGCCACCGGCTACGGCTGCGTGTACTTCGCCCAGGAAATGCTGAAGACCCGCAAAGACAAGCTGGAAGGCAAAATCTGTCTCGTCTCCGGCAGCGGCAACGTCTCGCAATACACCGTCGAGAAGCTGCTTGATCTGGGCGCGAAGCCGGTTACGTTGTCCGATTCCGACGGCGCCATCTACGACGCCGACGGCATCGACCGCGACAAGCTCGCCTTTGTCATGGAGCTGAAGAATAACCGCCGCGGCCGCATCAAGGAGTACACCGAAAAATTCAAGAAGGCCATCTACAGCGCCACCGACAAGAAGCTCGACCACAACTGGCTGTGGAACATCAAGGCCGACTGCGCCTTCCCGAGCGCCACTCAGAATGANNGACGCGGCGAACCTCATCAAGAACGGCGTGAAGGTCGTGAGCGAGGGAGCGAACATGCCAAGCACCCTCGAAGCCACCAAGGCGTTCCTCGACGCCAAAGTCCTCTACGGACCGGCCAAGGCCGCCAATGCCGGCGGTGTTGCCACCTCCGGACTGGAAATGGCGCAGAACAGTATGCGCATCTCCTGGACCCGCGAAGAAGTCGACGATCGTTTGCACAAGATCATGATCGCCATCCACCAGAACTGCTACGAAACGGCCGAGAAGTACGGCACGCCCGGCAACCTGGTGAACGGCGCCAACATCGCGGGCTTCCTGAAGGTCGCGAACTCGATGCTGGACCAAGGGCTGGTGTAGCTTCGAACTGCATTTCGCAGATTACGACGCGGGAGGGAGCGATCCCTCCCGCTTTTTTGTGCATACAAGAGGAGCTCGGTGGCGCGCGGAGGCGATGTTAACTCCTTACCGACCTAGCCTTCGAGCTCACTTACCGACTTAGACAACCCCTTCGAGGGAACATGGAACGTCGGATCTGAGCCTTTCAGCGAACTGGTAACGCGGTTTCGGTGATCCCTTCGCCAGGCGGATGGGCCACGTTAACGGCAAACTATAACGAAAAAAAAATTTACTCCGGACCTAATGGAATCATAGCTTTAGGAGGAAAATCCCTCCAAATCTTTGAATTCAAAGGATTTATTCGTAAAATATTGTGGAATAAGGGCTTAGCCCTCCAGCGGAGTGATTTATTTGTCCAAATGAAAAATAAAAAAGGGTGGGGAGTTTGATCCCGCTACCCTTTTCATCTGGATTTCGTCTCTATATTTCTATTATATCAATTCCAAACTACTGCCCCGCCAAGTTTGGCGACTTTATTTTCCTAGCTTCTTCATCGACTTACAGGGGAAATCGTCAAAATGGGGGCTTGACAAGATTTACGGCCGAATTTTTCCCAGGCGGATTACTCGCGGCGAATTCAGAAGCTCGATCAAGCTAGGTGATACGATGTCTGGCGCACGCCGCGGGCTGCATCATAGTAGAAGCACGCGGGGTCTGCGACGAGCGGTCGAAATTTTGCAACTCCATATGGAGACAATATAGGGATGAGAATAGAAACGAAGAAGCTATCGAAATGTGCGGGTTTAGTGGCGGGATTGCTGGCGGCATGTCTTGTCCTGACGCAGGCGATGCAAGCCGAAGAAGGCATGTGGACATTCGACAATTTCCCGTCGAAAGCGGTGGCGGCGAAATACGGTTTCACGCCCTCGCAATCATGGCTTGACCACGTGCGCCTGGCGTCGTTACGGATCGCCGGTGGCTGCTCCGCATCCTTCATCTCTCCGCAGGGACTGGTCATGACGAATCATCACTGCGTGGTCGATTGCGTTGAACAGCTGTCAACCCCGCAACAAAACCTTGTCGAAAACGGTTTCGCCGCGAAAACGGCGGCCGAGGAGCGGAAGTGTCCTGATTTCGAACTCGATCAACTCTTGCAGATTCGCGATGTAACCGGAGAGGTCCAAGGTGCGATGGCCGGCAAGACAGGCGACGACGCGAACAAAGCCCTTCATGCCAAGCAAGCGGAGTTGCAACAGAGCTGCGGCTCCGATCCCAGTGTGCGCTGCGACCTGGTATCGCTCTACCACGGTGGGGTCTACGATTTGTACCGCTACAAGCGTTACACCGACGTGCGCCTGGTGTTCGCGCCGGAGTTTGCGGTCGCGCAATTCGGCGGCGATCCGGATAATTTCAACTTCCCGCGCTTCGACTTCGACATCGGCCTCCTGCGGGCATATGAAGGCGGCAAACCGGCCGGCAGTCCCGACTACTTGCGCTGGAGCGCGAACGGTTCGAAAGACGGGGAGCTGGTGTTCGTCTCCGGAAACCCGGGCGGGACAAGCCGCCAATTGACGATGGCGCAACTCGCCTTTGAGCGCGACACATTGTTTCCGTACGTAATCCCGGAACTCGCGGAGTATCGCGGTCAACTGGAACAGTTCTTAACCCGTGGACCAGAACAGGCGCGCGAGGCGAATGACCAACTGTTCTTTATCGAAAACGATTTCAAGGTCTATTTGGGGAGGCAGGAGGCGTTGCTGGATCCGAAGTTTTTCGCGGGCAAGCAGCAGGAGGAACAACGCCTGCGCACTGCGGCAGCGGCCGATCCAAAGCTGGCCGCGGACCTCTCGGCTTGGGACGACATCGCGCAAATTCAGCGCTTGCGCGCACAGCTGTTTACTCGGAGGCAAAGCCTTGGCAACCATTTTTTCGGGGAGGGACTGCTAGGTTACGCGGTAACCCTGGTGCGTGCTTCGGCCGAGCGCGCCAAGCCCAATTCAGAACGTCTGCCGGAATACACGGACCAATCCCTGGTCAACGTGCAACAGGGGCTGTCGGCGGCCGTCCCCATTTACAAGGATCTTGAAGAACTCAACCTGACCTTCATGTTCACCGTCATACGACGGAACCTGGGGGCCGACGATCCGTTCGTGCGCAAGATGCTGGGCAATGAATCCCCCGTGCAGTTGGCGCACCGGCTGGTGACTGGCACACATCTGGAAGATCCAAAGGTACGGGAGGATTTGTACAACCGTGGCGGGACTGCCGTGGGCGAGTCGACCGATCCCATGATCCGCTTCGCCGCTTCGCTCGACGACGATCGCCGCGCTCTGCGCAAAGATTACGAGGCCCGAGTGGACGCACCGACGCGGGCAGCTGCGGAGAGGATCGCGAAGGCGCGCTTTGCGGTTTACGGCACGACCGTCGACCCCGATGCCACGTTTACCGCCCGGCTGAGCTATGGAAGCGTAAAAGGCTTCGAAGACGCGGAGGCCAAGTTCGTAGAGCCATACACGAAGATCGAAGGCCTGTTCCATCGGGCCACAGGCGCGCCTCCGTACGCGTTGCCCGAAAGCTGGCTCAAGGCCAAAGCCTCGCTGAATCTGTCGCTGCCGATGAATCTCTCGACCACGAACGACATTATCGGTGGCAACTCAGGCAGCCCGCTCATCGACCGGGACGCGAACGTTGTCGGCCTCATCTTTGACGGGAATATTTTCTCTCTGGGCGGCGATTACGGCTATGATGCGGCGAAGAACCGATCGGTGGCGGTGGATAGTCGCGCCCTCCTCGAAGGGCTGGAGAAGGTGTACCACCTGAATCATATTGTCGATGAGATCGAGGCAGCGCGCCGGTAAGCAGAGCGGCAAAGGCGGGAGGGAGCAATCCCCTTCCGCTTTTTCGTGTGGGGTGCAATCGTTGTACGTACAACGTTCCACGTGGAACATGACAAATATGTACGTACATCAAGGGGGCGGCGGGGCAAAGCTTCGGCGCACAAAAAGCGAAGATGCTGGGGCTCGCCCGGGCGTGTACGTGACTGATAGACATCCTTTCAGCCGCGTTTAGCCTTCCAATTCGAATGAGTGGGTCCGCCAACCTTCCTGAAACACAACCGTATCAAAAGTAAGGAAGTTATGCTAAAGTAAGGAATCGGAAGTCAACATGCAGAAACAGTCCAAAATCACGAGCAAAGGCCAGATCACCATACCCATCGAAGTCCGGCGAATTCTAGGCGTCCGGGCGGGGGACCGGTTGCTTTTCGAGAGCGACAGTGACGGGGTGCACATCCGGCCGGTTCGCAGCCAAAGCGCATTCGAAAAGTATCGCGGCATCGGCACTCCCGGAGTTGGATCGGGCAGAAAGGCCATCAACCGCTGGCTGCGGGAAATGCGCGGGGAATAGTGACGACCGCCCTCGACACCAATGTGGTCGTCGCGTACTGGGGCCCCGACCCATCGCTAAACTTGGCTGTGCAGGCTGCACTGGAATCGGCCCTTGGACAGGGAAATGTAACTGTGGCCGCCCCGGTCTTTGCCGAACTGGTCGCTGGTCCCGGTCGCACTGAAAATTTCGTGAATGGGTTCTTTGAAGACACGGGAATTGCGATCGATTGGCATCTGAGTGAAGCGATGTGGCGATCGGCCGGCAGAGCATTCCGGGGCTACGCGGAACGGCGCCGAAAGCATCGCGATTCGGGCACGCGACGCATTCTCGCGGACTTCCTGATTGGAGCTCACGCCGCGGCGAACGGCCATCGGCTCCTGACCCTGGATGAGCGCCTGTACCGAACTGCATTCCCAACTCTGACAATTGAATCCATCTAGTACCGTGACCGCATGATTTGTACCGTTTCACCGCTGAGAGTAGCGCCGCCGTCCGGGCGGCTGTCCGGCGGGCGTCTTCGCCCGCCGCGCCGAGGGCGAGACGCCCTCGGGACAGCCGGCAAGATGCCGGCGCTACTCGGGACGGGCGTGTCGCCCGTCCAGCCGGGCGGGGACGCCCGGCGCTCCCCTACCGCGCCCGCGCTAGGACCAGCGTCACATCGTCGGGTTGCTCGTTGTCGCCTATCCAGTCGGCTACGGCGGTGGTGACAATTTCGGTGATGCGCTCCAGCGGCAAATGGCGATTCTCGCGCACCAGTTCGATCAGCCGCTCCTCGCCGAACTCGCCGTAATCGTTTTCCGGTTCGGTCACGCCATCGGTATAAGCGACCAGCAAGTCGCCGGGGCGGAGTTGTACCGTCGCTTCCGGAAAACTCACATTGTCGAATAGGCCGACCACGGTTCCGCCGCAGCTCAGTAGCCGAGACGACCCATCTTCAGAAATCACGATCGGCGGCAGGTGACCGCCGTTCGTGTACGTGAAGCGGCGCGTCGCTCCGTCATAGATTCCCAAAAACAAAGTCGCGTACTTTGCCTCCGGAGTGCTTTCGTAAAGCTGATGGTTCAGCAGCGTCAGCAGCGTCGCCGGAGACGCTTCCGTCTCCCTCGACTCCGAAGCCAGCATTAACCCCGAGCCTCCGGCGGCACCGACCGCAGCCGGTTCACGCAGCGTTAGTTCGCTAAGCAGGGATCTGTCTTCGATGCTGTAGGC
>PLHP01000317.1 GCA_003138955.1 Acidobacteriaceae bacterium | reverse complement strand
CATTTAGGCACGCAGAAGGCAATAAAGGGGAGAAAATCGGGGTTAAGCGGGGAATTGGGGGATTCTATGGGGTTAAGTTATTGAAAAGGCAGGTATGTGGGGCAGCCTCGTGAGTAAGGCGTGGACGCGCTAACCTGGGCCACGCGCCAGGTCGCCTGCGGCCAGGACATAGGTAGTCTGCTTATCGAGCTTGATATTGAAGCGCTTGGACGTTAGGGTGACGGCTCCGTCGCTATTGCGCGTGGAGTCTACATTTTTCATCAAGACGCGGTGCTTGGAAATGTTCGATGCCGGCGCGGGGCCCGTGTCAGAGCCTGAAAGCGGCGGTGAAGTTGGGTTCCTCTGGCCGGGGTAGCCGCCCCCCATGCGAGGTTTCGGGTTGTTTCCAGCGTCCGGCAGGCCAGACGATAGATCCTGATCGGCCGGCGTCGCCACGGGGTAATACCAGGCCGTCAAGAAAACCTTGATGGGCGCTGATCCATTTGTCCACTGCGCGGAGTCCATGCGAATGGCGAGGCGGGATGGGTCAGTTGCAGACTTCGCCATGGACTCTGTAACTTCTCCGGACAAGATAGCGCCCTGCGGAACTACTGCGCCACCGACCAGAGTGGCGACGACAAGTTTGGCTTGGACCTTGGTTCCGACCGGGGTTTTGCCGGCAGCCACTTTTTGCCGCATGATGACAGGGAACTCGAGCCCCGCTGGGAGACTGCGCGCCGCGGGCGTCGGTTGACCGAGCGACACTTGGTTCAGCAACACTTGGCTGAGCAACACGGCGGAGCCCAGAACGACCTTTAACACCGCGTGTCCGACGGCGATCATTTTGTCTTCCGCAGTCTGTCAGTGAACTACCGGGTTTGCTCATTGTACTCGTTTACGGCGCGGTTCGAAGCTGCGCCTTCAAAAAAGTCGGAGCCGGAGTTTTTCCGCGGCCGGGAAAGTTGGCAAAACATCTATACATTATTGATAGCAATGGCACTAGCGCGGAGCGCATATCATCTTCCGGTTGGCAGACGAATATATGGTATATTATCGCTATATCGGGGGACGGCTCATGAGCACATCTGCACGACTGACACGGCAGAAGATCTCGACCACAATCTCGCCTACGGCGCTTTCGTATCTGGAGCGGCTCATCGAGAAGGGCGAGGTCCAGAATCTCGCCGAAGCAATTGACCTGGCAATCGACCGGCTCCTTGCCTTTGAGAACCGCGAGCGACTGGAAAACGACACCGCTGCTTATTTCGCGAACCTCACCGAGAAAGAAGCCGCCGAGGAACGGGCTCTAGAGACCGCGCTGTCCCAGAGTGCTACGGGGATAGTAGACGTTGACAACTAATGTGTTTCCCCGGCGCGGCGAGATTTGGACCGCGAGCCTCGGCAACCCGCCCATCCGTCACTGGGTGCTGGTCGTTTCGCTGGACGGAAGAAACCTCAGCGACAAACGAGACACGGTGCTGATCGTCCCCCTTAGTAGCAGCGGCCCGGCGGGGGCGACGGTCGTCCCGCTGCCTCCTGGTGAGACAGGACTCCCTGGCCCCTCGTTCGTGAAGGGCCATTTCATCCAATCCTTCTCCAAGCGAGGGCTGCTTGACCGCGAGAGGCGCGTCCTGTCAAACACCCGAATGCGTGAAGTGGTCATGGCAATCCGCCGCAGCTTTGATCCGGACGCGCCTTGGCCGGAGCGGTAGACTACTGGACAGATGGCTGTCATCACCCCCTTTTCCTCACCTGTCAACGTCGATGAGCTGATATCCACAGCTTTTCCGGATCGTGAACGCCCTGCTCTATTCCCCTCAGCCCCTTCCGCCGTCATAATCACTACGGGACGGTGTGCGCCCCCAATGACTGCGACTTCTTCCGACAACTTTAAAGAGACCCTCAAGCAGCAGGCGGATATCGTCCGCATCGTCGGCGACTACGTCAAGCTGAAGAAGGCTGGGGCGCAAAATTTCTCCGGGCTGTGTCCGTTTCATGCCGAGAAGACGCCTTCGTTCTCGGTGCATGCCACGCGGCAGTTCTTTCACTGCTTCGGCTGCGGAGAGTCGGGAGACGTCTTCACCTTTATCCAGAAGGTCGAGAACATCACCTTCCCGGAAGCCGTTCGCCTGATTGCCCAGAAGCTCGGCGTGCCTCTTCCGAAGATCAGCTTTTCCAGCCCGGCGGAGGCGCGCGACGCTCAGGTTCGCATGGCGCTGCTCGATGTGCATGTGCGCGCCGTCGCGTTTTTTCAGGAATGTCTGCGGCGTCCCGAAGGCGCGAATGCCCGCGAGTACCTCAAAGGCCGCGGACTCGATGACGAGACCATTACTCGCTTTCGCATCGGCTATGCGCCGGATTCCGGCTTCCTGCTGCGCGACGCGCTACGGCGCGAGTTTGATGAGGAGTTGTTGCGCGAGAGTGGACTGTTTTCGTGGAAAGAAAGCAGCCGTCAGCCGTCAGCCGTCAGCACTCAGGAAAAGCAGGTCCTTCGCTCCGCTCAGGATGACAATGTAGGGGAGGTCTCGGACGCGAACGACGAACAGCGAACGACAAACAGCACGAGCTTCAAGCCAGAACCCAGTAGCCAGCAGCCAGCAGCCATCTACTCCAAGTTCCGCAATCGCGTGATGTTCCCGATCTGTAATGACCAGGGCAAAGTAATTGCCTTCACCGGACGCACGCTTTCNNGCGATTCGCAAGCTCGAGTACTCCATCCTGGTCGAAGGGCAGATGGATTGCATCTCTGTGTACGCCGCCGGTTTCCACAATGTGATAGCGAGTTCGGGCACGGCATTCACCGAGCTGCAGGCGAAATTGCTCGGCCGATTCTCAAAGAATGTGGTGGTTAACTTCGATCCCGACACGGCCGGAGCGCGCGCCACCGAGCGCACGCTCGGCTTGCTCGTCGAAGAAGAATTCAACATCAGGGTGCTTACCCTGGAGACTGGATTCGATCCCGATCTCTTCATCCGGCGCAAAGGCAAGGAGGCTTACGGCGCGGCGCTCAAGCACTCGCAGAAATATTTTGATTATCTGATCGATCGGACGCGTGCGCAGTTTCCGGCGCGGAACCCGGAGAGCAAGGTCAAGGCCGTCAACCATCTTCTTCCGCACATTCAGCGGATACCAAGCCGCATAGCGCGCGATGAACTGGCGCTCGAGATTGCGCAGAAGCTGGGCATCGATTCCGCGGTGCTGCGCCAGGAATTGAAGCATGCGGCCACCACTCGCTCGGCGACCCAGGTCAAGGCCACGGCTGAGACGCAAATCACCGGAGCGGAACGCGTCCTGATCCGGGCGCTGGCTTCGGCGACCGAGATGCAATCTGGCGGAACGCGGAGTTCGGCTCGCGACGGGGCGGAGGAGGAATTCGAACCGGCGCGGCAGGCGCGGTATGCGTTGCAATCGGAGCAACTCTACGAGGGACTGGCCTCGCAGTCGTTGCTGGAGGCCCTGCTGCAGGCAGGGACCGAGACCGAGACGGCGGATCTCATGGCGCTGCCAAAGACGGAAGAAGACCGGCGGCTGTTGGCCTCGATCCTGATGCACGAGGAGGAAGAGCTGACGCCCGAGACCGTGGAAGGCGCAGTGCGAGCCTTGCGCAGGATCTATCTGCGCCGGCGGCTGGAGGGAGTGCAACTCGCATTGCAGCGTGCGGGGCTCTCGATGGCGGAAAAACAAGCGCTTTTGCAGGAAAAGGTTCGTCTCAAGCGGGCCCTGATGGATCCCGGCCTCGGAGAGGCGGCCAGCCAGGCGTCCTGACGGAGTCCGGCGCCTGCCTATAGTTTGGAACGAAACCGGGGCGAGCGCCATCTAAAGAACTAGCGGAAAAAGAGTTAGTGGCGGCTGACGGCAATCCGGGCGTGCTATACTTCAAAGGTTTGAGCGCTTCGCGCACAACTCCGTAACGACTCCCACCGCTGAACGATAGGCCGTCCGCGAACCCGGGGTCCCCAGCAAGCCCGGTTTTGGCTTGATGGGGTGGGAATCAGCGGGCGTTTTGAGGATAATCTAGCTTGGCACTTGATGACAAGTACGACGACATAAAAAAGCTGATCGACACAGGCAAAGAGAAGGGATATCTGACCTATGATCAGGTCAACGACCTTATCCCGCACGATGTGCACTCTCCTGAAGACCTGGAAGATCTGCTAACCACNNCTGGAAAAAAAATTCGAAGAAGTAGATGAGGCTTCCGAGGACGTCGAACTCGACCTAACCCCTGGAGCTCTGGAAAAAACCAATGACCCCGTCCGCATGTATCTCCGCGAGATGGGAACTGTTCCCCTGCTCACGCGCGAAGGCGAAGTAGAAATCGCCAAGCGGATCGAACGGGGGCAAAACCGCGTTCTGAAGGCGCTTTCGCGCTCGCCGATTGTGATTCGTGAACTCCTCGCTTTGGGCGAGGATCTCGAGAAGGGCGTCCGCTCCATCAAAGAGCTGGTGACGTTCGACGAAGAGGAAATCACGGAAGAGATCGTCGACAATCGCCTGAAAGAATTTCTCGCCAAGATCAACACGCTCGACAAGCTTTACAAGAAGGTAGCGCCGCTCCAGGAAAAGCTGGCGGCGGTGAATCTCAAGAAGCGGCCCCGCGACCATCGCCGTTACCGCGTCAATCTGTCCCGCTCCATTGTGCGCGTGTCGACCGCGGTGCGGCGGTTGGGCTTTACCAATAACGAACGCAAACGTTTGATTGACCGCGTGAACCGCACGGTCGACGGTATGCGCTCGCTCGACCGCCAGAT
>PLHP01000072.1 GCA_003138955.1 Acidobacteriaceae bacterium | reverse complement strand
AAAGATGTGAATGAACTCAAACGTCTGCTGAAAGAAGAATTGCTGGCGATTCTGACCTCGACTGGTGCACGGCCCGTAACCAAGGTGGACGGCACGCCGGAAGTAATCATCGTGGTGGGCGTGAATGGCACTGGCAAGACCACCACCATCGGAAAATTAGCGCAGGTCTTTCGTGCGCAAGGAAAGACGGTGCTGCTGTGCGCGGCGGATACGTTCCGCGCAGCCGCGATCGAGCAACTCGAAATTTGGGGACAACGCACGGGAACGGAAGTGATCAAGACGAAAGCCGGGGGCGATCCGTCCGCTGTGTTGTTCGATGCGCTGCAGGCGGCAACCGCGCGCAAAACCGATTACGTGATCGTCGATACCGCCGGGCGGCTGCACACCAAACAAAACCTGATGCTCGAACTGGAAAAGATGAAGCGTACGGCGCAACGCATAGTGCCGGGCGCGCCGCACGAGACTTTGCTGGTGATGGATGCCACCACCGGTCAAAATGGATTGCAACAGGCGCGTCAGTTCACGCAATCGTCCGGAGTCACGGGGATAGTGTTGACCAAGCTTGACGGCACCGCCAAAGGCGGGGTCGTGGTCGCAATTTCGCGCGAGTTGGGATTGCCAGTTCGGTATGTGGGCGTCGGGGAAAAGGCTGGGGATCTGCTGCCGTTCGACGCGAAGGAGTTCGTGGAGTCGCTGTTTGCGTGAAATGCTCTTGGCTCTTAGCTTTTAGCTAACAGCTAAGAGCTAACAGCTAAGAGCTAACAGCATTTTATGACCATCGACGAACAACACATGCGGAGGGCGCTGGAACTAGCGCGAGCGGGCATCGGGCTGGTGTCGCCCAATCCGGCGGTGGGCGCGGTGGTGGTGGACGCTTCGGGCCGCGAAGTTGGGGCGGGCACGCACACCTATGACGGCGTGAAGCACGCCGAGGTTCTCGCACTGGAGCAAGCGGGCGCTGCGGCCCGCGGCGGAACTCTTTACCTGAATCTGGAGCCATGCTCGCATCAGGGACGGACCGGGCCGTGTGCCGATACCGTGATCGCGGCTGGAATCGGCCGCGTGATCTGCTCCATGGAAGATCCGAATCCTCGCGTGGCGGGTCAGGGATTAGCGAAGCTCCGCGCGTCAGGCATCGGCGTACAGGTCGGCTTATTCGAGGCGGAAGCTAGGAAGCTGAATGAAAGTTTTGCCAAGTATATCCGGCTGCGCAAGCCGCTGGTCACGCTGAAATCGGCGATGACTCTCGATGGGAAAATTGCTGACGCCACGAAACCGGGCACGGAGCACAGTTCGGACTCTGGCTCGGCTACGCCCATGTCGGAGGGCGCGCGGAGCGGGTACCACTGGATCACGGGCGAGGTGGCGCGGGCGCATGTGCAGCAACTGCGCCATCAGAATGACGCGATCCTGGTAGGAGTGGGGACGGTGATGGCGGACGATCCGCTGCTGACCGACCGGAGTGGCCTGCCGCGACGGCGCAAGCTGCTGCGCGTGATCCTGGATTCTTACTTGCGCATTCCACCGGCGTCGCGAGTGATCCAGACGGCGGAGAGCGATGTTCTGGTGCTGTGTTCCACGGCGGAGGACGAGGCCAGGCGGGCGCTCGAAGCGAAGGGGATTCGCGTAATGCAAATATCCGGGGCCAATGCGGAGGGACGGCCCGACTTCGGAGCGATTGTCCAGACCTTGGGAGAAATGGAGATCACCAGCGTGCTTCTCGAAGGTGGAGCGCTGGTGAACGGTGTGGCCCTAGCGTCGGGCGAGGTGGACAAGGTGTTCCTCTACTACGCGCCGAAGATTCTTGGCGGCGGCGCGGTTCCCTTCATCGCCGGGGAAGACCTGCGCGGGAAACCACAGTGCGTGCAACATTTCGAATTGCGGCGCTTCGGGGAAGACTTCGCGCTGGAAGGTTATTTGCGCGACCCGTACTCGCCCCACCCCGTATTGAAAGTCGGGGTGGAGGGTTGAATGAGCAACACCTTTGTGGCACTTTTTTTGTTGGTGCATTTTCTCAGTAGCCCAAGTGGGCCGACCGTCAATACCGCTAACCAAACAGTAGCGGCAAAGTGGACGGCAGACCTACGCGCTGCAATAGGAAGCGCGCCCCAGGGGGAAGTGTTCGGTCGCAAACGTGAAAGGCACGGCAAGCCGAGAACCTCGCTGTGGTTCCTGGACGACAGCACAATCATTGCCACATTCGTCACACAGGAAGGGGCCAACCCCTCCCTATCCAGCCGAGACAGCTCTGATCCCAACCAACCGTTGCGGCTACGTGCGATCCTTCTCGATGCGGACACAGGAAAAGTTAGGTCGACACAGGCTTGGCCGAGTGAATCCAGATTGGCCGAGATTGTGACTGCGAACGGCGGAAAGTTCGTAACGCAAACCGGGACGACGTTGACTCTCCACTCTTCCGACGCTAAGGAACTGAAGAAGCTTAGCCTGCCTCCCCCACCGCAGAATCTTAATGGCTGGAATGCGCACCCATCTCCTACAGGCAAGAACGTTCTCTTCGAGAACAGTGATTGGAGAACGACCTCGCCAAAATCTTGGATCTGGGTCAACGCCACTGAGCTTCAGATTGTTCGCTCGTGGAAGGAGGAACAGAGCGGTTGGGTAGGCATTTCGGACAGCATGATAACGATGACTGCATGTCTCTTCTCGGAGTACCGTTGCGAGCCTAATCTTAGAGTGAAGACTCTCGAGACAGAGTGGAAGACCATCGCGCCGATCGAAAAACGATCCCATTGGGGCTGGTCTCCCCAGTTTGTGAATGAGGACACGCTGTTTCTCTCCGGCGCTCCTTGGGAGCTTTTGAAAACCGATGGCGAGCTGATCTTGACAGAGACAGCTCCGTTTGAAGGAGGCGGGGCCATCACCTCCGCTGGCGGGAAGCGTTTCGTTGTTCCTTTCTTCAAGGTGACCGGCAGGGTCGAGGCTCTCGATATCGGGGGACACGGGGAGCTAAAGACAATTTCGGTCTACGATGCACCGTTCCACGAACGGTCTTACAGGCTCGATGTGAAAGGACCTAAGATCAGATCGTTCTCCGACAGGTCACTGGCCCAACTTGCGCTGTCGCCGGATGGTTCCAAGCTGGCCATCTTGTACGACGAATCAGTTTACCTTTTCCAGCTACCTCCGCCGCCACCGACAGCTGCTCCTGCGCCGCCGTCAAAGGCAGACGATGCCTCGCATCGAGAGTAAATGAATTGCTATCCCCAGCGAAGCGCGGATCTGCATTTTGCAGCGAACAACAGGTTTTTCGCTTCGATTAGGATGACAACGTGGATCTATGCTACGAAGTTACGGGATACTACTCTGGAAGGAGTCGCTCTCATGTTTACCGGAATTGTCGAGGAAGTGGGCAAGGTCGTAAAGATCGTGCAGCGCGGTGAGAACCGCCGGATCACCATCGAGGCTGCGAGTACACCGAAACAATTGGGAACCGGCCACAGCATCTCGGTAAGCGGCGTTTGCCTGACGGCTCTTGATATCAAAGCAAAATCATTCTGCGCGGACCTGGCGCCGGAAACGTGGGTGCGAACTTCATTCTCACGGATGCACGAGGGCGCACTGGTGAACCTGGAGTTGCCGATGAAGGCCGACGGGCGCTTCGATGGCCACATCGTCCAGGGGCACGTGGAGGGGGTGGGCAAGGTGATCGAGTTCGAGCGCATCGTAGACTCGGACGGCCGGGATTCCGAGAACTGGTGGCTGCACATTGAACTGCCGCCGGAGATCGAGAAGTACACGGTGTACAAGGGGTCGATCTCGATCGAGGGCATCAGCCTTACGGTCGCCAAGCTCGAAGGAAACCGCTGCACGATCGCAATCATTCCGCATACGGTCGAACTGACCAATCTTGGGTCGTTGAAACCGGGCGACCCTGTGAACCTGGAAGCCGACGTGATCGCGAAGTACGTCGAGAAGATGATGAAAGGCGACTCGGCGCAAAGCTCGATCACCGTGGAGGAGTTGGTTAGGCAAGGATTTTAGAGGGAGTTCTCAGTTCCCAGTTCTCAGTTCTCAGTCAGTGCCGCCGGGTCTTACTGGGAACTGGGAACCGAGAACTTGCTCTTACGCTTCCAGCTTCAACTCGTCCAGTTCCAGGAACTCTTTAATGATGGGCGCGGTGGATTTCTCCATGTCCTTGTAGGGTCCAAAGAAAATTGCGCGGCCTTCGTAGAGGAACACGATGCGGTCGGCCAACTTCTTGGCGAGGCGCATGTCGTGCGTGACCACGACTGAGGTCAGATGCAATTGCAGTTTCAGCCGGGCGATGAGATCGCCGAGTAGATTGCCCATCAGCGGATCGACCATGGTGGTGGGCTCGTCATAGAGCACGCACTCGGGTTGGGCGGCGAGGGCTCGGGCGATGGCGACGGAACGTTTCATACCAGTAGAAAGGTCGGAAGGCAGCTGGTCGCGCATCTCCTTGACGCCAACCATATCGAGGAGGCCGTCGACGACCTGGTAAATCTGGTCTTCTGAAAGCTCTCTTCTTTCGCGCAGGGGGAAGGCAACGTTTTCGCCGACCGATAAGGAATCGAAGAGCGCGCCGTTCTGGAATACCATGGTGACTTTTTTGTGGATTTCTTCGAGTTGTCCCTGGTTGTAGTCGGTGATGTCCTGGCCAGCAACAATGATGCGACCTGAATCCGGCTTCAGGAAGCCCATGATGTTGTGGAGCGCCACCGATTTTCCTACGCCGCTGCGGCCTAGAATGCAGACCATCTCCCCCGGCAACACGTCGAAGCTGACGTCCTGGAGAACGACGCGATCTCCAAATGCCTTGGAGACGTCCTTAAACTCGATGTAGGGAGATAGTGTCTCCGCAGCAGCCATGGCTATCAGCATGGCATGAGATGCCAGCGCGGCTCAAGCGCTACGTATCGGGCAGCCGTGAGCTTTCAGCCGTCAGCCATCAGTAAAACCTAGCTACCGACCGGCTGGGACAGGGCCTTCAAGACACCAAGGCAGCCGTCAGCCGTCAGCCATCAGTAAAACCTAGCTACCGACCGGCTGGGACAGGGCCTTCAAGACACCAAATGAAAAAGGGTGCGAAAGTAACTCCGCGCCCTTTTCTTATCTATAAGTTTGTTATACCAATTCCGACGCACCTGACCGCCAACTTTTCCGACTTTATTTTACTAGCCAATTCAATGGCGTAGTGGGCCAGTTTCCGAGTAGCCGGCAAGTGCACAGTGACGAGCCGATTCCGGGGTTGTCAGTGGCCGTTTGGTGATGGGTCATTGGTTGCTGAGCGGTAGTCTAGCCCGTTCGTTGGGGTACCCCCTCCCCCCTATTTTTCGTAAAGCGTTCAGGAATAATGACTTATTTGTAAAGTATTCAGGAATAAGGGCTTAGCTTTACTTTCCCACTCTTCTCGAGGAGTGTCGCAAGAAAAAATTAATATACCGGCCCTTTAGAATCATAGATTTGGCGAAAAAATCCTTTCAAATCTTTGTTTTTAAAGGAGTTATTCGTAAAATATTTCGGAATAAGGACTTAGGGGGAAGCCGTCAGCTTTCAGCCGTCAGCCATCAGTAAAACCTAGCTACCGACCGGCTTGGACAAGGCCTTCAAGACACCAAATGAAAAAGGGTGCGAAGTAACTCCGCGCCCTTTTCTTATCTATAACTTTATTATATCAATTCCGACCCACCTGACCGCCAACTTTTCCGACTTTATTTTGCTAGCCAATTCATTGACTTACGCGGAGAACCGTCAAAACAGGGGCTTGACAAGATTTGGCAGAATCGAGGAGCAGGTCTCGAAGCTTTGCTGGCGGGGTCGCCCGGGGGGGCAGCCGTCAGCTTTCAGCCGTCAGCCATCAGTGTCTCGAAGCTTTGCTGGTGGGGTCGCCCAGCTTGGCCGACGCCAATGTGATCGACGCGATTGGGTGGTTTTGAGCGTTATCGAGATGTTACGCCAATGAGCGTTGCCGCAATCAGACCACCGAGTGCATTCACCTTACTTAACATCCAGAGGGAAGACGACGGTGCCGATCTGGCTGGCGTTGTTATCGCGGACAAGAAAGCGGACGTCGTAGGAACCGGGAGGAAGTTGCAGCTTCTCTTGCAGCTTGATGCCTTCGCGTGTCCATTGCCGGAGAAGCTCGGCATCTGGATTGCCGTGGACGGGATGAAAAATCTCTGCCGCTTCGCGCGTATCCCTGGTGAGAGCGATGGCGCCGACGTCGAGATCCAAGGGATTAGGGCGGGAGGGATCGATTCTGACGCTGGTCGCGGGAATGGTCACGAGGAAAGCCGTCACAGTTTTTCCGGCGTCCGCGGGCGCGGCGTCTGGCGGGAGCACTTTCACAAACATGGGCACGCCGCTGTAGCCCAACGAAGAAGCAAGGGCATTCACCTCTTCGTCGCGCACTGATTTGGTGTCAGCGAACGGGGGCACACCGTAATAGAAGCTGTCGCGGGCGCGGACTTGCACGTGCTCGGCTGCGACTTTTACCTTCAGATTGCGCCACCCCGGTTTGCGATCGGTAGGCTGAACCAGGAATCCGAGCATGTAGTAAGAGCGGGAGTCGTCGATGGCTTCGGAAAGGCAGCCCATCAGATCGTTGGACTCCAGGCAGGCGTTGCCGCCGGTGGCGTCGGAGAATTCGTGCATACGAATGTCGAGGGCAGACCCGGGTCCGCGACGAGCCGGGTTTCTGGTCCAGTCCAGCAGGCGAATAGTGTAGACGGAAATGTTGGAGTCAAAGAGGCTCTTCCACATTCGGTGAAGGCTGGCGGCGTAGAGGCTCCACTCCAGGACCGAGCCCTCGGCTACGAGGTCGGGGACATAGCCGGCGGCAAAGATCATGGCCTTGCGTCCGGGAACACCGAGATAGGCCTGAGCGATGTCGCGAAGCTGCCAGATGGTGCTGAAGACCCGGTTTTCCCGGGCCATGATGGTCTCCGCTCCAATGGGCAGCTTCTTCAGGGTCTCGATCATGGCATTTGTGTCCGTGGTGAACGGTTGAACCAGCTTGAGGCCTTTGCTGGTAATGCAGACGAGCGAGACCGGCTGGTTGGCTACCACGCCCTTCTTTAGAAATTTGATGAAGTCGTCTTTGCCGTCGGTCCGTTGCAACGGACTGGTGTTCAGAAGATCGAGAACGAGGATGGTGAGGCGCAGCTCGCTCGCATTGTTGTAAGCGAGGTTGGAATAGCCTTGATCGAAGATTGCGGAGGGTGTGGCGCCGACGACGGGCGAGTGGAATTCCTCGAAGAGTGAAATCGCCTGCGGCTTGCCGTTTTCTTCCAGCCTAAATGCGTCCTTCGACAGACCCTCGACGGGCTTGCCTTTCCTGTCCTTGACAACGACGGGCACGAAAACCAAATCGGCTTGGGCCGTGAAGGTAGCGACGGCGGGGCTTGAGGCACTGGCTTGCGGTTCTGCCGGGTTTTGAGGATCAGACGTTTGCTGCGCGGAAAGAATGGCGGAACAGAGAAAAAATGTGAGGAGCGCGTTCAGGGGGACGACGGACCGCGAATTTACTGCACAACGAATCACCTGGGACCTCCTTTTTGACCACAACAGACGGGTGCCATTGTCCCCCCAATCTCTGCTGGCCATCAGAATGTTTGACCGCATATTTAGCCGATGGCTGTGAGGATTCTATCGCACAGTTGCCATTATCAGGCGATAGCGCTCATTGGGAATTTCAGGCAAGTGCTTCCCGCGCCGCGAAAATTGTGGGGCAACTCCCGGCGAGCGGCTGTGCAAGAGTGAACATCTTTGGTGATCACCATTCTGACATAATTTGCCGAGGTGTAGCTCCATGCCAGCAGAAGCCATTGACCCTCTGGCGTGTGCATCGACGGGCAGGTTTCGAGAGGAGAGTGGAATATGGACGAGAAAATTGTGCAGGAGATACTCCATGATTTGTTCGCCTCCCTTGAGGCCTTAGACACTCAGAGCGCGGCTATTTTGCAATTCTTGAAAGATAAAGGGATAGCCAGTGAGGAAGAACTTGCCTCCCAGAGTCTTTTCCAATCGAAGG
>PLHP01000037.1 GCA_003138955.1 Acidobacteriaceae bacterium | reverse complement strand
TCGGAGACCTCGATGACGACTTGATTCCCCTGGTGATATGCGTCCAGCCGCAATGCCCCCTGCGCGCGCTTGCCGGAGCGAACCCGTTCCTCGCCGCTCTCGATGCCGTGGCCGATCGCATTTCGCACCAGGTGGGTCATGGGCTCGGCAATCGCATCCAGAATGCTTTTGTCGAGATCGGTTTGCCCGCCTTTGATCGTGAGTTCCACTTCTTTCCCGCACTGGCGCCCAACGTCCCGCACGATGCGCGGGAAGCGGCGGAACAGTTGATCGACCGGCACCATCCGAATCTTCATGACCGCGTGCTGCAGATCGTTCAAGACCCGCCCTTGAAACACCATGGCGTCGGCGAACTTTCCCCGCAACCCATCTTTCGGGAAGCGTTCGCCAAATTCGAGGAGCGCCTGCTGCAACATCGATTTCGCCAGGATCAGTTCGCCGACCAGATTGAGCACGCTGTCGATTCTTTCCGCATCCACCCGCAGCAGGTTGTCGGGGCCGCTCGGCACGGCGGGCGCCGGCGCGGGCGCAAGCTCGCCCGCGGCGGGAGCGTCGTTAGCGTTGTTGACCGGGCGACGGGCAGTGTCGCCGGCAGCGGCCGCGGCGGGCGCCGGCAACGCGGCCTCGTTCGTGACAATTCCCTCAGAAGCGGCGGCGGAAGCCTGCGGCGGCAACGGCGCTGGGGCGCGCAGCGGCTTGACTTTTGCATTCAGCGCAATGGTGGGGATGCTGCACATCGCCCGTATCTGCTCCACCGGTTTTTCCGACACCAGCGCCGCTTCGATTTGTTTTATGGGGTCGAGACTGCCTTCGGCCGGATAGAGGCCCAGCACTTCGCCCAGTCCTGCAAGGGCCAACTGGATCATCTGACGTCCGGCAATGGGCATAGCGCACTGCGGGTCCATCTCCACTACCACGTGATGAACGCGCTTGCCCGTTGCCACTGCGCGGGAGATCGCCAGTTGTTCGTATTCCGACCAGCGGATGGTCTTCGCGGCGGCTTTCTTTTTCTTCGGCGTGGCTTTGCCCGCCCTGCCCGGCGCCGGGTGTGCCAGACGGGCAATGTCCGCGCGCAAAGACTGAATGCTGGGAAGCTTTGTCCCCTTCTGGTACGCTTCCAGCAAGGCGGCAAACACGTCAGCCGCGCGCAACGCGATCTCGGGAACCGAAGCCGCCGCTGCCGTGTTCCCGAGCGTCAGCACGTCCTCGAACTCATGGCACAGTTCGCTGAGCTCCCGGAAGCCGCAAGCGGCCGCGTCCCCCTTCAGCGTGTGCACCGTCCGCCGCAGGCTGCGCGCCGTCTCCGCATCGCCGGGCGCTTTCTCCAGCCGCATCGCTTCGTCGTTCAGCTTCTGCACCAGTTCCGCCGCGGTTTCGAAAAACAACTGGCGGAGTTCGCTCATCCGGTCCTCGGGGGGAACGGTCACATTCTTACCTCTACTCGTTGGTACGCCGTACCGCTGTTGTGATGCACCATCTGGAATTTTTCCGTCAGCCCGAGCAGGCTCTCGGCATGGCCGACAAACATGTATCCCTGGGGATTCAAGCAACGGTAAAACTTCTCGACCAGCCGTTTCTGTTCGGCTTCGTCGAAATACATCATCACGTTGCGGCAAAAAATGATGTCGTTGCGCTGCGGCAGGTATTCGGTCTTCAGATTGTGAAAGTCGAAGTGCACCAGTTCCTGGACGCCCTTCTTCACCGCATAGCGCTCGCCCACTTTGTCGAAGTAGCGCAAGCGGTAGCCATAGTCGACTCCGGTCATCTGGTGCTCGCTGTAGGAGGCCTGTTGCGCCGTGCGCAACACCGAATAGTTGATGTCGCTGGCCAGGATCTCCACCCGCCAGGGCCCGGGTATCAGAGGCTTCGGAACCCGCGCTTCCGTCGAAAGAGCCGTGCGCAGATAGTAGTACGACAGCGCATCGGCCACCAGCATGGCCAGGGTGTAGGGTTCCTGTCCCGTGGAACAGCCCGCGCTCCAGATTCTCAGGCTGAAGTCCCGGCACTCCTGTTTGCGCCGCAGAATGTCTTCCATCACATCCCGCTGAAACAGGTCGAGCTGCGCCTTATTGCGGAAGAAGCTGGTCTCGTTGACCGTGAGGTTTTCCAGCAGGCACGACAATTCTTGTTTTCCCGGCTGGCTGATAAGCAGACGATAGTAGCTGTAAAAGGAATCGAGTTGGCACTCCTTCAACCGGCGCTGCAATCGATCCTGAAGAAACGGCGTGCGCCGTTCGTCGAAGTGCATGCCGCACTCCTGGTAGACCAGCGTCTGCAGGAGTTTCAATTCCGTTTCGGTGAATGCGGGTGTTTCACTCGTGTTCATGTGGAGTCGGTTCTTCTTGCTACTTCCCGGCCGCCGCCGTTTTTTCTGCCGCCGGCTCGCTGCCTGCCTCGGGCGCCGCTAATACTTTGCTGATATCCAGCAGAATGACCAGCCGTCCCTGGTACTTGGCCAGGCCCGTCACACAGTCCAATCCGCCTTCCTGCATCATCGCGGGCGCAGCTTCGATTTCGCTTTCGGGGATTTTCAGTACTTCCGACGCCGAATCCACAATCATGCCCGCCAGCCGGCCCCGGTGTTCCACGACCAGTATGCGGCTGCGCCGGTCGAGTCCGGCCGACGCCTGCCCAAACCGCTTCCGCAGATCCACCACCGAGACAATCTTCCCGCGCAGGTTAATGACCCCTTCCAGATAAGCGGGCGCGTCCGGCACCGCGGTGATCTCCGGCACGCGGACGATCTCATGCAGCGAGGTGATGGGCACGCCGTAAGTCGCGCGCCCCACCTGGAACCCCACAATGTGCGTTTCCCGGCTCATGAATGGAATCCTCTCAGCGCGATCCCGCCGCCGCGGTGTGGGCTGAGTGCCTGTACCCCGGTGCGCTGTCGTTCGTCTTACCGTTCGTCTTGTCGACCGAGAGCAGCGCAAAACGGTCCATGGAATTCAGCAGCTCGCGCGACATCTTTGACATCTGATCGGAGGAAGCGGCCAGCTCGGTGGAACCCGACGTGTTGGACTGCACCAGTTCGCGCATGCGCTCCATGGCCTGCACCACCGCCTGCGCCCCCGAAGCCTGCTCTTCCACTGCCGAGTTGATCTCGTGCGTGATTTCGTTCAGCCGCGTGGTGGCGCGCGCGATCTGCGACGAGCCGTGCGACTGCTCGTTGGTGGCCGCCCCGATCTCCTGCGCGAACTTGTAAACCTCGGCCACTACGTTCGAAATTTTTCGCAGCGCGGCATTCAGTTCCTGTCCCAGATTCAGTCCTTCGTTCACGATCGTCGTGCTCTTCTCCATATTTTCGACCGCTTTGCGCGCTTCCTTCTGGATGCTTCCGATCAGCTCGGAAATCTCTTTGGTGGACTGCGCCGATTTCTCCGCCAGCTTCCGGACTTCGTCCGCCACCACCGCGAATCCCAGCCCGTGTTCCCCCGCCCGCGCCGCTTCGATGGCGGCATTCAACGCCAGCAGGTTGGTCTGCTCCGCCAGATCGTCGATCACTTCCACGATCTTGCCGATGTTGTCCGCCCGGTTGCCGAGCGCGTCGATGATGTCGCCCGAAGCGTGGATCGTCGTATTGATCCGGTTCAGGCCGTCGGTCGCCTTTTCCATGGTGCCGATGCCGTTGTGCACTTCTTCCCGCGAACGGTTCGAGATGTCGAGCAGAACCTTGGCCGTATCCGCGACCCGCTGGATCGAAGTCACCATCTCGTCGATCGAGGCCGAGGTTTCGCTGACGCTCGAGGCCTGCGTCTGCGTGCTCTTCACCATGTTTTGCACGTTCACGCTCATCTCGTGCATGGTGCTGGTCACTTCATCGATGGCCGAAGAGGTCTGCAGGCTGTTCCTCGCCGACTCGTCGGAAGAGCTGGCTACCTGGGAGGAAGCGCTCGCCACTTGCGTAGCGGCGTCGCGCACGTTGCGCACCAGCCCGCGCAGGCCTACCACCATGCTGGTGAACGCATTCGCCAGCGTGTCGTTGGCCGACCGGGGATGGACTTCTACTGCCAGGTTGCCCCCCGCGATGGCTTCGGAAACCGCCGCCATTTCCTTCAGGTACTTCACCAGCGAGTCGAAAGTCCGGGCCAGTTGCCCGATCTCATCCTGCCCCTTGACGTCGATCGTGTGATCCAGATTGCCGGACTGGCCAATCTGCCCCGCCACGTGAATCAGCCCGTTCAGCGGCTTCGTGATCCCGGTCGCGGTCCGATAGGCAATGATGATGCCCAGGCACAGCGCGAACATGGAACTGACGGCCGCTGCCAGAACCGTAAACGTCGCGGCCAGTTCATCGGAGTGGCGCCGCTCATCCAGCAGTTGCCGGTTCTCCCGGTCGACTTCGTCCAGAACGTCGCTCGAACGCGAGATCCAGGCGTTCGGATCCTTTTGCAGGTAGAAAATCTGCAGTTCGGCCACCGTCGCATTGCCGCTGTCCACGGCCCGCCGTTTGTCCACCAACTGATTGGCGAAATCGCTTCCCCAAGCCTGTTCCAACCCCTGCACTTTTTCCAGACTGCTGCGCTGTTGCGGAGAACTCGCCAGATCCTGGGCATGGCGCAGGGCGTCACTCAAACGGTGCTCCCCGTCATTCATTTTCTCCACGTTGCGAACGTCGCCGCTGAGCAGATAGTTCTGCAGGTGAAGCCGGTTCTGCATCATCTCCATGCGGACCAACGAGGTCGCCTCCGTCATGTCGATCGAACGCTGCGCCGCCGCCTTGGTTTCGTGTTCGCGTTGCACCGCGATCATGTTGATCGCCAGAAGCACCAGAACCATCGACAGAATGATGCCGAAACTTATATATAGCTTTTTCCCGATATTCATACTCCAACCTTCCTCAGTCAGCACTTCGGGGCCCTGCGATGCAACTTACTGGTTCGGGTTAAAACGGAATTCCACAATCCCCGTTGACTCTTCCGGACCTGTCTCGAAACGCCACTTCCTCACTGCCTCCAGAGCGGCGTTCGCCAACACCGGATGCCCGCCTACCAGCCTGGCTTCCTTAACCGACCCGTTGGGGGAGACCGTAACCAGGACCTTGACCACGCCGGTGATGTTCATGCGTTTCGCCAGTTCCGGATACACTGGCGCCGCCTTGCTTTTTGCTCTTCGATTGATTTCGTCTTGTCCCCACGCCAATGGAGCGCTGGTTGCGACGCATCCGCCAATCAGCAGCAGACCCACCGCGAACAGACGATTTAGGGCTCGCATAGACACGTCCCTCCCTTATTGTTCTGCACTGTCTATATTCGTGCACAGACCACACCAGCGGATATCAAAAGTTCTTTCCTTGCATTACTTTGGTGTCTCCGCAAAGCAATGAAGAATCGACCCTTAGTGATCGGGTCATCGGGTCATCTGGCGATCGCGTGATCGAAGGTCAAAAGCCCTCGGGTTTCAGGTTTTAGATCACCCGATGGCCCGATCACCCGATGGCAGAATGAGACACCGGTGTCATTTTGCTGCCGTTTCACAAGTCGATACTGCCACCTCCTATTTCCTTGACTCAATTTGAGAATCAAGCGTAGCTTTTATTTGTAAAACAATTGTTTTCAACCGCTTAGCTAAACGAATGGTGCGCACTGATAATCCCTAGCGGAAATTCGCAACCCAAAGACGCGTCTCACTCTGACGAGGCCTTTCAGAAGCTTCTCCTCGAGCTTTCCCGGGCCGTCTTTCAAAGCAGCGATCCCAGCCAGCTCATCCGTTCCTTCTGCGCCCTCACTCGCGCCTTCTTCCATGCCAGCGGCGCCTATTTTTGGAGTTGCTCCTCCGACGGTGATCTCGTCGGTGCCGAAGCCGATGGCGATCAGGCCGAGTCCTTTCGTGGTATTCGCCTGCGCCCCGCAGATTCATCCGATGCCCCATCCATCGCCATGGAGGCGGTTCAGCGGCGTCGCCCCTTCTTCCTCAACCACGTCGATGCCACCCGTTACCGCTGGCTGGCCGAATACCAGGCGCACGCCGCCATAGCCGCCCCTTTGCTGGTTTCAGGCGAAGTGATCGGCGCCATCGCGTTCGTGCACAGTGCGCCGGATGCCGGCTTTAACGAGGATTCCGTGGCTAAAGTCACCATCCTCGCGGCCCAGCTCGGCACCGCACTCGAAGCCCTCCGCTTGAACCAGCTTTCCCGCGAAGAGCATCGCCGCGCCAGCCTTCTGGTCGAAGTCGCCACCGCACTGCATGGCTTGCCCGATACCGCCGCCGTGATGGAGAGCATCGCCGACCGCCTCCGCGTGCTGCTGCATTCCCCCGCCGTGCTCGTCTTTCTTCTACAGGAGAAGGTCCAGCAGGAGAAACTGTTCCAGTTGCAGGCGGTGTCGACCGAGGCCCCCCGGCTCGCTCTCTCCATCCGTTCACGCTTCGAGCAGAACGACCTCCGCTCTGCGCTCGAGATCGCCACTCGCGCCGTGGCCGCCGGCGAGCGCATTACGGTGAGCATCGATGGCGCCTCTCATTTTGGAGAAGAATCGCCGCCCGGAGTTCTCATCGCGGCGCCTTTTCGCACCTCGCGCTCGCACGGTGCGATTCTGGTTTACCCGCGTCCCGCCAACCCCTTCACCGAGGAAGACAAAACCCTGGTTTCCGCCCTGGCCGGCTTTGGCGCGGTCGCCATCGCCAACGCCGAGTTGTACGGCATGGCGCGTGCCCAGGCCCACGAACTGCACGAAATCCTCGAGATTTCTTTCGAGCTAGGTTCCGCCGGAAAACTTGACGAGTTCATGCAGACCTCGGTGGTCCGTGCCGCCAGTTTCCTCGGATTCCAGCGCTGTTTCATCGGCCTTCTCGAGGAAAAGGACACCTTCCATATTCGCTGGGGAGTGGAGAACGGCGTCGTCCGTCCCGTCGATATCCCGCTCTCCGATGGCGCCGCGACGCTCACCCTCAAGAAAAAAAATGTGTTCTTCACCGAAGACGCCTCAAAAACCCCGGGCGCGAATTTGGATTTCGTGACCGCTTTTCAAATCCGCCAACTCCTGGTTGTGCCCCTGCTCGGTTCGAACGGAGATGTGCTCGGGATGTTCGGTGTGCTCGACCGCATCGAGCCCGGGCCGATCAACGACGAAGACGTCCGCCGCGCCCGCGCTCTGGCCGCGCAGGTTGCCGTCGCTCTCGAACTCACCCGCAACCTGCACCAATCCGAGGAGCACCGCCGCCGCGCCGAGGCCCTGGTCACGCTCGCCCTCGAACTCAACAACGTCCTGCATCTGCCCGAGTTCATGCGCAACTTCGCGGTTCGCGCCGCTGAACTGCTGGGGGCCCGCTGTGTCGCCCTCAGCCTTTTCCAGACCTCGGCGACGGACACCGTCCTGATGTGCCGGGGCGACTCCGAAGTCAGCGTTGAGGTTGACGACCAGCCCCTGCTCCGCCGCTTCAGTCAGGCGCTCACTGCGGCCCTGCCGAAATATTCCACCGACGTCGCCTTCGCCCCGGCCGGCGAAATGCTGGGTTCCGCTCTCGCCTCCAGTCTGGGATGGACCGATTGCACCCTGGTCCGGCTGGCCGGCTCATCGGGCGAACTCGTCGGCGTTCTTTGTCTCGCCGACCGCGGCGCCCCGCCCGCCATCGAAGATAACCAACTGCTGCGCGCCATCTCCGGCCATGCCAGTATCGCGCTCGAGAATGCCTGCCTGTTCACCCGCATGGAGCAGGCCAACCGCCACTGGCTGGAAGTCTTCGATGCCATCAGCGATTTCATCGTGGTCCACGACGAGCAGCACAACGTTCTCCGCGTCAATCGCTCCCTGGCTGATTTCGTCGGTATCGCCCCCGAGCAGTTGATCGGCATCAACATGCGGGCGCTCGAAGCTCTTTCCACCGGCGCTTCGCCGCACTCCTGTCCCTTCTGCCGCGCCGGCGAAGGTCTCGACGAATACGTGCATCCCGTCCTCGAACGCACTTACCTGATTTCAACCTCGCGCATTCATGCCGCCATTCCGGGGCCCCCATCGCGCGGGGTTGGCGCGATGGGCCGGGGCGAAACAGGAACGGGCAGCGCCCAGCTGCAAACCGTGCACGTGCTCAAGGACATCACCGACCGCCGCGAAGCCGAGCGCCGCTATCGCGAACTGTTCGACAACATTCAGGAAGGGATTTTCTTTTCCACGCCCCAGGGTCGCTTCGTAGAAGTTAACGACGCGCTGGTTCGCATCCTCGGCTATAGCAGCCGGGAAGAGGTCATTCAGCTCGACATTCCCACCCAGGTCTATTTTTCTCCGCGGCGGCGGGAAGAACTGGCGGAACTGCTCGAACGCCAGGGCGGACTGCACAATCAGGAAGAAATTTTCCGGTGCAAGGATGGCTCGCCCGTCCGCGTTTTCATGAACTGTTTCGCGGTGCGCGACTTGGCCGGCACGATCCTCCAGTACCGCGGCCTCATCCTCGATATTACCGGCCTCCGCCAATCGCAAACCGAGCTGCAGAAAGAGCGCGATTTCTCCGGCAAAATACTCAATCATACCCAGAGCCTGATTCTGGTCACCGACACCGAAGGCGTCATCAGTTATGCCAACCGGCGCTGGAGCGGTCTCGGCTTTCAGCAGAACCAGATCCTGGGGCATCGCTTGCCCGACCTGTGCGCGCCCCCGCGCCGCGCCGCACTTCACGAAGCGCTGACCGCCGTGGAGGCCGGCCAGCAGGTCGATAACTTCGATTTGCCCCTGCTTCGCGGCGACGGCATCAGCGCCCAGTTCTCCGTCAATTTGAGCCCCATCAGCGGCGAAAACGGCCGGGTGAGCAACATCGTGGTAGTCATGAGCGATGTCACCGACTCCGCCATGCTGCGCTCCAAGCTGCTGCACGCCGAGAAAATGGCGGCCGTCGGACAACTCGTCTCCGGCGTCGCCCACGAAGTCAACAATCCCCTCACCGCCATCCTCGGATTCGCCGACCTCTTGCTGGCCAACCCCGAGGTCCCGGAAAGCGCGCGCCGCGATCTGCGCGTGATTCTCCAGGAAGCGCAACGCACCAAGCAGATCGTGCAAAACCTGCTCAGCTTTGCCCGCCAGATGCCGCCGCAGCGCGAGCCAGTTCAGCTCAACTCCATCCTGCAACGCACCGTGCACTTGCGTTCTTACGACTTCATCAGTCACGGCATTCAGGTGATCGAACATCTCGAGGAGTCCCTCCCCCACGTCGTCGGAGATTCCCACCAACTGCAGCAGGTGTTTCTCAACATTCTGAACAACGCCTACGACGCCGTCCGCGAAAGCGCGCGCCCCGCCCGCATTGAGATCATGAGCGCCCAAGCCAACTCATTCGTCGAGATTTCTTTTCGCGATAACGGCATGGGCATCGCCGATCCCGAAAAGATTTTTGATCCCTTCTTCACCACCAAAGACGTCGGCAAGGGCACGGGTTTGGGCCTGAGTATTTGCTATGGCATTGTCCGCGAACATGGCGGAGAAATTGTCTGTCACAACAACCTGGACTCTGAAGGAGCAACCTTTACCGTCCGCCTCCCGGTGGCAGCCGAGCCGGCATCCTTTGGAGCCGTTGCAGGAGTGCAACCCAAATGACCTCGTCAGGAACGCAGTCTGGAACGCAGCCAGGAACCAAATCCGCCCGTGCGCCGGTGCTTCTGATTGAAGACGAACCGGCCGTCATGGCATTAGTCCGCGCCGTTCTCGAGGGCCACGGCTATGCCGTCGTTCCCACCGAATCCGGCGCCGACGCCCTGCGCCTGCTCGAGAACGGCGATTTTCACGGCGTCGTCTCCGATATGCGCACCCCCGGAGGCGTCGATGGCGCCCAGGTCTATGCCTGGATCGCCACCCATCGCCCCGAACTCGCCTCCCGCCTGGTTTTTATCACCGGCGATATCGCCAACCAGGAAACGGCTGCCACGCTGCGCCGCACCGGCGCGCCCTGCGTGGAAAAGCCGTTTCGTGTTCAGGAATTCATTTCCGTGGTCGAGCAGACCATGGGCAAGGCCACGTCATGACCCAGAATTTCACGACCCAGAATTTGACGACGCACGACCTCCGCATCCGCTTGTTGATTGTCGACGACGAGCAGACCATCCGCCGCCTNNCGTCGGCGAGTCGCTCGGCTTCTACTGCCTCGAAGCCGAGAGCGGTGACGCCGCCCTCGCCCTGCTCGAAGAACAACCCGTGCACATGGTGCTCACCGACATGGTCATGCCGCGCATGTCCGGCCTCGAATTCCTGGAGCAGGCAAAGCGCGCCTACCCCCGCATCGAAGTCGCAGTCATGACCGGCCACGGGTCGGTGGAAACAGCGGTTCAGGCCATGAAACTCGGCGCCTACGATTACATTGCCAAGCCCTTCGCTCCCCTCGACGACCTGCGCCTTTTCCTGCGCCGCATGGCCGACAAGGTCCGCCTCGTCGAAGAAAATCTCTATCTCCGCGAACGCTCCGAAACCGAGACCTCGCTCCACGGCATCATTGGCAATTCCACCGGTATTCAGAATGTTCTGCGCCTCATCTCCCGCCTCAAAGACACGCGCACGCCGGTCCTGATTTCCGGCGAAAGCGGAACCGGCAAAGAACTGGTCGCCCGCGCCCTTCACTTTCGCGGAACCATGGCCAGCCGCCCCTTTGTAGCCGTCGACTGCGGATCGCTGGTCCCCACCCTCATCGAGAGCGAATTGTTCGGCTATGAAAAAGGCGCCTTCACCGGCGCTCTTCGCTCCAAGCAGGGCTTGCTGCAATCCGCCGATACCGGAACCATTTTTTTCGACGAAGTCGGCGAACTTCCTCTCGAAATGCAAGCCAAACTCCTGCGTTTCCTCCAGGAGAAAGAAGTCCGCCCCGTGGGCAGCAATCTAAAGGTCAAGGTGGACGTGCGCATCATGGCCGCCACCAACCGCGATCTCGACGCCGAATACCAGAAAGGAACCTTCCGCAAGGATCTCTATTTCCGCCTCAACGTAGTCACCATTTCTCTGCCTCCCTTGCGCGAGCGCCGTTCCGACATTCCCATCCTGGCCGCCTTCTTCCTGGAACGCCTCGCCCCCGGACGCGCCGTCCAGCTCTCCGGCAGCGCCATGAAGGCCCTGCTCGCTTACGACTGGCCCGGCAATGTCCGCGAACTGGAAAATTGCCTGGAGCGCGCCGTCGCTCTCGGCGATCAGAGCATCATCGAAGTCAACGATCTGCCTAATGCCATCGCGCGCGCCGAAGTCCAAGCCGAACCCTCCGCGGCGCAAGAATTTTCCGGCCGCGACCTGCGCGCCACCGATCTCGAAGACATTGAGCGCGCCACCATCGCGCGCGTCTTCTCCCAGGTCAACGGAGACAAAGCTCTAGCCGGTAAAATGCTCGGCATCAGTCGCGCCACCCTCTATCGCAAACTAAAGCGTTACCACATAGGCGCCCGGGAAGAGCCTCCCGAGTCAACCACCCTGCAATAAATCCGCCGCAGTTCGTGTGGAGACGGACACATTCGTCGCAAAAGGGTTGCGTAGGGACAGCCGCCCCCGGCTGTACCAGCCGAGCGCAGCTCGTCCCCCAGCGAAGCACACGGGAATCCCAGCCCCGTAGGGGCGAACCTGCTTAGCTCAGCCCGGGGCCCCCATCACGCCCGGTTTTGGCGTGATGGGGTGGAGCGTTCAGCGCTGGGAAAGTGCAGCAAATGATCCAAGTCCCGGAGGGACGACCGAGCTTAGCCCAGCGCTTCAGCGCTGGGAAAGGTATCTAAATAAGTTAAGTCCCGGAGGGACGACCCAGCTCTCACGGGGTCCGGGGAATGCGCGAACTGAGACGATCGTGTCATTCTGAGACGCTCTTTCCCCAAGCCCCAGGAAACGAACCCATTCCGCCACAACTCGACGCCGTTAACTACCTGTCGTTGTTTCACTTGTTCTTAGGTGCATGACCTTCAAGTTTTTGGTGGCGCAGGTGCACCACTGAATGCCGATAAAGCAGAGCGAGTTTCCCCGCAGCTCTTCCAAACCGGGAAGAGGGGATACTCGCCTGCTCCACCTCCCCGGGATTGAGGTGTTTGAAGTGTCCCACCAGGCAACTGCTCGCGCTCGTGAAGCCGACATCGTAAGCCGCTTGGCCCGATTCTTTCCCGGCGCCACGCCGGTGCGGATTCCCATCAAGCTCAGCCGCAACCCGGGCAATGGCAACGGCAATGTCAGCGCCCGCGAAAACAAGGCCGTCTTTTTTCAAGAAACCGTCATCGAGTTCGGCACGCCGCAGGAAGTTTTATTTGTGGTCGACCGCCCTCTGGATTTCGCCGATAACGTCCTCGTCGAAAGCAAAGACGGCTCGCTGCACGCCGAAGCCTCCGTGGTTGCGGTTCAATATAAACCGGAATGGACGGTGGTTGCCGCCCGTTTCCTCAAACCTGTTCCCAATTGGATTGTAAAATCATGACTGCTTCCACCGAACCTCCTTTCCAGCCTTCACCCGAGCCTTCACTAGAAGATCAGGGAGCGACGCTCCGCGCCCTGTCACCCATTTACTCTGCCCTCGTGCGCGAATTTGTGATTGAGGTTACACCCTGCCCCATCGATATCAATGATGGCGAGGGCTTCTCGGCCTCGCCCGAGTCGGTCGAGCACGCCGCCGCCTGGTTCGAGCAAATCGACGCCAAGATTCAGGTGCACCAGTTGCGCCAGTTTCTACAGACCACGCCCCTGGCCAACGAAGCCGCGCTGCGCCATCTTCTCCTGCATCACCTGCAGAAGACCGCGAAGTCCGCGAGTGATCGCGACAAAACGGATTTCCTGCTCGTGCAGTATTTTTCGCTGTGCGCGCCCTCCGGCCTGGATGACGCCGACGTGGACCTCGACTACGTCGCCCAGGTGCTCGAACCCGTGCTCGGGCCGCAACCGCCGGAGCTTCCCTCCTGGTTGAGTTTTTTGGAGACCATCATGCAGTCGGCGGCGCGTTGTAGCCGCCTTAGCGAGCTGCTGCACAGCGGCGTCCTCGAGCAGGGGCGCAAGCTCAAGACGCAAAACGCGGCCCGCTATTTTGAGCCCGCGGCCATGGTGGCCTTTGCCCGTTTCAGCTTCATGATCCGGCGGATATTCTTCCGTCTCATGCAGGGCGATCTCAACGCCATCCACGACGGCTTGCGCGAACTCGAACGCCGCGGCGTCTCCAGCATCGATTGCCGCCGTGCGCAATTCTCCGCCGAAGAACCGATCGCGCGTCTGCGCATGATCTGCCAGTCCTGGAAGGTAATGTTTCACGCCGAATACTCCTCCGGCCAGCCGCTGCGCATGCTGGTCGATCTCCGGGCGGCCGTCGACGACGCACTCCAGAACGGGGAGCGCAAAAATCTGCTCGCGAACGCCGCCGCCGCTTCCGCAAATTCGGGCGGTGGAACGCCAGAGTAAATTGCCGAGCCGCGGGGGTTTCGACTTTGTTTTGAAGAAGCGCGGCTTCAGCCGCGCCGTAAGCGCCGCAAAATCAACAGCGGCCGCCGAGGCGATAGCGAGTTCGAACTCAACTTGCCGAGCCAGAAAGCGACGATGAGCATCTATCGCCCGACCGTCCTGATCCTTGCCAGCGACCCCGCCTTTTCGCGGGAGGTCACCTCCAATTGGCCCCAGGATCCCGCTCCCCATTCCCATGGTCCGGAATTTGCTCCGGAATTCATCGTGCTCGACGAAGGCTTTTCTCGCGACCTCAAGGGCAGCCACTACGACCTCGCCATTGCCGACGCTTCTTCGGTTGAAAAGAACAAAGACGGCAGGCAAGACAAAAACGATAAGGACGATAGGGACGACAGGAACGATCGGAATAAAGCCCTGAAGCAGTCCCTCGCCGCCGCCGGCAAGCCTGCCATCATCGTTCACTCCGATGCCACGCTCGATTTCTATAACCTTCACGGGGCCGTTCTCGAGTTGCGTCGCGAACCCGGACTCTGGCCGGCGATCGCTGGCCTCGTCGGACGCGAAATTCTGCGCCGCCGCCAAGCCGAGTCCTGCGCCCGCGAAGCCGAGAAAGTTTGCGCCGCCGCCCAAGCCGAGGCCACTCTCGGACGCTACATGGTCGAGATGCGGACCAACGTCAACAACGCTCTTACCACCGTGCTCGGCAACGCCGAACTTCTGGTCCTCGAGCCCGGACTGCCTGCCACCGTGTTGGCGCAAGCCGATACCATCCGCAACATGGCGCTGCGGCTGCACGAAGTCTTTCAGCGCTTCTCTTCCATCGAAAAAGAACTCAGCGTCGCCGCTCGCGAGTCCAACAAAAAAGCCGCCCACGCCGGCGGCTGATACCGCGCCGGCCGCCGCTTGGCCCGGCTCACACAACGGTTCTGAACAGCGACCCGACGCCCGCGGTCAACGCCATGGCGAGCGCACCCCAGAACGTCACGCGGATCGCGCCCATCGTCACTCCGGCGCCACCCGCGCGTGCCGCCAACCCGCCCAGCAGCGCGAGGAACAGCAGTGAAGTTCCAGAGACAAGAGGGATCAAAACCGCCACCGGGGCCAGGGCAGTGACCACGAGCGGCATGGCGGCTCCGACCGCGAAGGCGGCAGCCGATGCCAGTGCAGCCTGAATCGGACGCGCGCGGAAAGTTTCGGAGATGCCGAGTTCGTCGCGGGCGTGCGCGCCGAGCGCGTCATGATCCATCAACTGCTCGGCCACCTCTTTCGCGAGCGCAGGTTTGAGCCCGCGACCGACGTAGATGGCCATCAGTTCCTTGTGTTCGCCCTTGTCGTCTGTTTTAAGTTCCGCGCGCTCCAGCGCCAGGTCGGCCTTTTCGGTGTCGGCCTGGGAGTGGACAGAAACGTACTCCCCGGCAGCCATCGACATCGACCCAGCCACCAGGCCGGCGACTCCCGCAACCAACACGTTGCTGTGAGTTGCATGCGCCGCTGCGACCCCAAGCACCAGGCTTGCGGTTGAAAGGATGCCGTCGTTTGCGCCCAACACCGCCGCGCGTAGCCAGCCGGTGCGTCCGGTGCGGTGTCGTTCCCTGTGGCGTACAAACATTCTTGAGGCTTTCTTGATCCGGCAGCCGCCCGAACCGCGAAGACAAACCGCGCTGCGTACGGCAGACTGATATTTTGACGCTAGCGAAAGCTCATGGCTGCGCGAGTAAGTTAAGAGTTTCGCAAGTGAGCTTTGAAAATGCTGATGACTGCCCCGCTGCGCGGAGTGTCAGCTCACACACTTGTTACCGGGTTGTGTCAGCAGCGTGCTCTCGCGCAACAGGCACGCGACGTGAGCCTGAATATTTTGTGGCAGGCGCCGATAGGACTCCCGCAGTTCCGCCAGAAGTTTCCCCGCGGCTTGAATGTCTCCGTCCATGGCATTTCCACCCGTTCTGGGCCGGCCAACACTTGCGGGCCGTCCTCAATATGTTCTTTCGCATGAGCCAAAGTTCCGGCGCCGAGTACCGGCGCTGCGGGAAAGTTCCCGTTACGCCGCTTGACGAAAGTACAGCCGAAGCTTCTCCGTAATTATCGAAGTACAGAATGGCAAAAGCTGTTCAAAAATGAACAGTGGGCGGCGCATCCCTGTTTTCGCGGTCACGGCAACCACTACTGTGGTTTCGGTGTGGCCGCCGCTACAGCCTGAGCCGGTTGGTCTGGGGCGGTTTTGGATGCGATACCCGCAGGCGTTAACTTGTTAGGCGGAATCTCGGTCCCGGCTGGATAAATGAAAATCTGTACCGTGCCCCAGCCGGCATCCGGCTTCGCGTCCGTAGCCTGCTTGCCCATCCCCAGAGTTTTGAGCTGGCTATCATCGAATCCGAAGTTCTCGACCAGATACTCGCGCACCACCATGGCCCGGGCTTCCGTCAGCACCAGGTCCTTCTGGGTATCGCCTTCCATGCCCGCGGACGCCACGATCACCGCAAATCCAAACTGATTATTCGCCAGGAACTCGCCGCCCGCATTTAGAGATTTCTGATTCTTCAGCTTGGCCGAATCCTGCTTATCGAAAAGCTGCTGCGCGGAATAGGTGAACTCCTTTGTCGGTGTGCCTTGCGGCAGCCGTTCGATCTCATTCTTTGCCAGCTCGCCGGAATCCTCGTAGCCGCGGCTCTTGAAAAACCCCCGCATGAAGAAGTTGTGCTTCATGGCTTCCATATTCTCCTGGAAGTCGGTAACCCCTGCCTGCGCCTGGAGCATCGTGTCATGCATGGTGCTCGTCGTCTGTTCGAGGTTGGTATAGAGCTGTTTGTCGTTGACCAGCGCTCCGGCGGTTCCCTGACCGGCATCGATCTTGGCGCTGATCGACTGTAGATTCGCCGTCGCCCGAGTGGTGTTCGCAATGGCTTGCTGGCTGCTATCCAGAAGGCCGCTCGTCTTTTGCAGCAGGTCTGACATTTCGAGTGGCGGCTGGCTGGCGATCATATCGCCGTCTCGCACGTCCGCTTTCCCGGCGGATCCAAACGAGATCGCCAGGTACTGGTTGCCCAACAACCCTTCGGTTTCGATGGTGGCCACGGAGTCTTGCTTGATGATCTCGTGCGTCGACTTGCCGACCTCCATGACTACCGTGACCTTTTCGCCCGGATGGTGGGGCAACACGATGCTGCTCACCGTTCCACTGTGAACCCCACCCACCCGCACATCGGCTCCGGCGTCCAGGCCCACGACGTTGTCGAACTGCGCCTTCAATTCATACGTCGAGCTGAAGAGATACTGCTTGCTTCCGATGATGAAGACACCGGCCACTAGTATTGCCAGTGTCACAACGATGAAAGCTCCTAACCGCGCCGCCCTCGACATATATCCTCCTACGAATACCTTAAGAATTCCCTGACAAACCCGTCGTCACTTTTCTGCAGTTCTTCAAAGCTGCCTTCGATCACCACATTTCCCTCATTGAGCAGGGCCAGACGGTCCGCAATCGTCTTGGCGCTGTGCAGATCGTGAGTCACCACGATGGATGCCATGTGATGTTCCGCCTGAAGCTTGAGAACCAAATCATTGATCTCCGCGGAACTGATGGGATCGAGACCAGCGGTGGGCTCGTCGAGCAGCAGAATATCCGGCTCCAACGCCAGCGCACGCGCTAGCCCTACTCGTTTCTGCATACCGCCCGATATATCCGAAGGCATTTTCTGAAGGGCGCCTTCCATGCCCACTTCCTCCAGTAGTTGCCGCACCCGGGCGCACTTCTCAGATGCCGGCATCTCTTTCTTATGGTGCTGCAGCGGAAAAGCCACGTTCTGCTCGACGGTCAGCGAATCGTAGAGCGCGGCGTGCTGAAACAGAAAACCCATTTTCGTTCTAATTTCGCCGAGCTGGTCGAGAGCCAGGCCGTCGATGTCTTGACCGTGGATGCGAATTGATCCCAAGTCAGGTTTCTCCAGGCCGATGATGAGCCTCAGCAATACGCTCTTACCGGTACCACTGCGCCCCAGCACCGCCAGGGTTTCGCCGCGGTTCACGGTCAGGCTGATCCCGTTCAAAACCTTTTGACTTCCAAAGGACTTATGTAAGTCCTCGACGGCGATAACTGACGCACTGCCTTCTTGCTCTGCTTCTCCTGGCTTCACCGCAACTTGATCCATGGTGTCCATACTAGTTTTACGAGCTGCTTAGTCGATCTTCACGCGAAAATGTTCACGGAAAAAATATGAGAATGAGCTTCACCAGTACGACATCGGCCAAAATCACGAACAGCGAGGACAACACTACCGAGCTCGTGGCCGCACGGCCCACGCCCGCTGCGCCTCCCCTTGTCCGCATGCCCTGAAAACACGCGATCAGCCCAATGATCAGGCCAAACACCATGGTCTTGAACGTGGGGGGCAGAAAATCGTTGAAATCGGCGCCCTTGAAACCGCTATCGATGAACTGGCGCAACGAGAGCGGCTCAACCAGGGCCTGCGTGACCCAGCCCATGAGCAGGCCGCATAGGTCGGCAGCGAGGGTCAGCAAAGGCAGCATCAGGATGCAAGCCAGAATGCGGGGCGCCGCCAGTAGCCTATAGGGGTTTACTGCCGATGCCTCGATGGCATCGATCTGCTCTGTAACCTTCATCGATCCCAACTCCGCGCCGATGCCCGCTCCCGCTCTGCCGGCGACAATCAA